>NZ_JBHUMI010000014.1:0-529811 GCF_042684965.1 Ornithinibacillus salinisoli
ACACCGAGTTGAAATAATACATTTAAACGGTGACAGTTATCGAATGAAGCATCGAAAGAACATCTTCGGGCAGGAAAGTGTAACAAATTAATCAGCAAAAACTGTAACATTTTACTTGACGGTCACATCATCATTATAATCAATATATTCAACGCAAAAAAATACGCTTGAGGGAAAACTTTTCCTAAGCCTATTTGGTTCATATCTAATTTTTTATTGTTGAAACTATAGCCCTGATAGTTGAATTCTTAATCCTTTTTAATTTTCTTCTTATAATCTAAATGAAGCCAAAAAATTAAAAAGAGTAAAAGAATAGTAAAAGAAAATGGTATCAACCATAAATTTTCTCCATTAAGATACAGCCCCAATAACATAATTACGACCGCAGATATTGGTGCCATTACATTATAGGCTTTAGCATTATAAAACCACCCGTAAGGAAAAAAGTGAGCTCCTGTTATAATCGCAAAAAATATGATAGCATCATTTGGACTTTTTATAATTCCCCAAAAAAGTATAGGAAAATAGATAATCTGAGCCAAATTTAAGTATAAACCTAGATTTCCTAATAGATTATTTTCAAGTTTCCAATCAGCCTTTACTAAAGTAGAAATTCCAACGGATAATGGGAACATTAAACCTGTTGAAACTAACATATAGATGTTTTTCTGTTGCAATTCTATTGCCTGTAAAAATACTATTGTAATCATCGACCAAATTACAATAGCTGATAATAAAAAGCCAACCCCATTTTTCCCTCTTATTGATAGGTCATCTCTAACTTTGTTTAACTCCAAAACTTTTCACCCTTCCTTTTATTTAACAATCCTGCCCTTTCGTTTAAATGTATCTTTCACAGTCAACTATTATATTACCATAAAATTCAACCGATTTAGAATATTAAATGGGATTATAACCAGTTAAAAAGACTCCGTCAATATTGTGACAAAGCTAAAGTTAATTTAGGGTTTATTTTACTTATTTTTACCTTTCAATACTTTCCTTAAACTATACGTTATTACTTCTGCTAATTAAGATTTTGTACTCCTAAACAGAACCGTTTAACCTTTTATTTATATGTTTTATTAATTATACTCTTCCCCCCTGTTGCACAAATCAGCATTTGATAGTAAGATAAAAACACATAACTTAATTAAATTAATTAATAAACTTAAATAGCTGCTATTTTATTCCCGGAGGTTATTATGAACACGATACAACGTTTAACTTCAGAATTTCAGAATTGCTTTACCACGACCAAAAACCCCTACCATTTCTTCGCTCCTGGGCGAATTAACTTAATTGGTGAACATACGGATTACAATGGCGGGCATGTATTTCCAGCATCTATATCATTCGGAACGTATGCACTTGCACATACTCGCAACGATAGTAAATTACGTTTTTATTCTCTGAACTTTCCTGAAATTGGTGTAATTGAATGTGACTTAGCAGATCTATCCTACAACAAAGATCATGATTGGGCGAATTACCCTAAAGGAATGATCCGCTATCTACAACAATCTGGTCATACTATTGATAAGGGAATGAATCTATTATTTTACGGTAATACCCCTAACGGAGCCGGCCTCTCTTCTTCTGCTTCAATTGAAATGGTGACTGGAGTTCTTCTAGAAGAATTATTCCAATTACAAATAGATCGCGTACAAATGGTAACACTCGGTCAAAAAGTAGAAAATGAATATATCGGTGTAAACAGTGGTATCATGGATCAATTTTCAATTGGTATGGGGAAAGCGGATCATGCTATTCTATTAAACTGTGAAACGTTGGACTACTACTACGCACCTATGGATTTGCAAGATAATGTTATTATGATTATAAATACCAACAAACGGCGTACACTTGCGGGTTCCAAATATAACGAACGGAGAGCACAATGTGAACAAGCGCTAATAGAACTACAAACGAAACTGGACATTGAAAGTCTCGGCCAACTTACAAGAGAGGTTTTTGATCGTCATCACCACCTCATTCAAGATGAGATCAGAAGAAAACGAGCCAAACACGCTGTCTATGAAAACGCCCGTACATTAGAGGCCTATCAAATGTTAAAGCAAGGTGATCTAAACGCATTTGGTAAGCTCATGAACGAATCCCATGAATCTCTTCGAAAAGATTATGAAGTCACTGGTCCTGAATTGGATACCGTCGTGAAAGCTGCTTGGGAGCAAGATGGTGTACTCGGTGCTAGAATGACTGGTGCTGGTTTTGGTGGCTGTGCAATTGCAATTGTAAACAAAAATAGCGTGGAGGAATTCCAGGAAAATATACATCGCATATATCGTGAGACAGTTGGTTACGATGCAACCTTTTATATGGCTACCATCGGGGATGGGGCAAAAAAACTTAACAAGGAAGTGTTATAAATGAGTGTACTAGTTTTAGGTGGAGCTGGGTACATCGGTTCCCACGCTGTATATCAACTTATTGATCAAGGAAAACAAGTCGTTGTTGTTGATAACTTAGAAAATGGGCACAAAAAAGCCATACACCCAGATGCAACCTTTTATCAGGGAGACATTCGTAATATTGACTTTCTCCGTACTGTATTTCAACAAGAAGAAATCAACGGTGTGATTCATTTTGCTGCGAACTCCCTTGTTGGAGAATCAATGGAGTTGCCATTAAAATACTTTGATAACAATGTTTATGGAACCCAAATCTTGCTACAGGTAATGATGGAATTTAATGTAAAACACATCGTTTTCTCTTCAACAGCAGCAACGTATGGGGAACCAGATACAGTGCCTATTACAGAGAATATGGCTACCATGCCTACAAACACGTATGGCGAAACCAAACTCACTATGGAAAAAATGATGAAGTGGACAGAACAAGCACATGGCATTAAATTTGTATCTTTACGTTATTTCAATGTTGCTGGTGCACGAGAATCTGGAGAGATTGGCGAAGATCACCGTCCTGAAACTCATTTAATTCCTATAATCCTTCAAGCAGCACTTGGCCAACGTTCCCATATTACTATCTTTGGTGAAGATTATGCCACACCAGATGGAACGTGTATTCGTGATTACATTCATGTCGAGGATCTTATAAATGCCCACCTATTAGCACTTGACTATTTGCAAACAGGTGGTCAAAGCAATATTTTCAACCTAGGTAGTAGCCAAGGATTTTCGGTAAAAGAAATGATTAAAACAGCTTGTGAAGTGACAGGAAATGAAATTCCAGTACAAATCGGGGAACGTCGTGCTGGGGATCCTAGTATATTAATAGCCAGTTCAGAAAAAGCCAAGAAAATTCTTGGCTGGAATCCAACAAGAACCTCCATCACGAAAATCATCCAGGATGCATGGAATTGGTATGCCTCCCATCCGAACGGTTATGGAAAGGAGTAATCAGTAATGATGGTTTTTCAAGATATTGCAGGACTTATCGGAAAAGCACTAGAAGTAAAACTAATAGAAGATACGGATCAACTTTATGTACGAAATCAGGTTATTAATCTATTGAATATAGAAACATACCCTGAGCATATCGAAAAAATTACCGATGATTCCATCCCAAATCTAGTAGAAAAAATAATTACTTATGCAATAGATCAAGGGGTTATCGAAGATGTGTTTGACGAGAAAGAAATTCTCTCGGCAAAGATTATGAACTGTTTTGTCGCAAGACCATCTGTTGTGAATCAAACATTCTACGAAAAATATAAACAATCGCCGCAGGCTGCAACAGACTATTTTTATGAATTAAGTAAAAACAGTAATTATATACAAATGAAGCGGATATCAAAAAATATACATTTTAAATCGCAAACTGATTATGGAGAGCTGGATATCACGATTAATCTTTCCAAGCCCGAAAAAGATCCCGAACAAATAAAGCGGGAACGAGAAATGAAACCGCAAGAAGTGAACTACCCCAAATGTGTATTATGTGTAGAAAATGAAGGATATACTGGAAGAACTGCTTACCCTGCAAGAGCAAACCATCGCATCATAAAAGTACCGATACAAGACGAGAACTGGCATTTACAATACTCACCATATGTATATTACAATGAACATAGTATTTTGCTTTCGGAAGAACACCGAAACATGAAAATTAATAAGAAAGCTTTTCAACGATTACTCATGTTTACAGAGAAATTCCCACATTATTTTATAGGATCAAATGCAGATTTACCCATCGTGGGAGGATCTATTTTAAGCCACGATCATTACCAGGCAGGACGTTATGAATTTGCGATGACGAATGCAGAGAGTATTTATACATTTAAACTCGACTCATTCCCAAATGTTTATGGTACAATTTTAAAATGGCCATTATCCGTTATTCGTCTTACTGGCAAAAATATCGAAGAAATCGTTAAGGCTGGCGATCATATTCTCCAAACTTGGAAGATATATAGCGATGAAGCAGCACAAATTTTAGCTTTTTCAGAGGATACTCCTCATAATACGATTACACCAATTGCACGAAATCGAAACGGGAATTTCGAACTAGACCTTGTATTACGAAATAATCGTACGACCGATGAACATCCAATGGGAGTCTTCCACCCACATGCAGATGTACACCATATTAAAAAAGAAAACATTGGCTTAATTGAAGTGATGGGATTAGCAGTACTTCCTGCTAGATTAGAACAAGAACTGCATTCCATCAATAAATTTTTACAAGGTAAAACGGATAACATTGCCGAGTATCATAAAGATTGGGCACAGGCAATACATGAAGAATATGGAACCGTTTCAAATGAAAAAGAAGCACAAAACATAATTGAAACAGAAGTAGCGAAGAAATTTGCTCAAGTACTTGAAGATGCTGGAGTATTTAAGCAAAATGAAGATGGGATAATGGCATTTAAACGATTTATTCGTGAATTAAACGCATAAGTGGAGTGATTATATGTACATCGAGACCGAAAAAACGTCCAATAACTGGAAGCAATATACACTATCAAATGATAGTGGGATGCAGGTTAGTGTCCTAGACTATGGTGGAATTATTACAAAAGTAATTGTTCCAAATAAACATGGAGAAATGGAAAATGTAGTTCTTGGCTATAAAAATATACAAGACTATGAAAACGACCCGAATTTTTTTGGCGCGATCATTGGTAGGGTTGCGGGAAGGATTCAAAGTTCCTCCTTTCAACTTGATCAGCAAACTTTTAACGTAGATCGCAACGAAGGAAAAAATCATTTGCATGGTGGTATGAAAGGATTCCATCAAGTGATTTGGAACGTTGAACCTTTCCAAGCAGCTGATATGGTCGGTTTAAAACTCCACCACGTTAGTCCAAATGGCGAAGGTGGTTATCCTGGAGAATTACATGTAAACGTAACGTATAAGTTAACCAATCAAAATCAATTCATTATCGAATACGATGCAATTAGTGACAAAAAAACTGCATTAGCACTAACAAATCATTCCTATTTTAATTTAACTGGTAATTTAAAGGATACTATCCATCATCATACGGTAACCATTGATAGTGATCAGTTTATAGAATTAAATGAAGAATTAATGCCAACAGGAAAAAAAATAGATGTAGCTGATACCCCATTCGAGTTTCAGAACGGTAGAATGCTTAAGGACGGCTTAAATGAAGAGTTTGCCCATAACCAAATTGTAGGCGGCGGTTACGATCATTATTTTATTTTTAATCAGAGAAATAAAGAAGCTGTTCGTGTACAAGAGGAAATGAGTGGACGTACAATGCATATTTCAACGAATCAACCTGGCATGGTTATGTATACGTCAAATGCATTAGAAAAAGGTTTAAAATTAATTGAAGGTGAATCTAGAAGGTATTTAGGTGTCTGCTTTGAAACACAAGGATCACCAGCTTCTTTACATCATGACGGTTTTCCAAGTATTGTGTTGCAAGCTAATCAAGTTTATAAGAAACAAACAATTTTCACATTTGATATAGATTAGAAATAAAGAGGCAGTCCTATAGGATTGCCTCTTCTCCATTATTCAAACAACTCAACCAGTAACAAAGCGACTGCACCAAGTAATGTCGCATCATCGCTAAGCTTGGTTACAACGATCCTTGTTCGCTTAGCTTCATCGGTTAAACCTCGCTTTTCAATTGTTTCCTTAATCGATGGTAAAATGAATTTTTCCGCTTTAGATACTCCTCCACCTAACACAATTATTTGGGGGTTAATGATATGAATTAAATTCGTTAAGCCAATACCAATAACGGTACCGACTTCCCTTAATACTTGAGCATATTTTTCTTTTCCTTCATTAGCTAGTTGAAAAACCTCTTCTCCAGAATCTAGCTTTGCTAGCTTAGCAATTGCCGATCCGGTGGCAAATGTTTGCAGACATCCTCGATTTCCACATGCACAAACCTCACCATTCATATCAATCGTCATATGCCCAATTTCCCCAGCAATATCTTGTGCACCATGATATAATTTTCCTTCTATAACAACACCTGCACCAACACCACTACCTAAATTAATTGCCAGCATACTTTCGAGTAGTCCATGGTCGCCAAACCAAGACTCACCTAATGCCATGGCACGCGCATCGTTTTCTACTTTAACTACCATTTGGAATTCCTTTTCTAGCGTCTCTTTAATCGGTATGTTCTGTAACTTTAAATTTGGCGCTATCACCGATGTACCTGTTTCTATATCTACCACACCATGCATGGCAACACCGATGCCAAGTACATTACTTTTGTCGTCTACTGATTTCAAGATGCTACGAACGCTCATTGTAAGAACTTTAAGAAATTCTTCATTCCTAGTAATTTCTTGTAAAGGAGATGAAACTCGTTCATATATCTTTCCAGATAAATCAGCAAGAATGCAAACTACTGAACTCGGTCCAGCATCTACCCCAATAACATAGAAGCCATTATGATTAAGCAGAAGCATCGTTGGTTTCCGACCACCTTTTGATTCTCCTAACTCACTTTCCATAACGATTCCTTCATCGATTAACTCCTTCACAATACTACTTACTGTCGGTGGCGTTAATTTTGTTTCTTTGGCAATTTGCGCTCTTGATATCGGTTCACCTGTTCGAATTTTATTTAAAATAATTGATTTATTTACTGATTTCATCAGCTGGAATGTACCACGTTTCATAGTTAGTCCTCCATATTAATCATAGTTGCATTATATCATAGTTAATTAAATTAATTTAATAATTGACATTAAAAAAGAAGCTAACCAAACTAATGATTAACTTCTTTTCCTAATAAATAATTATTTATTTTTATTCAACACATCAAACGCTACTGCACCTAATAATACAAGACCTTTAATCGCTTGCTGCCAATCAATACCTATCCCCATTAAAGACATACCATTATTTAAAACACCCATTACAAGCGCTCCAATGACAGCACCAAATATTGTTCCGACACCACCGGTAAAGGAAGCACCACCGATAACTGCTGCAGCAATGGCATCTAACTCAAACAGGTTCCCTGCTTGAGGAGTAGCTGCATTTAAACGTCCTGCAAAAATGAGACCAGATAACGCAGCAAGAGTACCCATATTAACAAATACCCAAAACTTCATTTTTTTCGTTTTAACACCAGATAATTGAGCAGCATTTATGTTTCCACCTAAAGCGTAAATATGGCGCCCAATAACCGTTTTGTTCATAACGAACGTATATCCCAAAATTAATGCGAGTAATACTAATAATACATAAGGAATACCTTCATATTGAGCAAGCACAAATGTAAATACATTAATTACGACGATAAATATAAATAATTTTAAAACAAATAATGGAAAGGATGTAGTTTTAAAATTATATGTTAAATCTGTCTTTCTTACTTTTAATTCATATAGCACATAAATTAACGATAATAAAACACCTATGATTATCGTTAACAAATGAATTTCTGCTCCAAATACATCTGGCATAAAGGAGGAGCTTAATGCTCTAAATCCATCTGGAAAAGGGGCAAGTGTACGACCATCTAACACAACTAATGTTAATCCTCGGAAAATAAGCATTCCTGCTAAAGTTACAATAAACGAGGGGATATTGACATAAGCAACCCAAAATCCTTGCCATGCACCAATAATTGCCCCAAGTAGTAGACATAGTAATATGCCAACAATTACAGGTAAGTCTAACGTAACTAGTAACACTCCCGAGACAGCTCCAACAAATGCTGCAACAGAACCTACGGAAAGGTCAATTTCTCCAGTTATAATTATGAGCATCATTCCTATTGCTAATACAATAATATAACTGTTTTGCATAATAATATTTGTAACATTTAATGGTGTTAATAATATTCCATTTGTTAAAATTTGGAACAATATAACAATACCAACTAACGCAAATACCATTCCAAATTTTCTCATATTTTTCGTGATTAAACTTTTAATACCATCCACAGCTTACGACCTCCAACTCTGTGTCATATATGTCATTAATGTTTCTTGATCTGCATCTTTTCTATCAATGTTACCAGTGATTTTCCCTTCACATAATGTATAAATACGATCACACATACCTAGTAATTCAGGCAATTCTGAGGAAATCATAATAATACTTTTTCCTTGTTCGGCAAGCTCGTTAATCAGTTTATATATTTCAAACTTTGCCCCTACATCAATTCCCCTAGTTGGTTCATCCAAGATTAATACATCAGGATCTGTAAACATCCATTTTCCTAATACTACTTTTTGTTGGTTTCCACCACTGAGGTTAACCGTCCTTTGTTGAATAGTAGGCGCTTTAATATTAATTTTTGATTTCAATGTTTCCGCTTCTACAACTTCCTTGCTCGTATCTAAAATATTGTTATTCGATATTTTATTTAAATTAGCCAATGTAAGATTGTTTTTCACACTATCCATTAAAATTAATCCATATTCTTTTCGGTTTTCAGAAACATAGGCCAAACCATGTTTTACAGCATCGGTTACTTCGTTAAAGGTAATCTCATTTCCATCTTTAAATAGTTGTCCAGAAATTTTTTTACCGTATGATTTTCCAAATACACTCATTGCTAATTCCGTTCGACCGGCACCCATCAGTCCAGCAATACCAATAATTTCACCCTGTTTAACATGTAAATTCACATCATGTAAAATTTGCTTATCGGTATCCAGTGGATGATAAGCTGACCAATTCTTAATCTCAAAGACAATATTTTCTTTAATATTATAGGTTCGATCAGGAAATAAGTTAGAAAGATCCCGACCAACCATATCCTTAATAATTATGTTTTCTGTTATCTGATTTTCCTCTACACCATAAGTTTGAATAGTTTGACCATCTCGTAACACAGTGATCGTATCAGATACTTTTAAAAGTTCTTTTAACTTATGGGAAATCATAATAGAGGTCATACCCTGTTTCTTAAAGTCTAGTAAAAGATTAAGTAGGTTTTCACTATCCTCTTCATTTAATGCTGCAGTTGGTTCATCCAAGATTAGTAGTTTAACTCGTTTTGATAGCGCCTTTGCTATTTCTACTAGCTGCTGTTGTCCAACACCAATATTCTTAATTTTTTCTTGAGGATCAAGTTTCAGTCCTACTTTATCTAATAGTTTCCTTGTTTCAACGATGGTTTCATTCCAGTTAATGATTCCATTTCTTGCTTGCTCATTTCCGAGGAATATATTTTCAGCAATAGACAATTCCGGGATAAGAGCAAGCTCTTGGTGGATAATTACGATCCCTAGTTCTTCACTTTCATTGATATTTTTAAATTGACATTCTTTATCTTGGAAAAAAATACTTCCATCATATGTACCGTATGGGTGAACGCCACTTAATACTTTCATTAATGTGGACTTTCCTGCCCCATTCTCACCAATAAGGGCATGTATTTCACCCGTCTTCACTTTAAAATTCACATCGTCTAACGCTTTTACCCCTGGAAATGTTTTCGTTATACCTTTCATTTCCAATATCGTTTCAGTCATTACCATCACACCTTTGAATTGGAAATAAGTAAGATGATTTAGCAATGTATCATAACACCGCTAAATCATCTACTAGTCTGTTAAAGTTAATTTATTCTAATTCATCTTCAGTAAAATATTCTGTTTCGATCAATGCTTCTTTATAATTCTCTATATCTACTGAAATTGGCTCTAATAGATATGAAGGAACAACTTTATTCCCATTGTCGTATGTTTCTGTGTCATTAATTTCAGGCTCCTCATCGTTTAACACAGAATCTGCCATATCAACTGCTTTTTTCGCTAATTCTCTTGTATCTTTGAAGATTGTTTGCGTTTGTTCTCCAGCAATAATAGATTTCACAGAAGCTAATTCAGCATCCTGACCTGTAACGATCGGCATTGGATTATCAGCTGATCCATACCCTACTGCCTTTAAGGATGAAATAACCCCACGACTTATACCATCAAACGGAGATAATACTACGTCAACACGTTCACTTGAATAATGTGCACTTAATAGGTTATCCATACGTTCTTGAGCCTTAGCTCCATCCCAACGCAACGTTGCTCCTTGTTCAAAGTCAGTTTGACCACTTTGAACAACTAATTGTCCATTATCAATATATGGTTGTAATACAGAAATAGCTCCATCCCAGAAGAAATAGGCATTATTATCATCTGGAGAACCAGCAAATAATTCAATATTGAATGGACCTTCTCCATCAGCTAGACCTAATTTTTCTTCAATATATTGTGCTTGTAATACACCAACCTGGAAATTATCAAAGGTTGCATAATAACTTACATGGTCACTGTTCATGATTAAGCGATCATATGCAATAACTGGAATGTCTTGGCTTTCCGCCTGTTCCAATACATCAGTCAGTGCTTCCCCATCAATTGAAGCGATTACAAGAATATCTACACCTTTTGTAATCATATTTTCGATTTGTGATAATTGGTTTTCCACAACATCTTCGGCATATTGTAAATCTACGTCATAACCTAGTTCTTCGAATTCTGCCTTCATATTATCTCCGTCATAAACCCATCTTTCAGAAGATTTCGTAGGCATAGCAATCCCAACTGTTTTTGAATCGCCATCCCCACTCGAACTATTGCTACAACCAACCATCGCAATAGCCAAGATCAAAATTCCTAGGATCCAACTAATTTTCTTCATTATTTTTCCCCCTATTCATTATTAGTTGAGTTATTGATACGAGGTAAATTTAGATAACGCTTTCAGATAGCGCTTTCATAATGCTGTAAAAAAATATGTATCTACTACGTAAAAATAACCACTAATAAATTGTTCGTACAATATTAAAATATCACCCTTATCTTGTACGTACATTTATTATAAAATATTAAATTATCCTTTGCAATAGAAATTTCAAAATTTTTAAGATAAAACTTTTTCTCATTAGTTTGTAACTGTTTATATAGATTGCGCATTAACTTAATATGAAAAACGTGGTGAAATTTGAGATTAAAAAGAACCACCTTAGTAAGATGGTCCTATGTTGTAACCCGAGAAGATAGTAACTCTCTAGTAGATGCACGAATAACGATTTCTGGTGCATAAACAACTGTCTTAACTTGTTGATCACCATTCGTCATTCTTTTGTTTTTTCCTTTAATTAAATCAATAATCGTATGAGCAGCTTTTTCGCCAAGCTTACTTTTGGGATGTTTAATGGATGTTAGTTTTACTTCGGAAACTTCCGCAAAAAATGAATCATCATATCCAACCAAGGATAGATCCTCTGGTACACGCAAATTCTTTGCACGTAATATATCTAGAAACTTCATAGCCAGTTCATCGTTATAGCAAACAATACCTGTGATGCCGTGGTGTTGATTCTCTAGTAATTTCGCTAATTCGTCCGTAGGCTTTGAGTTAATATCTTCCGTTGTATACGTAATAATGTTCTTTGGATTGATTGCAATGTTGTTTTTACGATGTGCTTTTAAGAATCCCTTCATTCTTTTAGTCCCTTGGGCATCATCTGTCTTAAAGCATCCAGCAATGTTTTGATGTCCTAAATGAATTAAATGTTCCGCTTGCAAATACCCACCTTTTTCATCGTCCATCACTATACTAATTGGCTCAAGTTCATCATAATCGGCATTAATCATAATATAGGGAATAGATTGGCGCTCAAGCTCTAAATAAAGGGCAATATTAGGATTAGAATAAGCACTTTTTGTCGGTTCAACAATAACGCCATCAAAATTTTGAGAAAGTATTTTTTCCAATATATTTCGTTCATTGTCTTGGTTATTATTAGTACTAAAAATACTGACTTGATACCCTGCATCACTAAGCTTCGCCTCAGCACCTCTTATGATTGACGGGAAAATATAATCAGAAATATACGTGGTAACTATAGCAATATTTTTTTGTGATTCTTGTTGAAGTTTTACATTCATTTCACTTCGATCGGCACAAAATGTTCCGGAACCTTGCTCTCTATATAACCACCCCGTCGTTACTAAATCCCCAATAGCTAGTCGAACCGTATGTCTACTTACACCAAATTCTCTCATTAATTCACTTTCCGAACTTATTTTCTGATGCGGGATATAAATCCCATCTGCAATCTTTTCTTGGATCGCATTTTTTACCATATTGTATTTTGTTGTCATTTAACCAGCCTCATCTCCATACATCATTGTGTCTGATGACTTATTCGTATAAGTACAGAATATCATATTCATTTAGTAAATTACATATGTAAATAAATGCAGAGATCTACACTCGTAAATCTCCGCATTTGTACATTCTTATCATATTATCTCCAAATGGCTTCCGATACAGTTAATTCATTTCTCAACTGTCTTACATTCGTGTTGTTATCGATAACAACACACTCCATTCCAACCATATCAGCATAATCAAATAACTGATCCGCAGTCACATGTAGTGAAAATACAGTATGATGAGCTCCACCTGCATAAATCCATGACTCTGTGGCTTCGCTTAGGCTAGGTTCTGGTTTCCATAATACCTTTGCAACTGGTAAATTCGGTGTTTCTTCTTTCGGTTGAACCGCTTCAACCTCATTTACAACAAGTCTATATCTTCCACCTAGTTCAATGAGAGATGCTACTACTGCTTCTCCACCACGGCCATCAAATACTAGTCGAGCTGGATCTTCCTTTCCACCGATTCCAAGTGGATTCACAACAACTTTTGGCTTAGTTGCCGTAACTGTAGGACAAATCTCTAACATGTGTGACCCTAAAATCATTTCATTTGCAGGGTCCAAATGGTACGTATAATCTTCCATAAAGGAGGTTCCTTGATTGCCAGAAATGACTTTCATCATTCGAAGTAGTGCTGCAGTCCTCCAATCACCTTCTCCTGCAAAACCGTAACCTTGAGCCATTAATCGTTGTGCTGCTAAGCCTGGTAACTGCTTCATGCCATGAAGATCTTCAAAATTAGTAGTAAAGGCATTGTAATTACGTTCTGATAAAAAGGCTTTTAACCCTAATTCAATTTTTGCCTGTTCCATGATGGAATCTCTTACAGGTCCTGGTTCACTTGCCTCATGTGGTAGCTCATACAATTCTTTATATTCCTTATATAGTTTTTCTACTTCGGAATCAGGTATTTTTGCCATCTCCTCAACCAGATCACCAATACCATAATAATCAACCGTCCAGCCAAATTTTATTTGAGCTTCCACTTTATCCCCATCTGTAACGGCAACATTACGCATGTTATCTCCAAAACGAGCAACCCGTATATTTGTTCCTTCCGTTACGGCAACAGCTGTTTGCATCCAGCCTGCTATTTTGTTTAAGACAGCATCACTTTGCCAATATCCAACAACAACTTTACGGGCAATATGTAAACGTGTTCCAATGAATCCATACTCCCGATCACCATGAGCAGATTGGTTTAAATTCATAAAATCCATATCAATTTTCTGCCATGGAATATCACGATTATATTGAGTATGTAAATGTAATAATGGTTTCTGCAGAGCTTTTAACCCAGCAATCCACATTTTTGCTGGAGAGAAGGTATGCATCCAAGTTATTAAACCAGCACAATTTTTATCACTATTTGCATCTAACATTAACTGATGGATATCATTTGCATTTGTCAGTACATCTTTAAAAACTATTCTAAAAGGTAGATTACCAGTTTCATTGATTACTGTTGTCATCTCTTTTGCATGATCTGCGACTTCTTGTAGTGCTTCCTCTCCATATAAGTGCTGACTTCCCGTAACAAACCAAAATTCATAAGGCTTGATTGTTAACATATCTATTCCCCCAATATATATTAGTTTTTCGACCTAAGTGATTTTAATCGTTTCATGACGTTATTTTCACCTCGACCAAAATAATCATGAAGTGTCGTATATTCCTGAAATAGCTTTTCATAAATAGATACGTTTTCAGGAATTGGTTGGATTACCTCGTCTTTTATACGAGCCATATTTTTCGTTGCATCTAAGATCGTATCAAAGCCCCCATTTGCTTTCCCAGCAGCAACTGCTCCAAACATAGCCGCTCCTAATGCTGGGGTTTGGAAGGAATCCGCAATTTTAATTGGACGATTCGTAACATCCGCATAAATTTGCATTAATAATTTGTTCTTATGTGGTAACCCACCACATGCATATAACTCATTTACTTCTACACCATTTTGATGGAAAGCATCTACAATTTTTCGGGTGCCAAATGCTGTAGCCTCTAACAATGCACGGTATATCTCTTCGGGCTTCGTCTGTAATGTCATCCCAACTAACATGCCACTTAACTCCGTATCAACTAGTACTGAACGATTACCATTCCACCAATCTAGCGCTAATAATCCGCTTTCGCCAGGTTTATACGTAGCAGCTTTTTGTTCTAACCATTGATGAACATCAATACCTTCTTCATTAGCAGCAATTTTGACATAGTCTGGAACAGCTTGATCAACATACCACGCAAAAATATCTCCTACTGCAGACTGTCCAGCTTCATAACCATAAAATCCTGGAATAATACCATCTTCTACTACTCCGCACATTCCTTCTACATGTTTCTCTTCATCACCTAAAAGCAAGTGACATATAGACGTTCCCATTACCATGACCATTTTACCTGGTTCGGCAACTCCCATAGCAGGAACGGATACATGTGCATCCACATTTCCAACTGCAACAGAGATTCCCGATTGTAAACCAGTAAGTGCAGCCATTTCTTCTGTCAGCTCACCAGCTTTGGTACCTAATGGAACAACTTCGCCACGTAATTTCGTTTCCGTTACATCCTCTAAGCGTGGATCAAGTGCTTGAAAGAATTCCTTACTCGGATAGCCCTCTTGCTTATGCCAAATGGACTTATATCCAGCAGTACAGCTGTTTCTTATAAGGTTGTTCGTTAATTTGGATATGACCCAATCTGTTGCTTCTACAAACTTGTCTGTCTGTTCATAGATTTCTGGTGCTTCATTGAGTATTTGCCAAATCTTCGCAATCATCCATTCAGATGATAGTTTTCCGCCATATCTAGGTAAAAATTGTTCCCCCATCGTTTCCGCAATTTCATTTAAACGATTCGCTTCATCTTGTGCAGCATGATGCTTCCATAACTTTAACCAGCTATGTGGATTATTCTTTAAGTCTTGATGAAAGCATAACGGTTCACCGTATTTGTCAACCGGTAACATGGTACAAGCTGTAAAATCAATTCCTAGTCCAATAATGTCATCAGGATGTACACCAGATTCCTGTAATACTTCTGGAATCGATTGCTGTAAAACTTCGATATAATCCTGGGGATGTTGTAAAGCCCACTCATAATCCAATTTTAAATTCGATTCAGGTAAATACTCATCGATAACACCATGTTTATAGGGCGTAACATGATCGGCAATTTCCTTTCCATCCTCAAGTGAAACCAAAACCGCCCTACCTGATTCTGTTCCATAATCGACTCCAATGGTATATTTTTTTGTCATCACCTTATCCCCCTTATTTCTTTTGTCCATAATATGCGTTCGAACCATGTTTTCGTAAAAAATGCTTATCTAGTAATGCTTGATCCATAGGCAATATCGTCGGATTCAATTGATACGTATGTAAAGCCATTTTGGCAACTTCTTCTAATACTACCGAATTGTGAACCGCTTCATGCGGATCTTTTCCCCAAGTAAATGGTGCATGACTATGTACTAGAACACCTGGCATTTGATTAGGATCCACCTCTTTAAATGTCTCTACAATGACATTACCTGTTTCCTTCTCATATGCTTTATTAATCTCTACATGGGTCATAGGTCGTGTACATGGTACTGTCCCATAAAAATAGTCACCATGAGTTGTGCCTAATGCTGGTATACCTTTACCAGCTTGTGCCCAGCTTGTTGACCAAGGAGCATGTGTATGGACAACTCCACCAATATCCGGAAAATTTTTATATAAGACGATATGTGTAGGCGTATCTGAAGATGGGTTTAACTCTCCTTCTACTACTTTTCCATCAAAATCAACAACGACCATATCATCTACAGTTAATTTTTCATACGGAACACCGCTGGGCTTAATAACGATGAGTTCCGATTCCCTACTGACACCGCTTACATTTCCCCAAGTAAAAGTTACGAGATTATATTCTGGTAATGCTAGATTTGCTTCAAGTACCTTCTGTTTTAAATCCTCTAACATTTTTCCACACACCTTTCCTGAAAAATATGTACGTATGAGAATGTATGTATACGTTTATATTAATATAATTTGTACGTACATGCAAGATGATAATTTGAAATGATTATGCATTTGTTATAGATAGGTAGCTTTACAGGGTGGTTGCTTCTAAGTAATGGATTCTTAATGTGTAAATGATAGAAAATGTGACGTAATTGTAACGTGATCTCCGCTCCAGAAATACACTTCACTTTCCTCGGGAGTCTTCGTGTATTTCCTATGCTAGTTAAGTAGTAACACTTTTCTTTAAACAAGAAATCACCATTAGCGGAGGAAGAATATGAAGACTCCTCGAAAATATAAACCAATTTTCTTCGTGCGATGCAATGCTGCTGTAGCTTTCCATGTCCTGTGGGAACAGCACGTGTCCGAAGACCCCGGATAGATGCGCCTGCGTCTACAAGTAACGCTTCGAAGAATATTTCCTCGGCGCAAGGGAACAAAGAAGCATATTCAAGTAGTACCCTGGCTGAGGCCGGACCCACGGCAAAGTAGACACTGTAAAAGCGACCTAAAGGAGCTTGAACAGATGTCGTACTTGTGCTGGAAGTGAAAGCGAAGTATTCTTACGGAGCGGTTTTGTAGCACACTATTGAAATAGACTGTGAAAGTAAATCTACGCAAAATTACTGCACAAACTATTAAATAATAACAACAATCGATTTTAATAGAGCCTATAGTAAAAAAAAGTTAGAACCATTTGAGGTTCTAACTTTTTCATCTAGGCATCAAGGTTATTTAATTTTTACTACTTCTCCAGATTCAATAGATTGGTAACAAGCATCAATGACACGCATATTGTTAATCGTATTAGCGATACTATGTTTTAGGTTACGATCGTCCATTAAAATAGCCTGAGATATGTGTTCCACTTCTTCCCGGTATTGGTCTGCAGTTATCGCTTCCGTAAGTGTAACACCGTCTTTTTCAACAATGATTAAACCTTCCCCACCATTCTTATCAGGGCGGTATGCTCTTGGAACAGTTATCCTTCCTTTCGTTCCAAACACCTCATACTCCGTTCGGTTATACAAATTAAAGCTTGAATCAAAGGTCGCTCGCACACCATTAGAAAATGTCATGAATCCGATAGCATCTGTATCAACATCATAGTCAGGATCTTTAGTAGCTCTTACAAGAACCGTTTCAGGCTCTTGACCAAGAATATTTCGAATGGCATGAATCCCATAACAACCAATATCATAAATGCTTCCGCCACCCTTTTGTTCACTCATTCGGATATTACAATCCTTTTGCCCCAGATAAAATGTAAAGCCAGCCCGCATAAAAGTTACTTCTCCTATTTCCCCAGCTGCGATTATTGCTTTTACACGATCATGCTGCGGATGAAAGTGGTACATAAATGCTTCCATAAAGATAACGTTACTTTCTTCACATATGCTTTTCAATTCCTCAACATCTTCTGCAGTTAGAGCTGCAGGTTTCTCACATAATATGTGCTTACCTTTTTTAGCTGCTTGAATGACCCAATTTTTATGCAGATGGTTTGGTAACGGAATATAAACGGCATCAATAGTCTGATCATCTAACAATCTATCATAGCTGTCATACGTTTTTTCAATTTGAAATCTCTTCGCAACAGCTTCTGCTTTTTCAATTCCACCTCCACTAGCAATTGCAACAACCTCTGCATTATCTGCTCGACTAAAAGCTGGAAGTAAAGCCTTTTGGGCAATACCAGCCGTACTCAATACTCCCCAACGTACCTTCGTCATTATGATTCCTCCTTCATTATCTTTAATATGGCCCACGAATATGCTCGTGAACGTGTTCTTGATAGAATGCTTTTAAACGCTCTAACTCGGCGTGCGTATAATCCTTTACTTTGGTTGCATGTAAATTATCCTCTACCTGGTTTACATTCCTAAATCCAGGAATGACACTTGTAACTGCCTCTTGTTCCATGATCCATTTAAGAGCAGCACGTGTCATATTTCCTCTTCCCTCTGCTATCCAACCAAGTTCCTTACTCAATTCTACTCCTTTTTGGAATTCAAGTCCTGCAAACGTTTCGCCAATATTAAATTCTTGTCCATCACGATTAAAATGACGGTGATCGTCGTTCTCAAATTGGGCGTTCGCCTGGAATTTACCTGTTAATAAACCACTAGCTAACGGTACTCTCGCCAGGATACCAACTCCTTTTTCCATTGCTTTTGGAAAGAGTTCTTCCAATGGCTTTTGCCGGAAAAGATTACATATCACCTGCAAGGAGCTTGCATTGGAATTTTCTAGTACATACATGCCTTCCTCGACGGTTTCAACACTAACACCGTAATAACGTATTTTACCCTGATCTTTTAATTTTTCTAATACCTCAAATACTTGTCCATTCTTTAGTATTTCTAGTGGTGGGCAATGAATTTGATACAAATCAATTTGCTCCCGTTGTAATCGTCTTAGACTGTTCTCGCAATATGTCTGGACTTGCTCCATCGTATACGTTTTTGGGTCATAAATATCACCAGCACGACAAAACTTAGTAGCAATATGTATCTCCGTTTCTTTCCCCTTTGTTGCTTTTGCTATGAGTTCTTCACTATGGCCATCTCCATATACATCTGCTGTATCAAAGAAATTAACCCCCTCAGCCATCGCCTTTTCTAACCCTTTTAGCGCTTCTGCATCATTTGTCTTACCCCAGGCACCACCAATTGCCCACGTGCCAAAGCTTAATTCACTAATCCTCAAATCCGTCTTACCAAATTGATTATATTTCATTTCGTTTCACCCCTACCTAAAATTTATCAAAAGTAGCTTTCCATAATCAAGGTGCCTGTCACCGACAAGATCCGACAATAATCGACGGGTGACAGGCACCTTAATACATTAATTTTTCTACAAGAATTTGTGATTGTAGTCCTTCTTCTCCGTTTACGATTGGTTGCGTATCATGTTGAATACATTTGATAAAGTGATGAATTGCATCTTCGAATCCTCTTTGCTTTAAAACAGTTTCCCATGAGGAGGGATTTTTAGTAATAATCGAATTGTTTTGTTCGATCTCCATGATATTCATGTTTTTCACACGTATAACTGCATCTTCACCAACAAGTTCTAATTGTTCTAAATTCGTACCAGCTTTTCGATGCATTGTAGTATGGAAGGTAACCTGATCACTTGATTCATACATATGATTCGCATAGAGTAACTGACTTCTTTCATTCACCTTCAGTTGATGGTGCACCACATGAATATTACCATCTGCCAACCACCTTACCGTGTCAACTAAATGTATGTAGTCATCCAGCATCTTGTATTGATAAGAATCTGGTCCAACCTTATTAGCACGGTGCTTATCAAATCGAACCCAGGCTAAATTTTTCACATTCTCCTTTGCCTCCATATACATCGGAGCAAAGCGACGGTTGAACCCTACCATAAGTTTTCTATTATAATTATTAGCAAGTTCAACTAATTTCTCCGCTTCTGTAACTGTGGCTGCAAGTGGTTTATCAACATATACCTCCACTCCAGCTCGTAAAGCTTGTGATACAATTTCAAAATGGGAGTCAGTCGAGCTATGTACAAATATTGCATCACAATTTTCTAGAAGTCTAGGTAGGCTGTTGTAATCTTGCATTCGATACTGCTTACAAATACGCTTTCTTTTCTCTTTGGTAGGGGAATAAGCACCCACCAATGACCAATCCGTTTCCTTTGTTAAAATGGGAAGATAGGCTTTTTGTGCAATATTACCAAGTCCAACAATTCCAATCCGAACATTTCTCATATCATCACTACCTTCAACAATAGTTAATAGCTATAAAGTGCCTGTCACTTGTCGAATTTTGACAGTGACAGGCACCCCTTATCCTCCAATGTAGGACATTTCGATTTTTTGTTTGTGTTTGGCTGTTTCTTCTGTTCGTTCGTCGGAGTACCTATCAGTACGCTTATTCCAAATGGATGTAATGGTCGATCGAACTTCTTCGTCATCTGCTCCAGATCGTAATAGATCCCTGAAACTAAATCCGCCACCAGCGAATAAACACGTATATAGCTTTCCGTCCGCTGCAATTCTTGCACGTGTACACGTAGAGCAAAATGATTCCGAAACGGAAGTAATAAAGCCTACCTCTGTATCTGTACCTGTATAACGATATCTTTTCGCTACTTCACCAACATAAGCTGGTTCCACGGGTTCCAGTTCAAAATGAGAAGAAAGCTGTTGGAATAGCTCTTTTTTCGTTACAACCTTACTGAAATCCCAGCCATTCGTTTTTCCAACATCCATAAACTCAATAAAACGTAATGTGACTCCTTTTTCCTTAAAGTAACTAGCCATTGGAATAACCTCGTGTTCATTCATTCCTTTTTTTACGACCATATTTATCTTGACCTCAAGGCCGACTTCGATTGCTTTTTCTATACCTTTTAATACCCGATCCGTACTCACTCCACTATCATTTATAGTTTGAAAAACTTTATTATCTAATGCATCCAAACTAACATTAATTCGATTTACTCCCGAACGCTTCAGTTCAGCTGCCATCTTTTCCAGCAGACTAGCATTTGTCGTTAACCCAATGTCTTCTAATCCGTCAATCACAGCTAGTTTTTCTACTAACTTAGGTAAATCTCTCCGTAACAATGGTTCTCCACCGGTTAAGCGAATCTTTTTAACACCTAACTGAACAAATAAATTAGCTAGTCGTTCGATTTCTTCAAAACGTAATAAGTGATTTTTAGGCAAAAATTGGTAGTCCTTGCCAAAAATCTCCTTGGGCATACAATACGTACACCTGAAATTACATCGATCTGTAACAGAAATACGCAGATCCCGTAGTGGTCGACCAAATTTATCAGTAATTACTGCCAAGGGATCCCCTCCTAAAAAGATTTCTAATCTTCATTCTACCAAACAAACGTAAATTTCGTTAGCTATCATTTAAATGTGTGCTTCCAGAATTCGTTCAGGGTGCGTATATACATTCATTTTATTTCCTCTAGCAAACCCGATCACGGTAATACCTAAGTCATCAGCTAATTTGAGCGCTAAATCAGTAGGAGCAGATTTGGATAGTAAAATCCCAGCTCCTATTTTAGAGATTTTTAATAAAACTTCTGATGAAATCCTACCACTAAAAACGATGAATTTATCCTTTACTGGAATTTGATTTTGCAACAAATGCCCATATATTTTATCAAGTGCATTATGTCTCCCAATATCTGTTCGAATAGTTAGTAGCTCATCTTTACGTGCAAGTGCTGCATTGTGAACGCCACCGGTTCGCTTAAATTGTTCCGAGCTTGCCTGTAACTTCTTCATTAAATGATAACATTGTGTTACAGATAGTGATATCGTACTAGTTATTGTTTTAGCAGTTTTTACATCACTTTTAAAATAAAACTGTCTACTTTTACCACAGCAAGAACCAATAACACGCTTGGAATGATCCTGTTGCATGAAATCAATTTGTTTATAAATCTCTACATATGCAAATCCCATAGCTTCATCAAGCGAAATAGTTTTTACCTCTGCAAACGTACGAATAATACCTTCCGAAGCAAGAAAACCAATGACAAGCTCCTGTAAATCATTTGGTGAACATACCATTGTTGCAAACTCTTCCCCATTTAGAACAATTGTTAAGGCAAATTCAGATGCTATTTCCTCATCTATAACTGTTTTTGACACTCCATCAAAACGAATTGTCTCCCAGCCATCTTGTTTGGTGTCGCTCATACCATCCACCCTCTAACTTGTTTCCATTTCAAGCTCATCAATCCGTTTTTCTACATATTTTGTATCTTTATGGGCGAAGTAGGTTTCTGCTTTCTCAATAATAACTGCTGCATTATATTCCGGTATACCTGCTAAATGTTCATAAACGCCTTTTGGAATCAGTACATTACCTTCAGGCCAATGGACTTCGATATTTCCAGATTTTAATGGAACAAATTTAGCCCGACCATTAAACGTACCGTGTTGATTATATACAACAACCGCCTCACCTTCATGAATGTCTAATTCCTGCCCATCCTTTTCATTCATTAAAACATCATATCGATCCGCAGCATTAAAAGGATCCTTGTCACTATAAATCATGGAATTAAATTGCTTACCCCTTCTGGTTGTCACATAAAAGTGTCCTTCCGGCTTGCGAAGCTCCGGCAATTCCATTGAAATTAAGTTTCCTTTGCCATCAGGTGTTGGACAAACACCATCCTCACATAACCAAGCTCCTCCCCATTGAAACACATCACCACGATCTTTCAAATGCTGAACACCCTCATAATTAGGAGCAGCCTCGGCAATTTCTTTACGTATCTCAAATGTATCCTTAAAATCTATTACATGCTGACCATCAGGCTTTACCCGTTTTGCTAAATCTACGTATATTTCCCATTCTGATCTTGCTTCTTCAATTCTCGGACCTTTAATTTCAGGTGAATAATACACCATCCGTTCTGTAGAAGTAGATGTTCCACCACCAGGTTGCTCATAACGGGTCATAGCTGGTAATACAATGGTCGCTTCCTTAGCATCTACTAATGTAGATGTATTTAAGATAATATCTTGATGAACGCGAATGTCGACATTTTCTAAACATTGCTTCACAAAATCTGGGTCTGGCATTGTCTCTAGGAAATTACCACCGGACATATAAAATAACTTTAGCTTTCTTTCATGGTCCTCAGGTAAAATAGCATTCTCTAATGATACACCAACAATGTCTCCTTGCCATTTAGGAATATCAAATCCCCAAATCTCCTCAACTCTTTTTCTATTTTTCTCATCCATTCCACCACCTGGTAGTACAAATGGATCGGCACCCATTTCTCCGGAACCTTGCACACCGGAATGCCCGCGGATTGGCATTAAGCCACAATGCTCCCTACCAATAAATCCACGTAACAAGGCTAGATTTGCAATTTGTGATACATTATCTGTACCGAATCGATGCTGTGTTAGCCCCATTGACCAAACAAATACAGCAGATTTTGACTTAGCAAGTAATTCCGCTAACTCTATCATTCTAGCTTTTTCAAGACCAGACGATTTCTCTAATTGTTCCCAACGAAACGATTGAACTTTATTCTTCAATGAAGCAAAACCATTTACATGATCTTTAATAAAATCATGATTTATAGCTGAACCGGGTTTATTTTCTTCCATATCAAACCAATGCTTCATCACTCCATGCATAAAGGCAATATCTCCACCAATATTTACCTGATACACGTCATCGGCAATTTTTGTTCCAAATAAAGCAGATTCAGGAATCGACGGTACCCAGTAATGATCCATCGATGGCTCGTGGTATGGATTAATGACAATTATCTTTGTGCCTTTTCGTTTAGCAGCATACATATATTTCGTCGAAACGGGCTGATTATTTGCCGCAACAGACCCCCAAAACACAAGAACATCGGTACCGATCCAATCTTTATAATTACATGTCGAAGCACCAACACCAATGGAACGACTCAGAGCTGTTTTGGATGGGGAGTGGCATATCCTAGATGCGTTATCAATATTATTCGTACCTAGATAACGAGCAACTTTACCTAATGTATAATACACTTCATTGGTAATTCCACGAGAAGTCGTATAAAAAGCATATTGTTTCGGGTCAAGCGCTTTCATTTTATCGGAAATTTTATCTAACGCATCATCCCAAGAAATACGACGAAACCTTCTTTCTCCTGGTTCCCTTATAATTGGATATGGAATTCTTCCAAGTTGACGTAATTCTGTACTGCTCATTTTACGAAGCTCATCTATATCTGCATGTAGAATATTTTCTTTTATTGCTGACATGGTGTTTAATCGAAGTACATTTAGACGAGTTGTACAAACATGCGGTCCCTTTAATGTTTGATCCTGAAGCCCTGAAACACCTAGAGCACACCCATCACAAACACCTTGGGTAAGGATACGGGTTGCATAAGGAAGATTATCTTTATTTTCCCACACGACCTTCATTGTATCGCGAATATGATGCGGTTTAATTTTTCCTAAGCCAAATGGAACTTTACTAGCCCAAAGACTTGGATCTGGCTTCTTAGATAATTTAATTGGGCCAGTGTGTTTTGTATTTCCCAACAGTTACCCCTCCTTAAAAATTTCTTACATATTCTATAAGGGTCAACTCCCAAATCATTGGGGAGACTGACCCTAACCATTATGCTTCTTTTGCTACTCCACTTACCTTTTTCACGTTAGCTTGTTGCTTCCCTCGTAATCTATTAATATCGACACGAATTAAAAGCGAGATTGCAAAAGCGATAACGAACATGACACCAAAGATCATCATAGTTATATTATAACTATTCGTAGAATCATAAATCAATGATAAGAGAATCGGTCCGACAACTCCTGCCATTGCCCAAGCTGTTAAAATATATCCGTGAATTGCTCCTAGCTGTTTGGTACCAAATAAATCTCCAATATACGCTGGTACAGAAGCAAAACCACCACCATAGCAAGTTAAAATAGCAAATAGGAGAACTTGGAACACTATCGGGTTTGATGCAAATGGAAGCATGAAAAATGCAACTACCTGAATTACGAAGAATGCTGTATATACGTTCGGACGACCAATATAGTCAGATAGTGAAGCCCATGCAAGTCTTCCTCCGCCATTAAACAATCCTAATACCCCAACCATCGCTGCAGCTGCTATCACTGTCATGCCTGTAATCTCCTGTGCCATTGGTGAAGCAACAGCTAAAATAGCAATACCACAGGTTACGTTAATAAATAACATTAACCATAGCATCCAGAAGCGACGAGTTTTAATTGCTTCATTTGCTGTGAGCTGTGACAAGTCTTCTTTTATTTTTCCTTTTGCTGTTTCTGATTCCTGTTTTTCTGTGAATCCTTTTGGCGCCCATCCTTCTGGAGGTGGCGCTAAATACTGTGCAGAAGCTGTCATTACAATAAAGTAGATAGCCCCTAAAATGAAGAATGTATTAGAGATTCCTGCCGAATCAATTAGTGATGCTGCAGCAGGACCACTAATCATCGCTGCAAATCCAAATCCCATAATAGCAAGCCCTGTAGCAAGACCACGACGATCTGGGAACCATTTTACTAGCGTGGATACAGGGGAAATATAACCAATACCTAATCCAATACCACCGATAACACCATAAAATAGGTAGAGCAATAACAATGATTCCGTTGCAGTAGCAAGTCCAGATCCAGCAACACCTACACCAAAAAATAGTGCTGCCAGCATCCCCGACTTTCTTGGACCACTCTTTTCAACGAATCTCCCCATAAATGCTGCCGAAAAACCTAAGAAGAAAATAGCAATGCTAAAAGCCGTGGAAACCTGTGTTTGTTCCCATCCAAATTGATCGACCATTGGATTTGTAAATACACTCCATGCATATGCAGACCCAATAGAGAGATGAATTCCTACCGCAGATGCAGCAATAAGCCATCGATTTTTTACCTTGTCCATAATAATCCTCCCTTAAATCATATATTTATAGAAATCCCTCCACTACAAGTGAACGTGGAATGGCTTTTCTCTAATTTGGATTGCTCAAGTAGTAACACAGCTGTTTTATGTAAAGAATCGTAGTTATACATGATGCTATCTGGGGTTGTATTATACGCGAGGAAGTTACCTAATATTATAAAAATTTAAAATTTTTGAAGATATCATACCATGTGAACTGAGGTGTAACAACAAATTAGCATCTTCATAGCAAAAAAGCACCTAAAATCAGCGCTTTAACATTTATGAATAGAACGGATTGCGGACTGCTCATGGTAGTTTGCTTTCGTTTGCAGCCGGGATCTCATATCTTTATCCAGGCAATCTGGAATCACTGTTAATAATTCTTTTCCTTTTAACACATGCCAAAAGTGTTTTGAACGATAAAATAATTTTTTCATCATTTCCTCCACAGTTCACAAATCGTAGGAGTCGGATTCACTAGCTGGCTAACAACACCTAAATTGTATCCTTATATAATAGGACATTAGGCCCGAAGAATCGTATTGTAATTTCAAGATGATTCCGTCTATTTATACGATTTATGATTTTGTAATTATATTACCGTATGTTTATATCGTTGATAAATAGCCGAAATCTATTATTTTTGGAAAATGATACCATGACGAAATACCCATCTTCTTATCGTATTATTTTTTTCACAATAGATGCAATCTAGAATGTCAAACGTAATACGTTGACATGAAAAGCCTTTCATACATTAGAATGGATGAGAAAAAACAGTTCAGGAAATTGTACATAATAAAGGAGACAGGATAGCCATGACAAATAAAAACGTGATCTTTTTTGATATTGACGGAACATTATTAAATGGAGAGAAAAAATTACCTACATCTACGAAGGAATCGATATTTAAATTAAAAGAATTAGGACATGAGGTTGCCATCGCCACTGGACGTGCACCTTTTATGTTTGAAGATCTCCGGAAAGAGTTAGAAATCGATACATTCGTGAGCTACAACGGACAGTATGTAGTAGTTAAAGGGGAATTGGTCTATGCTAATCCACTCCACATTCCATCGCTACAAAAACTAGCGGAAAAGGCTCTAGAAAACAATCATCCAGTAGTGTTTATGGATCATGAGGACATGAGAGCAACGGTTCCAGAACACAATTATATTAATGAAAGTCTTGCTTCATTGAAATTAGATCACTTTCCAACACATGACCCGCATTATTATAAAGGGCGTGATTTATATCAATCCTTGCTATTTTGTGAAGAAGGAAATGAAGTACAGTATGAACAGGAATTTACGGACTTTGACTTTATTAGATGGCACCCATATTCTGTTGATATCCTACCAAAAGGTGGCTCTAAAGCAATCGGAATTGAAAAAGCCGCTGAAATTCTAGGATACCCAGAAGAAAAACGATACGCATTCGGAGATGGGCTTAACGACATCGAAATGTTATCTACCGTTAAAAACAGCGTCGCAATGGGGAATGCAGAAGATATCGTAAAATCCGCAGCACAACACATAACCAAATCCGTCGAATCAAACGGCATCCACCACGGCCTAAAAATGCTCGGCTTGCTATAAAGGTGCCTGTCACCACCCGAATTTTGTCGAAACATGTCGGTGCCAGGCACCCGAACGATTAGTTCTTGGTTAATATCTTCCAATAAAATTACGGCGTATTCTTCGTCTTCTATGCGATCGAGTACGCCGTATAATATGTTGGGATTATAACCTTGACTACCTTCATGCAGTAGGTACTGTTCCTTTCCATTCATTACTGTAATCTTATTGCCTAGTGAAAAACTACAGAATAGAATCGTCAATCCTAACCAACAGATGGGTACTATGTGGTTTTTTCGTAGGAAATAGTTGTACATTTTGATCACCTCTCACTCCCTCATTATGCCAGCATTTGTATAGTCAAGCATGTTAGGAAAAACATAAAACGATCAACAACACCTAACTTAAATTCAATTTTTTTCTACAACAAAATAGATCTTTTAAAAGCAACTACTACCAAATAATACAATTTTTAATCTCCAGGAAATCGCACAAATATACAGCTGGCAAGCTTAATACCAATCGAGTCCGTATAGATTTTCCATGTTATTTTTGATACGCTAAACAAGTAAATACAAACAATGAATCAACATCAATGGGGGAATTTACTTGAAAAAGAACATATTGTTTTCCATGTTTCTCGCGGTTTTCTTAGTTGCTTGTGGGCAGGGAACTATTACCGAAGACATAGATGATCCATCAGCTGAAGAACAATCACCCAAAGAGAATAGCTCTAGTTCATCTGAAGATACTGCTTCAAATACTACTGCGACAAATGAACAATCGGATTCCACGGAGGTCAGGGAAACTTCAGGTGGTACACTTTCCGAGCTATCGGCTCACTATATCGACGTTGGGCAAGCCGATGCCACTTTACTGCAATTTGAAAACTACAATATACTGTTCGATACTGGGGATTGGCGAGGCAATGAAGTAGTTACATATTTACAATCCCAAAACATCACCTCCCTGGATTTGGTAATTGTTAGCCATCCAGATGCTGATCATGTCGGGCAATTAGAGGATGTAATCAGGGCATTTGAAGTTGGTGAGGTTTGGATGTCAGGGAATGAAAGCTCCTCAAAAACGTTTCAATCCGCCGTAGATGCTGTTTTAAATAGTAGTGCAGACTATTATGAACCACGTACAGGTGAGACTTTTGAGATAGGAAACATGGACATAGAAGTTGTTTATCCAAATAAAATAACAGGTAAGTCAAATGAAGAGTCCATTTCTGCATTGTTCACATATGGGGATATAACCTTTTTATTCACGGGTGATGCTGATACACATGCGGAACAAAACATGATCGATTCTGGAATAAATCTAGATGCAGATGTTTTACAACTCGGACATCACGGCTCCACTACATCTAGTGATCCTGCTTTTCTCGAAGCTGTTTCACCAGACATTGCCATTTATAGCGCAGGGACAGATAACAGCTATGGTCATCCTCATGCCGAAGTCGTTTCTTATATCCAAGATGCGGGAATCTCCCTCTATGGGACAGATGTGCATGGCACAATAATCGTTCAAACAGATGGCAAAAAATATGACATTCTAACCAAAAATGATGGCACTATTAGCCCTAAAACTAGCGAGTCTAATCTGGATATAGAGGTTACTAGTAAAAGCACGAAAAATTCTAGTAGCTGTGTCAATGTCAATACTGCCTCTGTTGATGAAGTACAAAAAGTCAAACATATTGGGCCAGCTCGTGCAGAAGTGTTAATCAATAATCGTCCATATAGCTCTATAGATGGACTCCAAGCGATAAATGGAATTGGGCCAGCGAGAATAAAGGATATAATAGATGAAGGTGTAGCATGTGTTCAAAATGAATCATGAGGAGGAACCTACATGATAGGTGTAATAGATAGATTTGAAGATAATAACAAAGTCGTCATACTCATCGAAGAAATAAATGAGGAATTAATTGTAGATAAAAGCACTTTACCCCAAGGTAGTGAGATAGACACTTACCTCAACCTAAAGAAGCAAGCCAATGGAGAAATCACTGTCATTTCCATTGACAAAAAAGCAACCAAAAAAGCAGCCCAAACAACATCAAACCTAATGGCCAAACTAAAAGCCAAAAGCACCCAAAGTAAATTTAAAAAATAACCAGGCAGGTGCCAACCAGGCAGGTGCCTGTCACCACCCGAATTATGTCGAACGATGTCGGTGACAGGCACCTATACTTACAAAAACTTTTTCAAAAACGCTACGATTTTCGTGTTCATTGCTATATGGTTTTCCACTTTTTCTGTTTGGTGACCTTCATCTTCAAACACGACTAGTTCTACTTGTTTTCTTTGTTTTTTCAAATCTGCTGTTATTTGTTCTGCTTCGCTAACCGGAACACGCACATCATTTCGACCGTGGAAAACAAGAAGTGGTGCGGTTATTTTATCTGTATGGTTCAATGGTGCAATTTCCTCAAAGAAATCAACATCCTCTGCCAATGATCCATACTCATACTCTCTAATTTTCCTACGCCACGAACCTGTATTTTCTAAGAATGTCTTAAAGTGGGAAATTCCGACAATGTCAACCCCTGCAGCCCATATATCCGGGTAGTGAGTAAGTGCTGCAAGAACCATAAAACCACCATAGCTTCTTCCCATTACTCCAACTTTTTTGGCGTCTACTTTATGGTTTTCCACCAAATCATCCACGAGCCATTTTAAATCTGCAACAGCATCCATTCTTTTTCGGACATCATCTAATTTTACATACTTTCTACCATATCCCATACTGCCACGAACATTAGGTGCTGCTACAGCAAAACCTTTTGCTGCCAAATACTGAATGACCGGATTAAATGTCGAACGAATTTGGCTCTCTGGACCACCGTGAACATAAATAACAACTGGTTGTGATTCATTCTTTTTTCCATATAAAAAGTAAGGAACCTCAAGACCATCAAAAGAAGTAAAGCTACATAATTCCGGTTCCATCCATAAATCACTAATAGACTTTTCTTCCCCAATAAACGTTAGCCTTTCAGCATTATCATGATGTAGATCTACTTTCCAAATATCACCTGGTAACACGGAACTTTTCACACCTACAACGAGTTCGTCCTCACTTAACCATGAAAGGGAATTATATACTCCTCTAGGGAGCCCCTCAACAAATTCATATGTTTGCCTATCAAAATAGTAGATTCCTAGTTTCGAAATTCCGCCTTCATTTAAGGTAAATAAAAGCTTAGACTTATCAGAGGATAATTTAATCTCCTCTATGTCCCATTTTTCAATGGATAACACTTCATGTAATATAGAAGGATCCTGAAACGAGAATTGGAATACAGCCAATGTATCTTTTCCAGCATCCGTTAGTAAAAATCCACCTTCCCCATCATCCTTCAATTCAATGGCTGGGTATCTACCATTCAACTGCTCTTGCCCTATCCGAATTAACTGCTTCGACTTTATATGAAAAAGATATAATGAATGATCAATATTCGTATCTATCAATCGTAGAATGATGCTCTCCCCATCTTTAGTCCAACACACAGGCGTGCAACTTCCGTCAAATTCATACATTAACTCTTCTGTCCTACTTTCTAAGTCAAAAACATATACATCAAAAAATCCGGGATGACGGCGATTACTAGCGAATGAAATTTTATCCTCTTTTGGTGACCAACCACCAAACCGATGGAAATGGTCTTTTGATTTAACAAGTTCTTCCACACTTGTACCACTTTCAGTCAATAGAAACAGTTGCTGTTTCTCATTGCCATTATGGTCCATACCGACAATCGTTTTTCCTCCAGAAGATGAATGGTGGACAGACATTATTCGGTCTTCTAAATTACTATATTGCTGGACACCAGATGTGTCATCTTGTCTCCACTTCCATACTTGTGGAATACCTGTCGATTTAGATAAGAACGTAACCTCTTTCTTTCCTGGAATAACCTTTGGCTCAACTGCACCGTGGGCCTTAAGATAAGCAAGTAATTGTTGCTCTTCTTTCATTGTATCCATATGTATCCCCTCCGTAAGTTCATCCCATTACCAAAATTAAAAGGATGATAAAAAAAGAATAAAGTATATTATGCATAAAATCAATGATTTTAGAAAATTCCACTATTTTTTACCTATACCACCATAAACACCACCCCCAATATGATATAATGACAGAAATAGCCAGGTGCCTGTCACCTGTCGAATTTTGTCGGTGACAGGCACCTGGAAAAAATTAGGAGGATTTGATGTTAGCGATTACGAATGCAACTATATATGATGGGCTTGGAGTTCAACATGTTGATAAAGTACTGCTGGTGAAGGATGGGAAGTTTGAGGCAATTACTAGTGAATCTAGTATTCCTGAAAACTACCAAGTAGTTGATGCATCTGGCAAGATTGTTACACCAGGATTAATTGATGTACATACACATCTAGGTGTTTCCGAGGAAGGTGTTGGCCAAGAAGGAAAAGATTTTAATGAGACAAGCAGTCCAGAAACCCCACAGGTTCGAGCAATTGATGGAATTAATCCAATGGAAAAAGGCTTTGAAGATGCTCGTAAATCTGGGATCACAACGGTTCAAGTTATGCCAGGAAGTGCCAATGTAATTGGTGGAGAAATGGTTGTCTTAAAAACGGTTGGCCATATAGTTGATGAGATGGTAATTAAAGAGCCATCTGGTATGAAAGCAGCATTAGGTGAAAACCCAAAACGAGTTCATGGGCCGAAAGGAAAAATGCCTGTTACTCGAATGGGTGTTGCTGCTAGACTTCGTGAAAAATTAATTGAAACACAAAATTACTTAAACGGGCAGCAAAAGGAAAGAAAACTTGATTTAGAGAATCTAGCAAAAGTTATAAAGAAGGAAATTCCGTTGCGTGTCCACGCCCATCGTGCAGATGATATATTAACCGTACTTCGCATTAAACGAGAATTTGATATTGACTTAACTATTGAACATTGTACAGAAGGTCATCACATTGCAGAATATATCGCTAAGCATGACGATGTCCGTGTTTCTGTTGGACCTACTTTATCAACTCGTTCTAAAGTAGAACTAAAAGATAAAGGATGGACAACAATAAAAACGTTACTCGATGCTGGAATCTCCTGTTCAATCACAACAGATCATCCAGTTGTTGGAATCGAATATTTAGTAACTAGTGCTGTCCATGCTATTAGAGGTGGAATTACGGAAAAACAAGCCCTTAAAGCACTAACACTAGATGCAGCAAAACATATCGGTGTGGCAGACCGTGTCGGATCTATCGAAACAGGAAAGGATGCTGACTTCGTAATTTGGAGTGGAAATCCATTCGACTTAAGAAACAATGTCGAGAAAGTATTTATAGATGGGAAATTAATCTAAAGGGTGCCTGTCACTTGTAATTTTTTTACAAGTGACAGGCACCTTATTTGTATACACTTTCTGCCTCCAGTCTCAATTCTTCACTTTCGACAAACTTACGGTAGCCTTCTCTTTTTTCTACTAAGCTTCCTTGAAAACTATCTAATATCGTATTCATAGTTAATAATCTATTATTTTTCGAATGTAAATAATATCGATAACTACTCCAGCGATAGTTCTCCGCATTTTTGACTATTCCTGCTTCGACTGGATTCAAATGGATATACTGACTGATTCTCAAAATTCCATAATTGTCACCAATCGGCTTATCAAAATAGCGCTTTTCAAAAACATGACCTGTAAGATCATATTTTTTATTAAAATAATCAGCATAACGCTTATTTATGAGCGACATTACTTTGGAGATTGGCAAATACTTCGATCGCATTAGAAGATGAAAATGATTAGTCATGAGGCAATAAGATGCAAGTTCAATTGGAGAAGCTTTGTTGACATGGTGAAGAATGTAAAGGAAGGTCTCATAATCACTTACCTCACGAAATAGCGCATCTCGCCTATTTCCTCTTGAACCAATATGGTAAAAGTACTCTGGCATCCAAATACGTTTTTTTCTTGCCATACTTAACTCACCTCCTTCCAACTAAGAATGTAATACCATCCTAATCCAGGTTGGTTAAGTTGTCCAAAAGTGAAAAGTAGAAATTCCAAGTATAATATGCAGCAAATTACCACTTAACAAGAAGAAAAATCCAAATTAGAATAAAAAAACGTACAATAACACCAAATTCAAACCTATAAAAACAAAAATGGTGCCTGTCACCGTCAAATTTCGACAGGTGACAGGCACCACCTAAAAAACCTTCGACATATTATTCCCTGGGAAATAATATATACTTTATCAATAACCTTTCTATTCTACTTACAAAAAAAAGAATAATAACAGAGCTCGGACAACCTCTCATTATTATTCCCTCCTACATGCTATAAACTTCATACTACATGAAGTAATCCTTTAGTAAATAGATAACAACACCAGCAGCTGCAAGAAAAACTATCAAACGAATAGCCTTCTTAGCAATTTTCCAACCTATCACTAGTAATATTAACGCAAGCACTACCAAGATGATTGTATTTGTCTCCATGGTTCCCCTCCTACTATCCTATTTACTCCTATCCTTATGCTACGATCTACGCAATTAATGCACATTTTATTTTAATAGGTGCCTGTCACCGACAGGATTCGACAGGTGACAGGCACCTAGCTATTTCCTTCTTAAAACGCGTACTTCCTTATTAAGTGATTTTATTAATGATATGACCATTAAGATCATAACGAATGAAAATGGAAAGGCTGCTGCGATGATCGTATTTTGTAATGCGGTTAATCCACCTACGTACAATAAAACCAAAGCAACCGCTGACTGTGCTAATCCCCATATAATTTTCACGTTATTGGGTGGGGTTAGTGATCCATGTGTCGATTGAATCCCTAAAACAAATGTTGCAGAATCCGCTGATGTAATGAAAAACGAAAAGATTAGCAAGATCGCAATCATGGAAAGAATAAATGATATTGGTAGCTGATCAAACATATTAAACAATACCATTTCTGTTACATATTGCGTTAAATCAACACCACTTCGCTGTACAAATCCAGCCGTTGTACCAAATGTTGCAAACCAAACACCAATAATAAGCGTTGGCACAATCATGACACCAATCATAAATTGACGGATTGTTCTTCCTCGTGACACACGTGCTATAAACATACCAACGAATGGAGCCCATGCAATCCACCATGCCCAATAGAAAATCGTCCAACTATCAAGCCAAGCGCGATTATCCCCTTCCAAAGAAGCAGTACGGAAACTCCACTTCATGATATTTTGAATATACATTCCAAATGTTTCTGTAAACATATTAAGGATCAACAATGTTGGACCAACAATAATTACAGCTAAAAACAGAACAGTTGCAAGGACCATATTCACATTCGATAAGTATTTAATCCCTTTACTGATTCCAGACCATGCAGAAATAAGGAACAATACCGTAACGATCAAAATAATAATAAATTGTGCGGTAAAGTTAACTTCAATCCCAAAAAGATGAGACAAACCTCCATTAATTTGCGCAGCACCAAAACCAAGTGATGTTGCAACACCAAAAATAGTTGCGAACGCTGCAAGAATATCAATTAGTTTTCCCCAAGGACCTTTCATCTTATCGCCGAACAACGGCTTTAATGTTGCGGAAATCAATCCAGGTTCATCTTTACGAAATTGGAAATAAGCTAGGGTGAGCGCGACAATGCCATACATTGCCCAACCGTGGATTCCCCAGTGAAAGTACGTAACAGAAAGTGCTTCCTTAAATGCCTGATCCGTACCTGGTTCTGATAATGGAGCATCATAAAATGCGTGGAATAATGGCTCAGCTGAACCATAAAATACGAGACCGATTCCTAATCCAGCCGAGAATAACATAGCAATCCAAGATGGCGTGGAAAAATCCGGCCTTTCATGATTTTTACCCAATCGTATTTTTCCATACGGGCTAAAAATAATAAAAATTGAGATGACAATGAGAAAAGTCATCACCCACATGTAGTACCAACCAAACGATGTTGATAAAAATGCATTTACATTGGTCGTTACTTGCTCTGACAACTCGGGAAATAACGCACCGATAAATACTGCTACGATGACTAATGATACTGTTATATAAAATACACTTGAAACCTTTTTCATGTTTACCCCCAGTAAGATTTTAATTATTCAGTTTTTTTACAGTGTAACAATATAATCTTTACCCCATCACAATCACCTCCTATAACAAGTCTATACCCTAATTAAATAATTTTCAAACTACTTTTTGTAGGTGTCTGGCACTTTACAATTTTTTACAAACTAAACACTCTCTCACATGCTGAGCTTTAACTGCCGATAAATTCAAAAAAAAAAAAAAAACGTTAAAGAAAAAGGGATTTCTTCATCTTTACCCTTATCTTTAACAGATTTTATGAGTGACAGGCATCGATAAAAAATCGACATCTGAATTAATTTCATTCCTTATTCAACTATAAAGCTTACAAATGTGTCTAAGGTTTCTTTTGGGTCAATCATAACTAGTTCTTTTTTACGGTTTAACTCTCCAGCCTGCGCCATCCAAGGTTCAACACAAACGAATTCCTTATCACGCTCAGTCCAGATAACTGTGTATTTATATTCTGACCCAGTTTCCATTTGGACTTCCTGACCTGTACCTAACTCAATAGATACTTTTCTTTCTTCCGCACCCAAAAGCACGACAGATTCATCTCTATCCGACATATCAACACTGCCATGAAATTCCTTTACTTCATTATCTTTGAAATCTAAAAATTTCTTTGCATCTGTTTTGAGCATAACTTTTTTATGCTCGGTCTTAAAATACGGATGTAATCCTACATAGATTGGCATCTCTGAGTCTGAAAGGTTAGAAAAGCTTTGTTCAATTAATAATTTATTCGATCCAAATGTATATGTAAATAAAACATCAAAATCAAACGGGTAAACCTCTTTCGTACTAATACTACTTACAAAGCGAATCGTTATAGAAGCCTGGTCTTCCTCCTGCTTCTTTTCCACCACTTCCCAAGGGTGGATCCTCGCCAAGCCATGATTAGGTAACTCATATGTTTCTCCATCCCATTCATATTTTCCCTGTTTCAGCTCTCCAGCAATAGGAAATAATATTGGAATTCCGCCCCGAATATTTTTACTTCGGTCGTACAATGTTTCTTTATTTAAGTAAAGCTGTTCATTTCCATCTACACCAAACGATGTTATAATACCACCACGTTCAGGACAAATCGTTAGCCAAGCGCTAAAATCTGCGTTACTTAGTTGATACATCGTGAAAGATTGCTCTTCAAACGTTTCAATCTTATACATAAAAAGTCTCCCATCTAAATAGCCTATAGCCAAAAAAATGCCCCTCATAACAAAGCACACAATACATCCTACCATATTAATACGGTGCCTGTCACCTCCCGAATATTGTCGGAATTTGTCGGTGACAGGCACCTATTGGAACATATTTAATAGGCTTTAATATATTGGTATATAGGTGTTTATTTTACTTTTATTGTTAGGGGTGGGGATGATGCCTGCAATAACAGGTATAGATTTCATTAATAGGATAAACAATTTGAAGAACGAAATATGGTTAAACGGTGAAAGAATTTCAGGGAAAATTTCCGAACATCCTGCATATAAAGGAGCTATCCAGAGCCAAGCTAAACTATATGATTTACAACAGGATCCAGAACGAGTAGATTTTATGACTTACGACTCTCCAATTACCGGTGAAAAAATCGGAACTTCCTATCAGCCGCCAAAAACGAAAAATGATCTCGCAAACAGAAGTAAGATGATTCAAGAATGGGCCAAAAGTTGTCATGGGATGCTTGGAAGAAGTCCAGATTATATGAATACAGTACTTATGTCATTAGCCTCATCTGCTAGTTTACTAGAAGGAAAAGACAACTGTTTTCCAGACCATCTCGTTACATTTTATGAACAGGCAAGGGAAAATGACTTATCATTCACCCATACTTTCATTAATCCTCAGGTTAATCGATCACCGTTCTACTTAGAAGATTCAGATGAACCAATTGCTGCTAAAATTGTAGGTGAATCAGACAATGGAATTATAATAAAAGGAGCAAGACTTTTAGCTACACAGGGCGGCATGACAGATGAAATTCTTGTTTTTTCTCCTGGTGGTCTTAACGATTCTGACAATGCATTCGCTTTTTCTATTCCTAGTGATACAAAAGGATTAAAATTTATATGTCGAGAAACCTTTGTATTAGGGAACAATGCCTATGATTATCCATTAAGCTCCCGCTTCGAAGAAATGGACACCATTGTTGTTTTTGATAATGTTCTTGTCCCTTGGGAAAGATTGTTTTTTTACAAAAATCTCCACGTTGCTAATAATTTTCAACGCCAGAGTGCGTTTCGGCCATTTGCATTGCATCAAGTGATAAACAGACAAATTGTAAAACTAGAATTTATTGCAGATGTTACGGAAGAAATAGTACAGACAATTGATATCGGAGGATATTCCCATGTTCATGAAAAAATGGCTGAGATAATTTGTACACTTGAAACAATGAAAGCATTGCTCCTAAAGGCCGAAACAAATGCAAGTATCGATGAGTTTGGATTAATGCGACCAGAGCTAACACCATTGCAAACTGCGAGTTGTATTTTTCCAAAGATATATCCGAGTATAATAGAGGCAATTCAACTACTTGGTGCCAGTGGAATGATTATGATACCAACTGAGGCGGATTTTGAGTCGGCTATTAGACCAGATCTGGATCAATATTTACAAAGCGCAAAACACAATGCTAAGGACCGTGTTAAACTATTTCGCCTAGCTTGGGATGTCACGATGAGTCCATTTGCTACCCGTCAAACACAATACGAACGTTTCTTTTTTGGAAACCCAAGCACGCTAGCAAGCGACCTTTACAACAGCTACAAACAAAATAATTAGGGTGCCTGTCACCCGTCGGTTTTTGTCGTTATTTGTCAATGCGTCATTTCACTTGATAGAATTATCCTTTTTGCTTTCCACTATTCGTGAATCACTTCATATAGTACACTGTGAATAGCAATTTCTATTAAGGATTTTTCACGAGCAGGAGGGTCAAAATTGGAAAAGGTATATGGGCAGCTAGTGGACCGTGAAACCCGGTGTATACACTATCATTCACAGACTGATATTATAGCTATTAAATTTAAATGTTGTAATAAATACTACCCATGCTACATGTGTCACCAGGAGTGTGAACAGCATCCCATAACTCCCTGGCCAAAACAGGATTTTGATATACAGGCTATATTATGTGGAGTGTGTCGCTACGAACATACGATTAATGAATACATGCAAACAAGTAAATGCGTCAACTGCAATTCCCTATTTAACGAAGGCTGCCAAACGCATTATCACCTTTATTTTGAAGTTAATTAGGTGCCTGTCACCTGTCGATTTATGTCGTTTTCATCTATCCAGTGTAATTCTATCAATCTTATTATTTACACTTTAACGTAAAAAACAACCTTTCATGTGACTAGTTCATGAAAGGTTGTTCATCATATGATTAGACATTAACAAATTGATCTGTTTTGATTTTCTTCCATTCTTTCGTCATACCATCTATTACAAGTGTTTCGGTCACAAGCTCATCATTATCATCACGTATGCCTTTTAAGAACAATGTATCCGTAATTGCTGTTGCAACAAAAATTCCTTGGTTTGATGCTACTAATTGATGATGCTTCAATGCAGCTTTTGGATTTTTTATTCCCATTTTCAAACAACGATCATACTCTTCTTCGTTTCTAAACGATAATTTCGCTTGCATCTCACCACCGAGACATTTTATTGCAACTGCTGATAGTACTCCCTCTGGTGCACCGCCAATATTATAAAACATATCCATGTCCATATCCTTCATACTTGGTGTGATCGCACGCAAAACATCTCCATCACGAAATAAATGAACAGTTGCACCCGCTTCTCTCATAATGCGAACGGCTTCTTCATGTCTTGGCCTATCCTGAACAAATACATTCATCTCTGAAATTTTTTTACCTTTCGCCTTTGCAACTTGATGTAAGTTTTCTATAAGTGGTGCATCAATATCAATTTTCCCTACAGCTTCCGGTCCTACAGCAAGTTTTTCCATGTACATGTCCGGTGCATGTAAAAGTGTACCTTTTGGCGCCGCCGCTATAACCGCAATCCCATTATCGTTTCCTTCTGATACTGGAGTCGTTCCATCAATCGGATCTACTGCGATGTCAACTGCTTCCCCATTTCCGTTACCAACTTTTTCACCTATAAATAGCATTGGTGCCTCATCAATTTCACCTTCACCAATAACAATGACACCTTGCATTTCGATTTGCTTTAAGTTCTCTCGCATAGAAGTAGTTGCCGCTTGGTCTGCTTCGATTTTATTACCTTTTCCTATCCAAGGTAACGTTGCAACCGCAGCTCGTTCCGTTACTTGAAGAAAATCTTTTAGTAAATGTTCCACCTATAAAACTCCCTTATGTTAGTCTTGATTGTTATTTCTTATTTACTTGTAAACTATTAAAAAACGAATAATATAGTATAACGTAAATAACAGATATTATGATACATTAATACCGTAATTCAACAACCATTAATTTATCTAACGAATAAATAACTTAATATAGTATATAACAAATAACCAATAGTATACAACAATAGAATCTATCAAATTTAATAGGGAATTTATTCCATGTGCCTGTCACCACCCGGTTTTTGTCGAAAAATGCCGGTGACAGGCACCTTTTATTCTGCTTTTATACCTCCAAGTGGAAATACGGATAGTACTATTTCCCCTTTAATTTGCTCTTCCGCTATCGTACCGACTTCACTGTCTCTACTATCCAAGCTTGCTCCAGGCTGTCTATTATCACCAATTAAAAAATATGTATTTTCACTAACCTCCGTTACTTCCAAATCATTGGGTGTTCCCATTACAAAGCTCTCATCCATTGGAATACCATTCACAAACACGATCCCATCTCTAATCTCAATTGTTTCATTGGGCATTCCAATTACTCGTTTAATCACATCAAATCCGTTTTCATCGCGATAAACAATAACATCATTACGTTCAATGTCATAAAAAAAACCACTCATTAGTAATACGTCATTTTCCTCCAATGTCGGATTCATGGAATTCCCAGCAATCACAGTAAAACCTATAATATTACGAAATAGCAAAAATACACTTAGCAATATCAATCCAAAGATAACCCAGCTCATCACGCTAGACTTCTTCCCTTGCTGTTGATTAGCTTTCTTACTTTTTCCACTGCCTTCTTCCTCTAATTCCTCTTCAACCTCAGATACCGATACGCTTTCTTTTGTATTTCTACTCATTATTCCTCACCACCATGCTCCTCGTATTCATTTTCTAGTAGTAGCTCCATCTCATCCTTCGCCTCATTCAAAATGCGGTCTAATTCTGCTTGTATCTCACTCTCCAATGCAGAGTTATCAATATCCATCTCATTCACTAATTCATCTGAATACCTTTCCAATTCTTCCACTCGCTGTTTTTTTTCTGCTTCTACAAATTCATCCAACTGTTGTTCAGCAGCATCAATTGCCAATCGCAACTCTTCTTTTAAACGATTTGTTTGATTCTCTTGTTCATTCCATACAACTTCTTCTATCTCGCCAATAGATTCCTCCGTTTTCCGATCAAACCACCCTGTTAACATTGCTCCAATATCTTGATCAGCAAAAACAATTGTAAAGCTGCTACCAAGGACAACTATTAAAAAAAGAGCTCCAACTACAATTTTTGTTAGTTTACGATGCATCATCAATTAACCTCCTTTATAGTGATGCCCCACCACATAAGTGGTGGGGCTCACCCATATTTTTATTCGTTAATACCAGAAACTACTTCATCTAATGCTTCTAAAGCGTCAGCTTCCAATTCCTCTGCAGCAGCTACAATAATTGCTTGTTGCTCCTCTACTAGGCCATTTAAAAGCTCCGTAACAGTCGTACGTAAATCATTAATATGCCAATCTACTTGTTGAATTAAATTACGAGTGATAATCTCTTCTTGGTTTTCTAATTCAGCTGTCAATGCTTCTTGTGCTTCACGTATCGCATCCTCTAAATCAGTTACAGCTTCGTCTCTTGCTGTGTTTAAATCAGTAGTCATTTGATCTACAGATGCTTGTCCAACTTCATCCGTAAACGCTGTTAAATCGTTCGTCGCATACTCTAGACCTTCTCCTTGTAAACGCTGAATTTCAAAAAATCCATCCAAGTAAACGTTATAAAACTCCAATCCAATATTCTCTAAGATCTCTTGTTGCTCTGCATCCAATGATTGAATATGACTCATCTTCGCAGCCAATATTTCTTCCAATGACTCATTCGTTTCCATATCTCTTGTCAAATCGATTTCCAGCTCTGCCTCTGACTTTAATCCTTCATACTCCTCCATCAATTCAGGCATTCGACTCTCACCATACTCAGTCACTTCACCCTCAATATTATCTACAGTTTGATTAAACATGCCATTATACCATTGCCTTAGGTTTTCCCCCGCATCTGTATTTGCAAAAGCAACTCCAGTACCTGAAATAACTCCTGCAACCAATACACCGGCAACAATTTTCCCTTTCATTGTTCCTAAGCCTAATTTCATTTTCATAAACTCCCTCTCATTTTTATTATTTTTCATTAAGTAACTCTTCCAAATAATCCTCCACATCTTGTCCAATTTCTGTACGAAGTTCTTCTTCTTTCTTTTTTTCAAAATCCTCGAGGTTTCTTTCCATCAAGGTGTTTTTCGCTTTCGTTAAACGAGAAAGGTACCCCTGCTGATAATTTTCCAGATTACTATTTTTTTCCGAACTAACTTTTTTCAAAAAATCTCTTAAATCTTCTTCCCTCCCTTTTAATGAAAGTTCATTCTGATCTAGAAATACATCCTGGATCACAATCCTTTGAACCGCTAATACCTCTTCAACTTCCTTCAAAAAATCTTCTAATAGGCTGCTATCTCTATTAGTCGCATGAGTATTGATCGCAGTAAAAAGTAAAACAAACCAGGTTACTAAAATACATACTATTACTTTTTTCACTACCACCGATCCTTTCGTCTTGTGAAATATCGACCATTTCTACGTTCTCTATCTCTCTGTACCTACATTAACAAAAAATTCTAAATTTAAAATCAGAACAAATCACCAATTATTCAATAGTTAAAAAGTTGGATAAAAGTCAAATTATTACAAATTACCCTAAATAATTTACAAACTAAAACACGAAACAAGTAGAACAACCAAACAAAATGTAACAATACCACAAAAACACACTAGTACTATTTCGCCATAGACTAGGTAATGGTGCCTGTCACCTCCCGCATTCTGTCGGAAAATGTCGGGGACAGGCACCCTCCCCTCTCCCCTCCCCAACCAAAAAAGGTGCCTGCCACTTGTCAAAAATTGACAAGTAACAGGCACCTAAATAAATTTAAGCTGCTTTTGTTTCTTTTTCTACTTTTCTCATTTTCTTCCATCCAAGTGCATATAGCACGATTAGGATAGCAAACACTACGACGATATATAGTAGATTGGATTGGATAAGGTTAATGAGATTACCGAGAACAATCCCAACAACGCCAAAGTCTGCATCTCCGAATGTAGTTCCTTCGAATCCTAATGTTCCAAGTACAGGTAATAGCAATGCAGGTAGGAAGCTAATTAAAAACCCATTGGCCATTGAACCGATAACTGCACCTCTTCGTCCGCCTGTAGCATTTCCAAACACACCAGCTGCAGCACCAGTGAAGAAATGAGGTACTAATCCTGGGACAATAACTTTCAAGCCAAATAGTGGCAATAAAAACATACTAATTAATCCAGCAATGAAACTAAATAAGAATCCAATTATTACAGCGTTCCCAGCAAAAGGGAAAATAGCCGGACAGTCCAATGCAGGTTTTGCATTTGGAACAATTTTATCTGCAACCCCTTTAAATGCAGGAACAATTTCACCTAGTAGCATACGAACCCCGGATAGGATAATGTATACACCAGCAGCAAAAGTTAAACCTTGTAAGAAAGCAAAAACAAGGAAGTTTTGCCCACCACTTAATTCTGATTCAATAAATGCCGGTCCAGCAAAACCAGCTACAACAAAGAACAGAATTGCCATTGTTAACGAAACAGATACAGAAGTATCACGAAGGAATCCAAGTGATTTTGGTACTTTTAATTCCTCTGTTGATTTTGAATTTTTTCCTACTGCTTTACCAACTAAAGCTGAAACAAAGTAACCCACAGAACCAAAATGACCAATTGCAAAATCATCAGATCCTGTAATTTTACGAGTGAAAGGTTGTAACATTGCTGGAGAGAGTACCATCAATGAACCTAAAATGATTGATCCAACAACAATCAATGTCACGCCAGTAATTCCGCCTGTCGTCAAGATAACGCCAATCATACAAGCCATAAACATGGTATGGTGACCTGTTAAAAAGATATATTTATAAGGCGTAAATCTAGCAAGTAATATATTTACAATCATACCAAATAACATTATCATAGCTGTTTCTGTACCAAAGCTTTGTTGCGCTACTGCCACAATCGCCTCATTGTTGGGAATAACTCCATCAACATTAAATGCTTCATTAAACATACTTGAAAATTGACCAAGTGCAAGAACAATAACATTTGCCCCTGCATTTAAAATAACAAATCCCATAATTGTTTTTAATGTCCCTGAAACAACATCAGCGATATTCTTTCGTTGTGCCACTAAACCAACGAGGGCGAACAATCCAACGAGTATGGCTGGAGTTCCTAAGATATCATTCATTATTAAATCTACCATCTTTAATTCTCTCCCTTCTTCAGTTTTTTACACATTGCTTTCTATAGCTTCACGTAATTCATTTTTATCCATTAAATTTTTCAATTTAACAACATTTTTCGTCCCATCTTCCAAGCTTTGCACAATATCTTCAGATCCCAAATACAAGTCAGCTTGTTCTGTTTTGGCAGATGCTAGGTCCGTATGAGAAACGGCTGCTTCTTTTCCTAAATCCTTTAAAATGGCATTAACATTCATCTCCACAATCATGCTACTTCCTAATCCGTTTCCACAAACTACTAATATTTTCTTCATTGTAATTCCCCCTTAATTTATTTGGTGTATGATTTCTAGAACTTCTTCGGTTTTGTTCGAATCTATCAATCTTTTAACATTAGTCTCATTGGATAATAGCTCGGTTAACTGAGATAAGGCTTTTAAATGTGTCTCGTTATCAATTGCAGCTAATACGATAATTAACTGTACCCTGTGCTTTTCTTTATCGGAAAAATATACCGGCTCATCCAACTTGAGAAAACTCATCCCTAGTCGTTCTACACCTGATTCCGGTCGAGCATGTGGAAGAGCAATATTTGGAGCGATTACAATATACGGCCCCAATTCATGTACATTATCAATCATTGCTTGCACATATTCCGGTCGAATTACCTTTTCTGAAAGTAATGGTGCTGCTGCTTCTCGAATAGCTTCTTCCCAGTCGGACACACTTGTTTTTACCTGGATCGTCTTTTCTGTCAATAATTCATGAAGCAATGGTTTTCGTACCTCCTTCGCTTGATGTATTCGTTCTTTTAATAGTTTAGTTAGTGCCGCTTTTAACCCTAATTCGTCGTGTATGGATGCATATTGTTCGATCATATCAATGAAATTTTTCGACTCATCATATTCCGCGGACTCTAGCCCAAACAAATCATTCACCTGTTGGAGAATACGTTCTTTATCCATATTAGATAAAATGGCAGGAACATGGATAACCGGAACTTCTTTTTCCATTATGAAATTGGTTGAAAATATGACGTCTACTTCTTGACGATTTACATTAAACTCTCGAATAGATTGAATCGTTACAACGTCTAAACCAGCAATTAAACTTTCCAATTGTGTTTTAAGCATATTCGATGTGCCAATTCCATTTTCACAAACAATGATCGCCCTATAGTTGACATTTACTTGTTTCTTTTCTTTCGTTAACCAACCACCAAAATGCAGTGCGATATAGGCAATTTCATCCTCGGGAATCGATTTTCCAACATAATACTCCAGATGCATAATAACTTGTCTCGTAAAATGAAAGATATCAATGTAATTAGTTTTGATGCTTTCTGTCAGCTGATTCGAATAGTTAACCCCGTACTTTAGTCGATAATACGTTGGTTTAATATGGGAAATTAAATTTTTTTCAAGTCCCTTTCGATCATCAAATATGACACAAGCATTATTTTGAAAATCAGTAACCATTCTCTCCACAACTTTTTGCAATCCCGAAAGCTCTCTTTCGGAATACGTACTAAAATCATCGTGATGCACTTTCGAACCAAGCAAATGCATTGTAATAAAACATTTTTCATCATCTGGTATTTCAACGTGAAACCGTGACAATAATTTTTCCGCAATAAACTGGGATGCTTGAAAATACGCTGACTCCCTTAAGACATTCTTCTCTTCTGGATCGATGATAATCAATTGCTGTGCATTCACACGCTTCATAACAACAATTAACTGGATCGATAAAATTTCAACCATTTCATCCGTTAACGAGAGACCAAGCTCCCTTTCCGCTTCACCAATAATGGCCAAAATTTCTTCCCGTTCATGAATCGTGTCATTCCTTTGTTCAGCATAAGGATAAAGCAGATCATAAACTTTAGAGCGAAATACCTCCGACTCCTTGTTTAAAAAAGTATAGGAGAGTACATCAGAAAGAAGCTTTCGTTTATTTTCTTCTACCCCTTTAATTTGATAACCTTTAGGGCGGGAATAAATTAAGTCTAATCCATGCTTAAGCATTTTTTGTTTTACCTTTTGCAAATCCTTCACTACTGTTCCACGACTCATTTGGGTTAATTCCATAAATTGTTTCATCGTGGATGGCGCATTTTCTGACAATAGCTTAACAATAAGTAAAAAGTTTCTTTCTATCTCAGAAAATTGATAATCATACTCCTCAGTAACCTGAATACCTTGTGTTTTCAAATTAGACCGTGAAGTCTCCGGTAAATCATATCCCTTACCATAAATATTTTGAATCGGCTCGAGCTGCTGTTCTATTAACCAATCATTAAGATGTTGCAAGTCGTAATAAATAGTACGTTGCGAAACACCTATACTCTCAGATAAAACTTTGGCCTGAACTGGTTCGGATTCTTGCATGATGACAGATAACAAGTACGCGCGTCTTTTATCTAATACCACATCAAAGATCCTTTCTTAACTTCAAATTTGCAATGCATTACAATTAATACAATAATAATCGAATCTACAACAACATTATATAACTAAAATAACCATATTGTAAGGGATTCCAACGTACATAAAATGTAAACCACCAAATTTGCAAAAATGAACAGAAATGGTGCCTGTCACCTCCCGAATTTTGTCGAATGACTTCATAGTATTCGACAAAATAAAAACTGCTGGATTATTATCAAAAATTAATCCAGCAGTTTAAATACACTTTTATGTCTCGGAACCAGCATTCCACGGTGATTTATGTATGGATATATACCTGTTCAAGCTAATATCTTTTAAGCTCCGCAACGGTTCTTTCTATATCTATAAAACCATCTTCATCTAACCGTAAATAATCTTTACGCTCAGCGATCGTCATTGTTTTCCCGTTTCCCAGTCTAGTTGGCCTCTGTAATTGAAGTCCATGTTTTTTCGAATTACTTAATATGCGTTTCACAGCTACTTCCCGTACTTCTCGCTTATTTTCGTCTTCCTCGACACGTATTTTTACACATAACCTATCCTGTTCTAGCTGCAAGTAACATTTATCCAGATGTTCACCACTCCACCAAAAACCCCAAAATCCACCAGAACGATTGGATACATAACCCCAATCTCCATCAATTTCCTTTTGAATTTCTTGATAAAATCCCTGCCATGCAAAATCATCCCATTTTTCCACAGGCTCCGTCCTAAACGCATTTACGCGATCCTCTAATTGCTGTAGATGATGATAATAATCTTGAAAAATAGCATTTTGAACGCCATCATCTATTCCTTTTTTCAAAACGGCTAGCATTTGTTGACGTTTAAACGGTACATAATCAGCACTTTCAATGGAACGATAATTACTCTGATCAGCAATTTTATAGTATATTGGCAACTGAATTAATTCCGGAAACTCCTCACTCACTGCTTCCTTATACCGTTCCAGCTGATTAGAATGATTTTTCGTAAACGTCTTATCTTCAATTAAAATAGCATATGTACCATTAATCACAGCTAAAATATCAAGTGACTTAAATTGGCGCTCAATATGAACAGTTTCTATTCGAGGTGCTGGGGTGTTATGTAGGAAAAAGATCTCTTCAAGAAAGGCAACCGCCACTTCATGAATAGATCGATCCACATCACTATAGGCTTCCTCACCCCAGGACATTAACCAGCATAAAAATGCATCCTGTGACAGTTCACTCGTTGCAAACTGAAAGATATTCGGTGGCTCAAGAAAAGCAGACCGGCTATCACGTACTTGCTTCAGTAACTCCTCCACATCATGATTTCCTATGTAATCCTCCCAGTAGCCACGGCCAAGTAATGCATCCACATGCATCGGTGGCCAGATAACGGAATCATGTACATCAAGAATTCTTCCTTGCATATTAGGGTATAGCAACAAAAGACGATCCTTATCCTGTTGAGCAATCGCCCTCGGTAAAGCCTCCTCTCTTAATAGAAATCCACAATGATTTCCACAAATGTAAGCAGGAAAAGCATCCATGATTACTCCTCCATCATTTGTATCAATCAAACACTCCCCAACATCCTCCATCAACTCAGCCCCACACTCCGGGCAAACCAAACTACCCATCACAACTCCCCCTTTTGTCGGTGCCAGGCACCACCCGATTAATGTCGAATTTTGTCGGTGCCAGGCACCAAATAGAACCACCATTTTAATGCTGGTGGTACGCATAATACGATTAGCAATATCCTGACTAATTGCAGGGCGCTTACTACGGCAGGATCTCCTCCAACGTTATATGCAGTTAAAACCATTTCAAAAAATCCACCTGGAGAAATGGACAAAATAGCCGTTGCATAATTTAGCGTTGTTATATTCGCAAGCAATGCCCCAAGACCAAATGATACGCAAATAATCGTTACCGATAGTCCGAAGTACAGGAAAATATATTTCCCACCTACTTTTAGATCCTCAAAAATCATTTTCTTTCCAAGACTCGCTCCAACGGCAACCTGTGCTGCATTCATAACTATAGAAGGGATTGAAGCCATTTCAATTGGACTTACATTCATGACGGCTGTAATTCCAAGCGCACCAATAATAATACCTGCAGGGATTTTGTCACGAATGAACAAAGCCGCTATGATCGGAACAACAAACCAACTATACCTCCACAAACTTCCATCAGTAGCTTCCGTAACAACGATATTACCAACACCTGCATCACTTCCACTGAATAGGAACGTCATAAAAGGAGGAATCATAAATAGCACCGTAATCAACCGGATCGTTTGAAAAATAACTACTAAGGAAGAATTACCTTTCATTGATTCACTAGCAATGGCCATTTCGGACAATCCGCCTGGAATACATGAAAACACACTCGTTGTTCGATCTACCGAAATCCACCGTGAGACGATCGCCCCTAAAAATACACACACAATAATTAACAAAAATGTCATGCCGATATATGGCATTACATAAGGAATCACTGTCTCAAATGTTTCTTTTGTAAAATACAATCCAAAATAAATGCCCAAGACGATAAATCCACCATTGCGAACCGAATCTGGCACAACTAATTTCCGCTTCGTAAACCCTTGCCAAAGCATAACAAATGCTAAAGCACCAAGTACCCATGGCAACGGAAAATCTAGCAAATAAAAAATATAACCTCCGAGACATGCAATTATAAAAGTTTCCAATAAATTTAACATCCGCACGAAAAAGACTCCTTTGATGTCACTAACATTCTAGTAATTATTTCTTTCTATTATTATAGCCCTAGAATGTAAATGGACAAAACAAAGTAGATTATAAAACTCTTAGTGCCTGGCACCGACACAAATCGACAGGTGACAGGCACCTTATCATAAAAAAATTCCTTTCTCATGTTTAAAATCTATTAACCTTGGACATCCTTCTATTAAACTACTAATCTACGAGAAAGGTTTGAAGAAAATGATGAAAAAAATAATCAGTCGTTCACTTGTTACTGGATTTTTATTAACGATATTCTTTTTTGTACCAACGATAATTGCTAATGCAGAGGAATCAGGGCAACTATTTGAGGTAGATATAACCTTATTAAACATGAGAACAGATCCAAGTCATGAATCACAAATAATTGGTCAGCTTGAAGATGGAGACAGATTAAGAGTTTTTGAGGAAGAAAATGGCTGGGTAAAAACATTTTTTGATGGCAAACCTGTATGGGTTGCTGCAAGCTATTTAATTTTCATTGAAGAAAAACCAAAAAATGAAGAAAGTCCACCAGAAGAGAATACGAATGAAGATGATACAAATTCATCCAAAAACACCGACAATGAAGACGGTAACAATAATGAAAATAATAATAATGAAAGCGAAAATGAAGATAATGAAAAGGAAGAAACAGACACTTCATCTGAGCAAAAATCTATGGAAGATTATTTTCGAATATCAGATTTTATAGGAAGTAAACCGCTTTTCGCAGATACTCCAGATGAACAAACAGACGATCAACCAGATGAGCAATTCAAAACAATGGAACCGAAAGAAGAAAAAATCTCGAAGAATGCCATTGAAATAACCGATGAATTATTGCAAGACTATCACATTGTTATTGACCCTGGTCATGGCGGAAATGACTCCGGCGCTACAAGTAAAGGGCTTCTGGAAAAGACATTAACCTTAGCTACTGCAGAAAAAGTAGCAGAACACTTGGAGCATGCAGGTGCTAATGTTCAGCTTACGAGAGAAGAAGATAAATATATTTCACTCGATGAACGAATTTACACGAGCAATAGTCAGGATACAGATGCATACATCAGTCTCCACTTTGATTCCTATAATGATACCAGTGTAAATGGCGTTAATACGTATTATTATCATGAAAATACGAGCTTAGATCTTGCAAAAGTTATTCACTCGAAACTAATAAAGAGCACAGACATGAACGATCGAGGCATACGAAAAACTGGATTTCTCGTCTTAAGAGAAAATGATAATCCTGCAGTTCTACTTGAATTAGGATTCATGACTAATCCAGAAAATCTAGAAATAATCCAAACCGAAAACTACCAAAACAAAGTAGCCGAAGCAATTACAGACGGTTTAATCGAATATTTTGATGAGGAATAAAAAAAGAGGTGCCTGTCACTTGTCAATTTTTGACAAGTGACAGGCACCTAAAATACAGCAACTTAAGTTAATTTCTCTATGTCTGTTACGGTAAAGTTATGTTTGTCTAAATCCATTTCAATTTCTTTTGCTAGTTTCTCGTCTACTTCTTTCGGTAAGACGATACAAACTCTCCTTACATATTGAGAGTTATTATTTAATGAAATTACACTCTGTACATTACAGTATTTATTTATAACTTTTAGCATTTTTCGTAGGACACCAGCATACTCAATTGTTCCTATCGTAAAGGAATAGCTACCATTGTGAACACCCCAAGCATTTTCTAGCACTTGAATAACGTTTCCATTCGTCAATATTCCTAGAAATTCTTTAGAATCATCAACTACAGCCAGGTACGGTAACTTTTTAATGGAAGAAAATACTTTAAAGAATGCATCGTCTTCTTTGACAAAACTATCTTCACGGTCAGAAATTAGATCTGATAATGACCCTGTCAACGAATGATCTATCTCATATTCCAATAGATCGACCTTATAAATATTTCCGACATACTTCTTTCCTTCCGCATCTAAAACAGGGATACATCTATAACCGGAATCCTCCAGTTTTTTCATTGTTTGCTCTATGCTGTCATTTTCATGCACAAACACAACGTCTTTTTTATTGACATAATCGTTTTTGACTAGCATGGTTATCCCCCCTAAATTTTAACTTGACGAGCATCCACTACCTTACAATTCTATTATCCTATATTTTCTATCCGATAGCAAGAACTACCAATTATACATATGAAGAAAAACAACAAACTATACATAAAGCTTCATTAAGTACGTTTTCCCCTCACAAAAGGCTGTGCCCTCGCTATAAATTTCAGTAATCACTTGAGTTTTTTCTGATCATCACGCTTTCACAACCGGTAGTTTTACATGTGTTGGATAATCTTTATTATGAAACACTTTTTGTGTGGCAACGACAAACTCGGTATCCTCGCCTGGTTTATTCCCTGTATTTTGATTTGGGAATGCTAAATTTACAGCTCCCGAAGTGATGGCAACTCGTATTCGATGCCCTTTTTTAAAGGTATTTGCTATTTTGGTCATTCGAATATCATATTTTTCTACTCTACTAGGTTCAAGTAATTCAGGTGATTCAAATGAATGGCGATATCTTGCCCGAATAATCCCATCGGATAAACGAACGGAATTTCCATTTTCATCCACATCTGTTAAACGAACTACCCAATCCGTGTCACGAGCTGAACTGGATGCGTATAAAACGGCATACACATCTCCAGCTATTTCTACATCTTCTTCAAGGGGAGCTGACGTGTAAACAAGCACATCATCCCGAAGTTCAACCTCGTTATAAATTTCTGGAACACTACACTCATTTTCAGAAACATCAATCAAATATGGCGCTGCATTCTGTGGATTAAACTGATAGCTGTCTACCTTTTCTTGATTCACCATCTCAAATGACAAAACTCCTTGACCCGTTCCTTCGTTGGCGTTTCCTTCACTTGATACATAGAACTCCCGATAGTCTATATCAGCTGGTGGCCATTGATTACTCTGTTTCCACTCATTTGAGCCTACCACATAATATTGGACAGTTCCTTCCTTCTCGACACCGTTGTGAATACCCTTTAAAAATCGATCAAACCACTTTTGATATAAAATATCTAAGTCATATCGAATAGCATTTTTACCAAACTGAACATCATGTATTTGTCTTGTCGAGTTGGCATTATGATACCACGGACCCAGCACTAATCGTTGATTTTCCCTCTGATTCTTCTGATTCAATTCCCAAGCTTGTGTCGTTCCCATTCCATCGTCATCATACCAACCAGAAACATATAAGGAAGGGACATTAATTTTATCACCGTGTAGCGTGAAATCCGACTGTGACCAAAATGAATCATTATCCTCATGTTCAAACCACTTCGTTAAAAAAGGAACATCCTCACCTAACGCTTTTTGCGGAATATCTTTTATCGGACGATGGGCTAATAGTTCATCCCAATCATATCGATTCATTGCTTCGATATTCATTCTTCTATCTGCCATCATAAAAGCCCAAGCTAATGTACCAGACATAAGTGTCCCGCCTTTTCGTGGAATATCCACGAATGCAGTTCCAGCAGTCACTAAACTAATGATAGCTTTTAAATGAGGATTCCCACTCGCTGCTGCAGCCCATTGGACAAATCCACCATAGGAACCACCAATCATACCAACCTTCCCATCTGACCAAGCTTGGCTAGCAATCCAATTTAACGTATCATCCCCATCCTGGATCTCTGAAGCCATCGGAATCCACTCACCTTCAGAATCCTCGCGTCCTCTTGTATCTTGAACAACGAGAGCAAATCCACGTTTTACATATCGATACATATGAGGTCCACCAAACACCTCACTTAATCGTCCATAAGGAGTACGGATTAGTATCGTAGGAACTTTTTCTCCTGTCGATAGATTGTTAGGAAGCCAAATATCCGTTGCAAGGTGAATCCCGTCCCGCATTGGTACATCATGACGACCGAGATGATTGACTCCATGCTCTACTTCTGACAACAAGGAATCTTCCCATAGCATTAATGGGGTGAACGTCTCGAATCCACTTTTCACCAGTATCATACTATCTTCCCTGCCATGAAATAGGAAGGCCACAATTTCCTTATTTACAGTTACAATATCAACAGGCAGCTTTTGATTCATTAAAGTCCAGACAATACCTTCTTGCTCTTTGCCCGCAACATTAGTTGCAAGCACTTGATATTTTTCATAGCGTTCCTCAGTAGTCAAGGTCACTGTATCCCCACTAAAATTTACTTTTTCGAATGAACCTATATTCAGTTGTTCAAAATAAACTGGAAATGGCTCTAACCCTTTCGAATCAAATCGTACTCCATCTTTTTCAAACTGTACGACACCTTCAAGTATGCCAGATTTATAGAAATCAAAACTAGATCCATAGATGCTCATTTTTCCCATCCTCCTTGAAAATAAACTCAAATGCATTTCTAAAACGGCTAGATTAAGCACCAATCAAACTTCGAATGACATATGCAATACCTATTCCGATATAGTTACCGAGTGCCATACCAATTGATCCGAGAATTATTGCAGTACCAATTATCGATTTCCATTTTGCAGATCCCGCAACAACAGCAGCGCTAGTGCCATCTGCAACAGCTGCAACAACTGATATTAAGACATACTGATACTCAATTTTGAAAAGTCGACATAACAAAATGTGTAATAAGAATGAACCTAAAATAATCACAAAACAGAATACGGCAATGATTGGTGCAGAGTTTGCAAATTCTTTTAGATCAATGGTTAACCCAATAATAACTAAGAAAAACATTGCTACAAAAATACCTAAGTCCGTGTTTCCAGGTATGGAACGGATGTGTTTAAACTGTGCTAAAATAATAGCAATTGTTGTTATAAAGATAATTTTCAACGCACTAGCATATAATTCAGGAAATAATCCTGCAAGCCCTTGAGAAATAGCTGTGACACCAAAACCTATAGCAAATAAAATGGCTACATCTGTGATTGACCATTTCTTCTTCGCAAATAGATCATTCTCATCATTTGCTAAAGCATTATCCTCTTTCAACGAGTATGGCCACCATTTTTTAAACCAAGTTGATTTTGCGATCAAACCAGGAAGTGCGAAGAATAAAACTAAAGCAGGAATACCAACAACATAATCTGCTGCATTTGCACTTGCAAACAGCTCTGGTGATGCATCTAATCCGGTACCAATTGCCGTTAAGTTCGAACTACCACCAGTGTATGTACCAATAAACATTCCAGCTAACTTCCATCCATCAGCTATTTTCGATGCAAAAAACAAGCTAGCAATTAATGTTACAATTGACACACTTAGAACAGCAAACCCCATCGCAAGAAGTGGTCTTTTCGCCAAAGCTAGCCACTCTTTCAAATTAACATTTAATAACATCATCGTTAATGATACAGGAATCGCATATTCGAAAAACGTCCCATAAACATCATGCCAATGTGGCAAAATACCAACATTGCCTAATATAATTCCGATAATAACACTGAACAGTGCGGGACCAGCCCAACTTGCCCACTTATATCGAAGAACAAAAAACGAAAACGCTACGGATGTCGTAAGAATCGCTAAAACAACTACATTACTATTAATTAATGACTCCATTATTTTCCCCCCTTAAAAATTCGTAAAAAATTTCCACCTAGTAATGCTTTAACAGCTTCATCGTCATATCCTCTTCTAGATAATTTGTCAATAAATTCAGGTAGTGATTGATGACCAGGAATTACATCGAAAGGCTTCCGTGGCATGCTTGCCAAATCTTCCGAAGACACATATTTCATCACGTCATCACATAAATCTAACCCAATACCAACATGATTGATCCCAGCAACATCCACAAGATAATCGAGATGATTAATAAGTTGATCCATATCACTCTTTTCGTCCGTATTACCAACAAGCATACTCGCTGCATTGACACCAATCACACCGTTTGTTTTAGCAATTGCTACTATCTGATCATCTGCTAAATTGCGCATCGTTGAACATAAAGTGCGAGCATTGGAATGGGAAGCAATTACCGGTTTAGTAGCTAACGCGATGACATCCCAAAAGCCTTCATCATTTAGATGAGAAACATCAATGGTTATACCTAATTTTTCCGCCTCTTCAATAACTCTCACTCCAAATTCAGTTATACCACTAATTCTACCTTCTTTTACAGGTTGAAAATGACTCCCATCGCCAATCGCATTCCTACGGCTCCATACTAAACCTAGATTACGAACACCTAATTCATAAAAAACCCGTAATAAACTCAGATCATTTCCGAGTGGCTCAGCACCTTCAATAGATAGTAGAAACCCAATCTTCCCCCATGCTTTTGCCATCTCCATATCCTCGGCGTTATAGCAAATCATCAATTTGTCAGACGAATCAGCTACTTCTTCATACAAAGCACTAATTTGACCTAATGCTTTTCGAAGTGCCATTTCCGGTACAAAGGTGCTATCAACAAATATGGATGCAACAACTACATCGACACCACCTTTTACAAACCGAGGATAATAATCGGTTTCGATTACATTTGATCTACCACGTTCTCGTTGGATTTGAACATCCATCAATAAATCAAAATGTCCGTCTATAACTAATGGACTATTCTGAATTTTTTTCTTATCTCGTTTTCCATTCAATGACTTTTCCCTCCCTCATATTTTTTAATAAAATAGATGAGGTATATAACCCCATCTATTTCGTTAGCACATGCTAGTTAAAACACATATTCTCGCTTCTCTACTGTAAATTCTTCTAATGCTTCATCATCTATGTCATAGCCAATCCCAGATTTAGTCGGTACTTTAATCACTCCATTTTCCACGAAAACTTCTGGTTTAATAATGTCCTTTTTCCAATAGCGTGAGGACCCTGCCGTATCTCCAGGCAATGTAAATTGTGGCAATGTCGTTAGAGCAACATTATGCGCACGACCAACGCCAGCTTCTAGCATTCCACCACACCATACTGCAACCCCTTTTTCCAAACAATAATCATGAATTCGTTTCGCCTCACGAAGACCACCTACACGTCCGATTTTAATATTAATTATTTTACAACTGCCTAGTTCTACTGCTTTTCTAGCATCTGCCAAAGAATGAATACTTTCATCTAAGCAAATCGGAGTATGGATTTCTGCTTGTAGTTTGGCATGATCGACAATATCATCGTGCTCCAGCGGTTGTTCAATCATCATCAAATCAAATTCATCTAGTTTCTTTAAATGTTCAAGATCATCCAATGTGTAAGCAGAATTAGCATCAGCCATGATTAATGTATCCGGAAACGACTCGCGTACTTTTCGCAACACATCGATATCCCAACCTGGTTTAATTTTTAATTTAATACGCTTATATCCTTCGCGCACATAATGCCCAATCGTTAGTAATAGATCATTTACGGATGGTTGAATACCAATACTAATGCCAACATCAATTTCTGTTTTATCCCCACCTAGTAATTGTGATAAAGGAACCCCCTGCCGTTTTGCATATAAGTCCCATATCGCTCCTTCTAGGGTAGACTTCGCCATATTATTTCCTCTAATTGATGAAAATAGATCATGTACTTCCTCTGGATGATTGATCTTATTTTCTTTCAAGATGTTAATTAAAAAATCTTCTATGACATGTAGATTCGTTTTAACCGTTTCTTCACTGTACCATGGAATCGTAAATGCAACAGATTCGCCAAAGCCACGATTACCTTCCGAATCAACAACCTCTGCGATAAAAAACTCTTTATCTTCCATCGTGCCAAAACTAGTCGTAAAAGGATCGTTTAATTGCATCATTAATCTACGTAAAATAATTTTCTTTATAGGAATAGTCATGCCGTTAATCTCCTTATTTGTTTTATGAAAAACAGTAATAACTGACGCCATCTCTTCTAATCAGATCCGTTGCTTGATACCCGTTTGAAAATAGTTCTAGAAATACTTTCCGTGTTTCATACCGCCATGTTATCGCAAGCTCTAAATTATTTTGCTTTAGTTCCTGAAAATTTGTAGGAATTGCCACTAGCCAGGAGTTCTGTTTGCTATCAAATGATCCCTCCGAAAATTTTTTCGTTAGAACTGGTTCACCTCTTTCATTCTTTTCAAGCAATACGTTGTTTAGATGGAATGACTCGGTACAGATCTTACTTTTCTTATTAAATCGCCATTCAATTTGGATCCGATCTGTTGGCAACCCTTTATTTAGCCCATCATCCATCATCCCATAATGATTCACTTTATATGATGCACCTACACTGCCAAGCTTGTGTAAATTCACATACGCATTCAAGCTTTCCAAAGGATCAAATGTCCACGTCATCATTTCATAGCCTAATTCTCGTGCAACTTCCGCCTGTTTGAATTTCATTTTTACACCCAATCCACCATTTCGATAAGCAGGCAAAATACCTAGCATATGTGAGCAGAGATAGGGATTTTCCCCATCAAATCCTGCAAAGCTATATTGGAACCCGATCATTTTTTCACCGATAAAAGCTCCCAGCATCAGCCCACCATTGTACGAAGCTGTATACGTTTGATGGACTGGAGTTGGTTCGGCTTGCCAAACAGCTGCCTCTACTTCCTGCATCTGGCGTAATTCTTCCATCGTTGTTAAGCGTCGGATTTCTACCGTTTCCTGCATGAAAAATCCTCCCTTTCCTAATAGTTATCAGCAGTTAGTACCAATACTTTCGCTAACACTTCAACAGCCTCGGGAATAACTTCATGCTTAAAAGTCATATTGGGATGATGTAGTCCCGGATGTAGATCACAGCCTATCGCAAGCATGGTAGCTTTTAAGTCTGGTCGTTTGATCGTATAAAAATGGAAATCATCTCCACCAGTTGTCGTTATCATTGATGCTAATTTATCCTGTCCTACTGATTGAACAATTGCTTCTTTCATATTCAAGCTCGCTTCCTCATTAATGACAGCTGCTGCAATATTAGCTCCAACTTCCAAGTCAATTTCAACTTCATGGTAATCAGAAAGCAATCTGATAACACGTTCAATTTTTCCGTGTAATGCATCCATCACTTCATTAGTTTGTGCACGGATATCAAGGGAAAGTGATGCATTTCCGGGAATAATATTCGAACTATCTCCACCAGCGTGGAATTTTGTCATTTTCACCGAATATGGAACCATTGGATCCAAATGAATATTATTTAAATGTTGGACAAGTTCACTACCAATCTGAATTGCATTGACATTTAAATGTGGCCTTGCTCCATGAGCATCCTCTCCACGGATTATTCCCTTTAAAAATCGTGCCGCTCCGTGCTGAATAGCTGGTGCATACTGTCCATACTGTAATTCTTGCATTGGTCGCAAATGCATCCCATATAAAAAGTCAACGTCATCTACTACACCTTTTTCTACGAATGCTAATGCACCAGTTCCCTTTTCTTCAGCAGGTTGAAAAATAAATCGAAACGTCCCCTGATTCGGAAGATCTTGATCAAGTAGTGTTAGTAATGTCCCTATTACAATTGTCATATGGGCATCATGACCACAAGAGTGATTTGCTTGGAATATACCGTCTACCTCCTGCCATAGCGCATCCATATCTGCTCGCAAGGCAACAACAGGTTTTCCCTGACCAATCTCAATAACGATACCTGGAGAATCCTCAAACGAAGTAATCCTACACTCCTCATAACCCTCAAAAATCCCCCTAATATAATCCGTTGTACCAAACTCATCCCAACTCACCTCCGGATTCGAATGTAAGTACTGAAATATGGTGCCTGTCACTCCCCGTATTTTGTCTAAATTTGTCGACATACAAATGCTCCTTTCTTTATTTTACTTAGCAAAAAAGTCTGTTGCTTCAATTGCGTCCAACATCTCCACTCGTTTTTGAAACGTTTCTGGATTTCTTAATGATATTGTAGAAACAATACTATTCATCAAAGAAAAAACAATTGGGGCTGCATCCAGCGTTGATTTCACATCTAAACGGATGGGCAATATGAGATCGGAAAAATCTGCAATAGGAGCAAATTTTGAATCAGAAATAGAAACCACAAAAGCACCTTGCTGTTTAGCTAGTTTAGCACTTTGAATAGTACTTACTGCATATCTATGAAAGGAAAAAGCAACAAATACACTGTTAGTTGTAACCTCACTAAGTCGCAATAAAACATCATCTATATTTGGTTGAAAAAAACGTGTCTTGCCAATCACTAAGTCAAGTGCAAAGGCAAACCAATTAGCTAATGCATGAGAAGACCGAACACCTGATACAAGAATACGATCTGCATTTGAGAGTTTGGTAACAACAGTATCTAAATCATCCTCCGATATTTGTTCAATTACCTTTTGGATATTATGTATATCATGTAACATTAGATTCTTAATAGAAGTTTTACCTTCGTCTTTATCCTCTACATAATCAGATAGACTACTTCTATTTAATAAACAACTCTGAACTTCTTGCTGAAGATCGCTATATCCTTTATAACCAAGTTTATGGCAAAACCGAATTATTGTCGTCTCACTAACCCCAACTTCTTTACTAGCCTGCATCGCAGAATTCAAAGCAAATACGTTCGGATTTCGATAAAAGTATGAAGCAACCTTCTGAAAGCTTTTGGAATAGGTAGAATGTTGCTCATCCATTCTATTGAAAATATGTTCCATTTAACCATTCCTTTATTCGAAGGGAATCCTTCATTAATTATAAATATAAAGTGAATCCTTCATAAGTTTACGAGTATATTAACAAACTTCATATGTTTTTTCAATATAAAATCTTAGGAATTTTTTAAAAATATCAAATAACTTCGTGAGCTTCGACAAAATTCGGGAGGTGACAGGCACTTGAAGTTTTAATGATTCATATATAATATTTAAAAAAGCTGCCAGTTAATGTGAGAAAATCACATCAATCTGACAGCTTTATGATCATAAATATAGTTATGCTCTCCTTAATTACGATCACCATTAAATATGGAGTTCTTCACTACAACATAATCCACTTCACGGATAGCATCTAATGTAGTGCCACCAGCATAAGATATAGAAGACTGGAGATCCTGCTCCATCTCCGTAAGTGTATCTTGTAATTGACCTTTATACTCCACAATCATTTTTTTACCTTCAACGTTCTTCTTTTCACCTTTTTGGAATTCAGATGCAGAACCAAAGTACTCTTTATACAGTACGCCATCCTTTTCAACCATTTCACCAGGTGACTCTTCATGTCCAGCAAACAATGATCCAACCATTACCATAGTCGCCCCAAATCGAATGGACTTGGCGATATCCCCGTTAGTTCGAATACCACCATCAGCAATAATCGGTTTGGTCGCTGCTTCAGCACAAGCTTTCACTGCTGCCAATTGCCAGCCTCCTGTACCGAATCCTGTTTTAATCTTCGTGATACATACTTTTCCTGGTCCAATTCCTACTTTTGTTGCATCCGCACCAGCCTCTTCTAAATCCTTCACTGCTTCAGGGGTTCCAACATTCCCAGCAATGACAAAAGTTTCAGGCAAGTGATTCTTTATATGTTGAATCATTTCGATCACCGCATCAGAATGACCATGTGCAATATCGATCGTAATATATTCTGGTACTAGCTGCTCTGCTACTAATTTTTCAACAAATTGATATTCTTCTGCTTTCACTCCTACACTGATCGAAGCGATCAAGTCACGTGATTTCATATCACGAATAAAATCTGCACGTTTCTCTGCTTCAAAACGATGCATGATATAAAAATACCCATTCTCAGCTAAAGTAATTGCAATTTTTTCATCAATAATAGTCTGCATGTTTGCAGGTACGACAGGTAACTTAAATGAATGCCCACCAAGTGTTGTTGTAGTATCACATTCAGATCTGCTATTCACCACGCATTTTCGTGGAATCAACTGGATATCTTCATAATCAAATATATTTTCCATCGTACACACTCCTAAATACGAATATTAATTATAAGTTGTTTTAAAACGTTCGCCTTTAGTAATGTAACTTATTTTCTGAAAGATGTCAAAGGTTTTTGAACAAATTCCAAGCCCTATCTCCCTAATGTCGAAATATGTAGGTGCCTGTCACTTGTCAAAAATTGACAAGTGACAGGCACCCCGATGGTTTATTTTTCTTCAAACTAAACTGTCTACTCTTACCTAAACGCTGCTTCCCTAGTTCAAAAAATTTAAAATGATTCCAATAAGGACGAATAACACAGAACCTCCTACCATAAAGTAGCCGATTAGCTTTATTGGTAGCGGAAGTCTTCCCTTTTTGCCTAAAGGAGTTCCTACTATATTTTGTTGATGTTCCATTGCATCGTTAAATGGTTTATGTGGTCCTTCGTTATAACTAGACATGATTTCCTCCTTTTTGGAAATGCCTGAACATAACTATTTGCTCTATTCCACTACTTTAAAATCAATTTGCGCTTCCATTCGGAAGTCCTTTTTACCTGCTGTATTTTCACTAGAATAAATAGTAAAATCTGCATATCCACTAACTACATAAAATCCACTCGGAAACCCATCGTTTTCCAGGAACCGTTTAATAAACGAGACATAATCATCTTCATCTATATCACTGTACCCAGCATTCTTGACATATACTTCTCGAAGAGGTTCTCCCTTTTTAAGCGTAGTACTAATCAACGGTTCATCCATTCCATAACCAATATCAAAACCTCGGACCTTTTCTTCTATTGGAAAATAAAACGGGGAAGCTGCATGATATATAGTAATTTCCTCGTTTTCACCAGTATACTCTAGTTCTGCATAGATTTTTACTGGTTGACCTACTTGATATTCTTCCTTTTCCACGACGAGACGATAAATAAATATTTCATCGTTCACCTCATCACTTGTTTGGGAAACATCATAATTATCTAACCCATCTAGTTTAAAACTTGCTTGGGTTGTCGAAGAGGAGTCACATCCTACAAGGCATATCATAAATAACCACAATCCACCGATCAAAACTATTTTTTTCATAACCCTCACCCCCAATTGGTAAACTTACGAAACTACACCCCAATATTAACATAATATTCTAACTCTATCGGTAAAAGTCTTAATAAAAAAATAACAGCTGAATCACACAACTGTTATCCTTTGGCACCTATAATACTACTTTCACTCACTAAACCTCGTTCCTTAACGTTCGAATAACTTCTTCCAACTCAGAGGTTAATTCATTTAATTTCTTCGAGACATCTACCGTTCCTTCAGTTAGTTCATGCTGCAGATCAGAAGAGCTCATTCCTTCTTTTGTTCCAGAAACTGATTGCTCTGCAGCTTCTGTGATCTGCTGCATTGAGGCATTCACTTTCTCAGAAGAAGAAGATAAGTTATCTGTCAATGAAGATACACTTTGTACTTGTAGAGCGATTTCATTTGTTTCTTTAGAAATATGATGAAATACTTTATTGGATTTTTCCGCCGTGTCTAGTCCTTCCGTTGTAGAAGCTTTTACGTTTTCCATCGACTTTACAGACTGATTGGTTTCTATTAATATTTGTTTAATAATCTTTGAAATATTTTGGGATGATTCTTGAGACTGTACTGCCAACTTTCTAACTTCATCCGCTACAACAGCAAATCCTTTTCCATACTCCCCTGCTCTTGCAGATTCAATAGATGCATTCAATGCTAAAAGGTTAGTTTGATCTGCGATATCAGAAATTACTTCCACGATCCCCTCAATGGATTGAGAACGGCGAAGCAGCTCTTTCACATTCGTATAAGACTCATCGACATCTACCGTTATTTCTTTCATTTGTAATAATAATTTTTCAATCAATTCACTTCCACGCTGTGCCTCTGTTGCTGAAGTAGTAGAATTCGCTGCAACTGTTTTGGCCGTTTGGTTAATACTTTTGATTCCTTCATCTATCTGTGTAATAACTTTCCTATTATCTTGGATTATTTCTAATTGTTGTTCGATACTAGCAGAAACCTCTTCCATTGATGCAGCTAGCTGCCCACTAGCTTGATATGATTCCTTCGTGTTACTTGAAAGTGTATCGGATACTGATAAAATCTGGCTAGATGTCGTAGACAAACGCTCAACGATGTCCTCAATAATAGTTTTTCTTTGTTCTTGCTGTTTTTCTTGATAATAGTTTTCTATTTTTTTGCCACTATACACTTGCCAACTAACTACCGATGAAGTAAGTACTAGGAAGATAGCATGCCATAAAAACATAGAAAACATATAATGTTCAACACCAAAGACGAGCTCTGGGAAAAATAATAACCCTACAATATGCTGTATCGCAAATAGAACTGTCATCATTAAAAGTAATTTGATCTTCTGATAATAACCGACAGCTGCAACTACCATAAATATACTAAAGTGAAATTCTACTCTTCCGCTTCCACCCGATATAATCGCAATACTAGCAAATGTTAATGCTAGTGTTAGTAGGTATGGAATATACCGATGATTGTTGTTCCTGCGATACAATAAAATACTTAATACAAAAAAGACAATTGGAAGAATGAACAAAACATGTTGTGCCATGCCAAACGAAGCTTCAATATCATACGATGTAACGAAGCTCCCACTACCATGGGAGAAATCGAATAGATGGAAATATCTCCCTAAAATATTCACTATGACCATCAGTAATATAACCGCACCAGCCATAAAGTGCATAAGTTTATTTCTTTCTTTTTTCAATATAATATCCCCCTAAATGCTAACTTTCTTGGTTTTTTCTGACAACTCCTATTTCTATTATCGACAGAAACCAAGTCAACTTTAACATTTAGGTGCCTGGCACCTGTTAAATATTGTAAACACATCTATCCTGTGGTCACTCTATCCATCACTCTTTCACACTACTTTTCTCCTCTCTCTTCCATGGCGGATCCGCTTCACGATGAAACTTCTGATTTACTTTATATATGACATATGGCACTAAAAAAGCCAATAACGTACAAAATATCCCTATCATCGAAGGTACTCTTTCCATAATCAACTGCCACATTATTCTTCTTCTCCTTTCTTCTTAACCCGAATGGAATTACCTGGCTCACGAACGGTAGTATTCACGTTAACTTTAATATCACTTTTAGAAAAGTAATTTTCTCCATAGTCCCAATCACCCTTTACTTCTTCCCATAGGCTATAATGATTCATTCGAAGATAGTTATCCAATCCTAATACATCAACTTGTAGTTCGTCTTTTACTTTTTCTACGGTTCCCTCAGTTAACGTTTTTATTTTTTCTTCCAATGCTTTTTCAAATTTCTCTTGATTATTCTTTTTGTAAAAATCCAATGTACCGAAATATTCGACAATACTTGCGGTAATATCCATATCCACTTCAAAAGACATATTCTCTTTATCACGATTTTTAAGCTTTATTTTACTACTACCATTCGAAATAATGTATGTAACCTGCTCCTCTTCAACATCTGCTGTTACACTACCTTCTTGACCATTACCTATAATGAAGTTCAATCCTTTTGCATCATCACCGTTTAGTGTATCAACCATCTGACTTGTATGCCCGTGAAAAACAGCAATTCCCTCGTAATTCACACTGTTTTTTGTAAAAGTAGCAACTTGCGGAATGATAAAACTTCTATTATTTAAAAGTGACTCCTGAATATCACCAATTCTTACAGGAATAATCGTCTCAGGAGTTTGTTTATTTTCAAGTAGTTCACTAATATATTGTCCAGGAATTTTTACATGCTCTGTCTCAACATGTAAAACATCCCCTGCTTTTCCATCCACAATCGCTATTAATATTCCTCTCCGCATAGTCTGTTGGCGAATAAACACATCCAAAACATCAGCAAATAACCCAGTTTTTTTTGCGACATTCTGTGAAACGACAACTATTTCAACATGGTCTGTATTTATTGTCCGGTTAGCTTGCTTGGAAATCCGAGCGTTTATTTCATACAGACTTTCTCCAGTTTGACTGAGATTTCGAAATGCCTTTCCCCCACCTGCTTCCGTTGCCGACCCAAGCCCTGCTGGAACAACAAACTGATTTGTTAGCTCAAATCGTAATTTTCCTCCTTGCTCTTCCGCTAAATCTACAGCAACCCCTGCAAGAAATGCTCGATCCTCTAATTCGATCCCATCCCAACATCCAGCAAGTAAAATAAAGAAGAGACTACTAATTAAAATTTGTACAAATATTTTAATTCCCACTTTTTCTCCTCCCTTTTACTTTGTAAAAAACCCATAGTAGGATCACGATACCCCCGGTTAACCCCCAGCTAGAATAACTCACATACTCTCCAAATCTTTCTATCTCGATTACATCCTTAGGCAACATAGAAATTAAAAATATTAACGGAGAAAGTAGAAAGACAATTTTCAACTTATTTACTTTGGGAAAAATAGTGCTTAATGCCATTAACGAAACATCAAAGGCTATCGCTGTTGTCGTAAAAATAGCCATAATCCATATGACAAAGAAGATGGATTCTAACCGTTCAAAAAAACCACCTGGAATTTCGATTGTTTTTGCTAATTCAATTAAAGGAAAACGAATATTTGCTGTTGTTACATCTCCAAAAACAGCAATTGTTGTTAAATAAATGAACAAGTAGATAAACACGACACCAGACATCCCGACAGCTGCCAATCGGGGTGCTTTTTTGGGGTTTTTCACCAATGATATGTAAAAAAATAGGATACCAATTCCTGAATAGGATAACGTGCTTTTAAATGTACCCTGTACGTACCCCTGCATATCCGTTTTAAATATTGGAAATAAATTTTTCCCTTCCATAAAGCCGATTGAAAAAAAGATTAATATGGCTGTAGTTAAATAGATAATTGGCAAAAACAAGGCATTTAACCTTAAAACTCCTGCTCGAGATCCAGATACAGCGTATACAACAACAAGTAAAAATGTTAAAGAAACTACCTCCATTGGTGTTCGATCAAACAAATATTGATGGGATATATCTGTGATTGATCTAACCTCTAACGCGGCTATCATGATTCCTTGGATCGCAAATAGAAAGGTTAGTACTACTGCCACCGGCCTTGAAACTAGAAATGAGGCATACGCTAAGAAGGATTGATTAGGGAAACTCGCAGCAATTTTTGCAACAGACCATGTTAGAACTATCGCTAAAATTCCCCCTAACACAATAGCAGCCCACCCATCAGAAGCCTTCGTTGACTCAGCAAGATGCCTCGGAAACGAAATAATACCTACTGCAATTAGCATAGAAGGAACAGCAATCATTATATCGCGACTTTTAATTTTTTCATCACCATACTTAAATGTACTCATGTGCTATTCCTTCCCTTATTCCGGTTTGATATCTTTTGATTTTTTATCCTTCGTTTTTAAATATAATGGGCGTCTCTTTAGCTCTGTAACAGGAGCACGGAAAACTAAATCTTTCCAGTCATTAACAAAAGACGGTGCAAAGGGAGTCGAATATGGGACCCCGATACTTTTCAAATTAACGATATGGATATTTATCATAATGTAAATTAGTACAATCCCATATAACCCTAAAAATGAGGCAGCAATCATAAAGGCAAATCGTAACATTCGGAAGGTGATTGCTACACTGTACGAAGGTACACCAAAGGACGATATCGCTGTTAGTGCTGTAACGATGACCATGATAGGACTCACGATCCCGGCACTAACTGCCGCTTCTCCAATAACTAACCCTCCAACAATACCTATCGTTTGACCAATAACCTTAGGTAGGCGAATACCTGCCTCATGTAAAATTTCAAACGTAATGGCCATGATTATTGATTCAATTGCTGCTGGGAAAGGAACCCCTTCTCGGGTAGCAGCAATCGAATACGCGAGCGTACTTGGAATCATCCCCGGATGATAAGAAACAAGTGCAATATAAAGGGAAGGTAAAAACAAAGCAAAAAAAGCAGAAAGATAACGTAATATTCTTAGCAAACTTGCCGGAAACCAACGTTGATTATAATCCTCCATAGAATGCAATGAATCTCCAATTGTAATTGGAGCTATTAATACAAACGGAGTACCATCCACTAAAATTGCTATTTTACCTTGCATTAAATCAGATGACACCTTATCTGGACGCTCTGTATCTAATAATTGGGGAAATGGCGATAAAAAACTATCCTCTATCCATTGCTCCACAAACGCAGAATCCGAAAGATAATCGATATCAATCGTTTCTAGTCTACGATTAACTTCATTAACAATATCTGGGTTTGCGATTCCTTCTACATAGCTAACAACTAACTTTTGCTTGGATCGCTTTCCTACTTCATGAGTCTTAAAACGCAGGTTTGGATCTTTAATATCTCGCCGAACAAGTGCCATGTTTGTCTGAATGTTTTCGACAAAACCATCTCTTGGTCCACGAATTAAGGTTTCAGAATCAGGCTGTTCAATAGCTCGGGATTCACCACCAGAAGTCCCCATTAACAAGACCGTTTCTCGCCCATCTAAATAAAATGCAGTACCACCATTTAGAATAGCAAAGGAAACCTCATCCATTGCTTCGGCCTTTTTTATGTCCGTCACCGCAATAACTTCTTGGTAAATCTTATCCAAAATATCTGATTCAAATTGCTTCATATTTAATTGAATCGTTTTTAAAATATTATTGTTAATTAAATTTTCATCGGTTAACCCACTTATGTAAATAAGTGCTGCTCGGGATTCAATCCCGCCAATAATTAACTCACGCACAACCAAATCACCAGGTTCACCTAGTAATTCCTTTACATTCTTTATATTTTCATCCAAATTCTTCGTAATTTTCGTTTTATCACGAACCTTATCAGGCTGCTTTTTATTCTTTTGATGCAATTTTCTCATCTTCAAACGCTTAACCAGAGAAGACCTCGCCATCTCATCCCCTCAATCAAATTAAAATAGTATCCCTCTTTTTTTTCCCAAAACAACCATTTTTATACAAAAGGTGCCTGTCACCGACAAAATTCGACGGGTGACAGGCACCTATATTTAAGCCATTCCTTCGAGGATGTTTCTTTTTAGGACTGCTTCATATTCTAATAATAAATCAGAGAATATGGCATTCCATGATTGGGTTATGGCATACCTTCTTCCCTGGACTCCCATTTCATCTCGTTTTTCCTTGTCATTCAGCAGGTTCGCAATAGTTCTTGCAAATTCAGTTGCATCTCCACCCTCACATAACATTCCCGTTACATTATTTTCGATTATGGTACGTACACCACCTGCATTTGCTCCAATAACAGGTGTTGCACTAGCTAAGGATTCGAGTACAACATTCCCAAAAGTTTCTGTAACTGAAGGGAATACAAATAAGTCTGCCGCTGCATACACATGTGCTAAGTCGGTCCCAGATAGAAATCCTGCTAATGTCAAATTGTTAGGACTCGCCATTTCTAGCTCTTTTTTCTGCGGTCCATCCCCAACAATAAGCCAATGTACATCCTTTCGAACCGATTCCGGAAGTAGTTCTGCAATCTGTGGCAGGACAAGGACATCCTTTTCTAGTGCAAGTCGTCCGACATAAAGTAGAATATATCTTTCATTTATATGGTATTTTTTTCGAATTACTTCAGGATCAAATTTCGGATGAAAATGTGAACAGTCAACACCTCGCGGCCAAATAGCTAAATTCATAAACCCATGTTTTTGTAGATGATCGAATGTGGCAATAGAAGGTACAAAAATTTTATGAAGAGGACGATGAAACCACCGCATATACTTCCAAAGAATTTTTTTCAATGAGGAGAAATCATAGTAATCTAAATATCTATCAAAGTCTGTATGATACGAACCAACGACTGGTATATCAAACTTTTTCGCATAATGCAGTCCACAAAGTCCCATATTAAACGGGGTTGCTACATGAATAATATCAGGTTGGAATTCTTGTATTTCCTCACGAACATGAATAATGTTAGGAAAAGCAATACGACATTCGGGATATAAGAAAAATGGTAAACTCGCAAAACGAAGGACATGACTAGTAAACAAATCCTCATTTGTACTTTTTGGTGCAAAAACTCGGTATTCGATAGCATGCTTTTCCAAATAATCCGTAAAACGTTTTAATGTTCTTGCTACTCCATTCACATCTGGGACAAACGTATCTGTAAAAATAGCAATTTTCATCATTAACCTCCAATCAGTCATATTAAGAATTTCATATGAAAGAAAAAATCCAGTTTAATCACCTACATATCCGAATATCCTGGCTCGGGCGATAATAGGAGAAAGCAAACGATAAAAGTAAAAGGAATAATCACTGAAAAAGATTGAAGTTGTATTGCTAGAAGAATAGAAAAGTGTTAGTGGGTTATCTGTTACGTGGCTATTATGATGAATGAAACAAGATCTATTGCGAAAAAAAGCTTTTTACTAGTATATACAGGATTATGCTAATGGTTAGTAAAAAATAACATTCCAGCACATACAAATAATCATTGCTGAAACACCGCTGGTGGAAACAACAACTAAACTAAATACAATACGGCAACAACAAGACAAACACAAATCTTAATCAAAAAGCGCATACACACACCTCCGATTAATATATCATCCAACCACTATCTCAATTATAAATCAACAATGTAAAGCCACCGCAAAACACACGTCAAATTAATGTAAATTGTAGTGGGATGAGGTGCCTGTCACCTGTCGAATTTTGTCGGTGCCAGGCACCTTAAAGTGGGTATTCTTTGGACAGACTATTCATATACATAATGCGAGGTGATAATCATGTCTTGGGAAGATCATGTAACGAATGACACTAGGAATAGGATAGATAAAGTCCGTAAGAAAAAAGAATATCTTGATAAATGGAAACGAAGGGAAAGTAATTATCTTTTACTTTTCGGGGTAACCTTAGTGTTATTTATTTATTACATTCTATATATGACTGAAATTACCGAGCAAAATATTTTTTATGCTATGGTTGACATAATTACCAACCTTGCATACGTACTCATTATCAGTGTCATATCATTATTTTATTACTTTTACTTAGAAGCCAGGAATAAAGTAAAGAAAGAAAAAGAGAAATATAAGGAAATGCGCGGGGAAATTATTAAGCATTTTCAAAAGGATTGGTATGTAAATGAGCATTCCTCCATTCGAGATGAGATTACAGAGATGATGGAGGATGAATATGATATCGATTTGCGATTGAAGAGCGATTAGCTAAAAAGTGCCTGTCACCTGTCGAATTTTGACGGTGCCAGGCACTTGTTATTTTATGGTAAATCTACTTACCCGTTTCAATAATGATATTTTCCTAATCCAATACCATATAGTCCAATGTTGCGAGTACAAAAGCACCACTTTACCCATTTACCTAAGTAAACTCTACTAATTTACATAATATTAATTCAGTTCAAAATAATCATGTAATTTTAACTCTATTAACGTATAATTAAAAACAATAAAATACTAGGAGGTATGATTATGAATAAGAAGAAAATTATTCCTGTCATTTTATCCTCAGCAATTGTGGCAGGTACGTTCTCAGTGGGTGAAGTGCTGGCTAAACCACACGACTCAGTAACCCCAATTAATGTACAAGCACAAAAAGAATGGAACGTAAATGTCAACGTACCTATCTTCATTAAGGAAAAACTATCGGAAAAATATGCATCTAGTAATACCAAAAATGCGATAGATTACTTGAAACGAAATGAAGCAAAAGTAGGAGTTAAGAATCCAGAGAAAAATTTAAAAGTAAAGGAAATACTAACAGATGAACTAGGAATGACACATATCCGCTTTCATCAAATGAACAATAATGTTCCCGTGGAAGGTGCAGAGATAGTCGTTCACTTTAATAGAGATAATGAAGTGGCTGGAGTAAATGGACACTTTAATCAAGAAGCTGACAACGATCAATTTCTGACACAAGCTTCCGTTCAGGCAGAAGATGCTCTTAAAGTAGCTAAATCATCTGTAAAAGCACCAGTTGAAATGGCTTACGATCCTTCATCCGAGCTAGTGGTTTATCCATTTGAAGGAAAAAATAGCCTAGCATATAAGATTAATCTAACCTTTTTAGGTGACGAGCCTGGAAATTGGTTTGTATTTGTCGATGCAAACACTGGTGATGTAATCGATAAGTATAATGCATTATTGCATACGGAAGATATGAAAAAGAAACACCATAAAGGAGTAGGAGAAGGTGTTCATGGCGATTTACGTCATATCCATACTACCCAAGAAGTGCGATCTGGTGAAGACACAGTGTTCAAATTATATGATGAATCTCATGAAAATTTAGAAGGTATTTACACGTTTGATCACAATACAGGAGAAATTTTCGAGAATGATAGTTCATCATGGAAGGACGAATATCAAAGCCCAGCCGTTGATGCACACTATAATTCAGAATCGGTTTATGAATATTATTTAGAAGAGCATGACCGTAATTCACTTGACGATAATGGAATGGCCATTATCTCTTATGTTCACTATGGTAACAACTACAATAACGCATTTTGGAATGGTCGTCACATGACATATGGGGATGGAGATGGCGAATTCATGGTACCACTTTCAGCGGGTCTGGATGTTGCTGCCCATGAGATGACACACGGTGTAATCTCTCATACAGCGAATTTACAATATCGTTTCCAATCTGGCGCACTTAACGAATCATTTGCCGATGTATTTGGTGCTCTTATCGATTCTGACGATTGGGAAATGGGAGAAGATATTATGGCCCCACCTTCTATTGAAGAAGGGCGAACAGCATTACGTAGCTTGAGTAACCCAAGTAAATTCCCGGTTTCCGAGGCACGAGCTCCATATGGTAATGGAATGTATCCTGAGCATATGGATGATTACTACGACATGCCAGGTTATGTTGATAATGGTGGTGTCCATGTTAACTCATCCATTACGAACCATGCCGCGTACCTAATCGGTGAACAAATCGGTAAAGAAAAACTTGGACAAATATACTATCGTGCACTAACTGTGTATTTAACTCCAACTTCTGATTTCAGCGATGCACGTAATGTAATTGTTCAATCAGCAGAAGACATATATGGTGAAGGTAGTGAAGAAGCACAAGCTGTAGCTGCTGGGTTTGATCAAGTAGGGATTTACTAAACAACAATAAGAAAGCTCCTGTAGTATTACCCAATACAGGAGCTTTCTATTATCCTTTATCGCTAACAAGTCCCCTACACTAGATGACAAGCTACAAAATGACCATCTTCCACTTCTCTCCAGATTGGTTTTTCACTTTTACACTGCTCTGTAGCAAGTGGACACCGAGTGTGGAAAGGGCAGCCAGATGGATAATTCGATGCACTAGGCAAGTCACCTTCTAGCTTAATTCTCTCTCTCCTTCTTCCTGGAACAGGACGTGGAATAGATGAGAGTAGTGCCTTCGTATAAGGATGCTGTGGGTTATTAAAGATTTGCTCTGTTGTACCTAATTCCACTGCTGTTCCAAGATACATGACTAAAACACGATCACTAATGTGACGCACTACTCCTAAATCATGGGATATAAATAGATAGGATAACTGATGTTTCGCTTGAAGCTCTTTTAATAGTTTAATAATTTGTGCCTGCACTGAAACGTCTAACGCCGAAACGGCCTCATCGCAGACAACTAATGAAGGATTTAACGCCATTGCTCTCGCTATCCCAATCCGCTGACGCTGACCTCCACTAAACTCATGTGGATGTCGATCATAGTGTTCCTTTTTTAATCCTACCTCCATTAATAGTTGAAGTACTCGCTCTTTTCGTTGTTCCCTTGACATATTCGTATGGATGACAAACACTTCTTCTAACGCCTTTCCTATTTTTTGCCTAGGATTCAACGACGCAAACGGATCTTGAAAAATCATTTGCATATCTTTTTTATACTTCTTTAAATTCCTTTCCGATAAAGTGCCAATATCTTCTCCCTTAAAGTAAATCGATCCATCAGTTTTAGATTCGAGGCCTAATATCGTTCGTCCTAAGGTTGACTTTCCACACCCAGATTCACCAACAACACTTAGTGTTTCTCCTTCGAAAACTTCCAAATTAACCTCATTTACTGCTTTAACATGTGATTTGGTTCGCTTAAAAATTCCACTCTTAATTGGATAATATGTTTTCAAATCCTCCACTTGAAGTAACGGTTGAACTGTCATCGGTGTCCACCTCCTGGAGCCAGCATCTTACTGCTGCATTTTCTGAACCACTACGAACTAATTGTGGTTTTTTTTCCTTACAAATATCCATCGCCATGGGACATCGCGGATGAAAACGACACCCAGGAATATCATCATCAACACTTGGCATGGACCCAGGAATAACTTTCATCTCCTGTGTTTCATCATCTACATTTGGAACCGCACCTAGTAATCCTTGTGTATAGGGGTGCTGAGGGTTTCTAAATAAACTCTCTACATCATTGACTTCCACAACTTCCCCGGCATACATAACCATAACTCGATCAGCAACTTCCGCAACGACTCCCATGTCATGCGTGACGAACACTACACCCATACCAAACTGTTCCTTTAAATCATCGATAATATCTAAAATTTGCGCTTGTATGGTAACATCCAATGCAGTTGTCGGCTCATCCGCAATCAATAGCGAAGGTTCACAAGCCAATGCCATAGCAATCATGACTCGTTGTCGCATTCCTCCACTCAATTCATGGGGGTACTGATTGATTTTTTCCTTAGGATTGGGAATTCCAACTTGTTCGAGTAAATCTATACTTTTTGTGATCGCCATTTGTTTAGACATTCCCTTATGGATCCGTAAGGGTTCTTGAATTTGATATCCGATTGTAAATACTGGATTGAGAGCAGTCATTGGCTCCTGAAAAATCATGGAGATTTTGTTACCTCGAATTTTTCGCAATTCCTCATCTGTTTTATTGACTAGTTCCTCTCCATTTAAACGGATCGAACCAGATGAAACTTCCCCATTATCTGGAAGAAGCCCCATTAAGGAGAGTGACGTAATACTTTTTCCTGATCCTGACTCACCAACAATACATAATATTTCTCCGTCATGTAGTGAAAACGAAACATCCCGAACAGCCGCGGAATTTCCTTTAGCTGTTCGAAAGTCAATCGTTAGATCTTTGACATCAAGTAACTTTTCCATATTCCCCCTACTCTCTTGTTACATTGTATAATGACCATTGCCCGGTTGGATCAACAGAAAGACCATTTACAGATTCATCGTAAGCTGCCGTTACGACTCCATGCTCCATTACAACCCATGGTACATCTTGAATTGCTAACACGTTTGCTTCATGAAGTTTTTCCTTACGTACGTCTTGATCTACTGTTATACGTGACTCTTCTACAAGCTTATTAAAATCTTCATTATTATAACGAGTATAGTTAGAACCACCAATATTATCTGTGTGTAGGTTTGGATATAATAATTCACTACCATCAGCAGTACTATTTGCCCAACCTAAGAAAGTCATTTCATACTCTCCAGCTCTTGCTGTATCTAAAAACGCTCCCCATTCCATTGTTTCAATTTGTACATTAAGTCCAACATCTGATAATTGAGCTTGTACGATTTCTGCCATTTTCATATAATTATCACGATTAGCTACTAGCATCGTAAACGTTTCGTCACCATAACCATTTGCTTCAATAATTTCAGCAGCTTTGTCTGGATCATAGTTATAACCAGTATCCTGTGCATCTTCATTGTAACCGAATACTTTCGGGCCGATGATACTCTCATTATATTCACCTAATCCGTTTAATTGATTAACATAAGACTCTTGATCTACCGCATAGGCAACTGCTTGTCTAAACTCTAAGTCATTAAAAGGTTCTTTTTCTACATTAAATGTTAAATAGGATACACGTGTACCTTCTTTTTTCTGTACTTCCACATTATTTAATGATTCCACACGAGAGATGTGGTCAGATGGAATGGCATCCAAGAATTGAACATCTCCAGTTTCTAACATAGAAATAGCTGTTGAAAATTCAGGAACAACTTTAAAAACTACTTTTTCTAATTGCGTAGGTTCCCTCCAGTAGTCTTCATTTTTTGTTAATACAACTTGATCCCCTTCTTCCCAATCTTCAAAGACAAATGGTCCAGTTCCTACTGGCTCTCTATTGATGTCTCCTTCTTGGTCTGCGGTTGGACTAACGATTGCTGCATTTGTGTGACTTAATGCTGCTAGCATCGGGCCATATGGTTCTTTTGTATTTAACACAACCGTATATTCATCTTCTACTTCGATTGATTCAATTGGTTCTAATAATGACGCTCTTGGTGCTGCACGCTCTGGGTCTTTCATTTGTTCAAATGAATATTTTACTGCCTCTGCATTAAATGGTGTGCCATCATGGAAAGTTATTCCTTCATTTAACTTAATAACCCATGTATTTTCATCTGGTGTTTCATAGGATTCCGCTAGTAACGGTTGAGGTTCCATTGTTTCAGGATCTAATGTAAATAATGTTTCATAGACTTGTACGATCACATTACTTGAAACAGAATCATTCGTATCAATGGGAGATAATCCTTTCGCATCGGAAGTTGAAGCATACGTTAATTCTTTTGGTACATCTTCTCCATCATTACCGCCGCTTGAACTTTCACTATCTCCACATGCGGCTATCATACATAGTAATAACAAAAACGCTGTTGCCATCCATAATTTTTTCATTTTCATTCCTCCTATTTATTTAAATATTCATATTTGGATCAAGAGCATCACGCAATCCATCCCCAACAACATTAAATGCAAATACGGTTAACATGATCGCTATTCCCGGGATAACAGCCATATGCGGTGCATCCCACATGAAATTTTGTCCTGCGGCAATCATGGCACCCCACTCTGGCATTGGAGGTTGCGCCCCTAGCCCTAAATAACTTAATGAAGCAGTTGATAAAATTGCTGTTGCCATTCGAGTAGTAGCAAACACAATGATAGGTGCGGTACAATTTGGCAAAATATGCATTAACAATATCCTTGTATTACCTGCACCTACAGATCGTAAAGCCATAATGTATTCTTGCTTCTTAACTGATAAAACACTACCACGTACAATTCGCGCACACCCTGGAATGGACCATATACTAATAGCAATCACCACATTCACGATACTTGTACCTAGCATTGCAATGATTAACATAGCAAGTAGTATGCCAGGAAAAGCAAATAACAAATCTACTATTCTCATAATAATCGAATCTAGTTTTTTAAAGTAACCTGCCAATAACCCTAAGGTGATTCCTCCTAGTAATCCTATTGCAACGGTAGAAACCCCAACAATAAGAGAAATTCTAGATCCATACACAATTCGGGACCACATATCTCTTCCGTAATTATCCGTTCCTAGAAAATGACCCTCCGATCCTACTCCTAAATAAGTCGCTGTTGAATCCTGTACATATGGCCCATAACTAACAAATAAAGGAGCGAATATGGCAAGGATTAGTTGGACAAAAATAATAACTAATCCAATTACAGCTAATTTGTTTTTCAGAAGTTTTTTCAAAGTCTCTAGGAAAAAGCCATCTTTTTTCTCTTCTTTTACTTTCTTCACATCGGTAACTAATTCTGCCGTCATATTCTCAACCTCCTCCCCACGATTATTCATAGCTGATTCTAGGGTCAACTTTCACATAAATAATATCGACGATTAAATTAATGATGACAAAAATAGCTGCCACTAATAGGACTGTTCCTTGAACCATTGGAAAATCTCTGGCAGAAATAGCATCGATCATTAATCTACCAATTCCATTAATCGCAAATACCTGCTCGGTTATGATCGTTCCTCCTAGTAAAGCACCAAAGTTAATACCAATAACCGTGATAACAGGAATTAACGCGTTTCGTAATGCATGGACCCAGATTACTGATTTTCGTTTTACCCCCTTTGCTTTAGCTGTACGAATGTAATCTGATTTAATTACTTCAAGCATTGACGAGCGAGACATCCTTGCAATTAACGCTGCAGAAGCAGTTCCCAACGTAATAGAAGGTAAAATCAATTGCTTTAAACCCTCTACCGAATAAAATGGTTCACTTAAACCATTTACTGGTAGCCATTGTAAATTAACTGCAAACAAGAGTATTAACATGGCACCTAGCCAAAAATTGGGTATCGAAACACCTACTAACGCAAAAGTTGTACTTGTTACATCAAGCCAGGAATTTTGTTTCATTGCGGAAATCATTCCTGCAATTAGCCCTATAATAACAGCAACGATCATACTCGCAACTGCTAATTTAATAGTATTCGGTAGTCGTGTAGCGATAGCTTCTCCTACCGGCTGACTATTTTGATAGGAATATCCGAAGTTTCCCTGCACTATTCCTTTCAGATAGTCAACATATTGAACTAGTAAAGGCTCATTCAGTCCCAAATCTTTCCTTATTGCCTCAAGGTCAGATTCTGTTGCAGTTGGTCCTCCAATTATAGTTGCTGGGTCTCCTGGTGCAATGTGCATACTCATGAAAACAATGAATGAAATTCCTAATAAAAGTAATAGTAATTGCCCTAACCTTCTAACTATAAAGCTGATCATGGCGCCCCTCCTTTATTCAGTTTTGGTGTAATTTTCTATATATTTAAAATAGACTATACTTCAATCATATGAAGGTGTCAATAGATTTAAGCAACAAAAATAAATCAAAATCAATAAATTCATTACATTAATCATACAAAATTACTACACGAACATCATTTTGTAATTTTTTATAACATAAGACCTACGCATAAATACAAGAATAAAATAATACTTATTCATCCTAAAAATAAAAAGATCCTTTCACTCTCTCTGAAGTGAAGGATCTTATCTAACTGCTATTTTTAAAATCAAGTTATAGTTTATACCCATTACGACTTTTAAATCGCTTTAAGATTACCGAGCTTTCAATACGATTAATTCCTTCAACTGAATAGAGCTCATCGTTAATGAAAGTTTCTAACATTTTCATATCCTCAACAAGAACATGCATGTGAAGTGTACTTGGACCAGTCATCTGATAAATGCTAGCAACATTTGGATTATCCGCCAAGTTTTGTGCTACTTGCTGCAATTGCATTGGATCAACTTCAACTTCAAAAAAAGCAGAAATTTGCTTCCCTGCCTTCTCTGAGTTTACTACTACTGTAAACTTTTCAATAATTCCTTTCTCCATTAAGTTATGAATTCTATCTTTTACTGCTACACGTGAAAGACCTACTTTCTCTGCTAAATTAACGTAGGATATTCTACCATCATCAGCTAGAATTTCAATTAATGCTTTATCTATTTTATCCAGTTTCACCCACAAAACTCCCTTAGAAATTAAAGATGTAGTTCAATTATAACTGATAGACTTATGAATAGAAAGAAGTTGTGTAAGTTTTCGAACAAAGATGCAATCTTCATATCGAAAGTTAAAATATATTATAGTCTATAAAAAGAAAGTTATAATTACGTTTTAGCTTATTTTTGATTAACTGTTATTGACAAATTTGCTTTCTTCTCATAATATGGCATTAATTCTAAAAATAATAATAAGGAGTGTGCTTCATGGATTTTTCTAAGTTTTCTAATGGATCAGATGCTATTTCTCGTAAGCCAGTCTACGCGAAAAACGGAATGGTAGCAACTTCACAACCACTTGCTGCACAAGCAGGACTTGATATATTAAAAAAAGGCGGAAATGCTATTGATGCAGCGATTGCAACTGCTGCAAGCTTAACCGTTGTTGAGCCAACTTCAAATGGGATTGGTGGAGATGCGTTTGCCTTAGTTTGGACAAAAGGAGAGCTTCATGGTTTAAACGGGAGTGGAAAATCTCCAAAGTCAATTTCCATAGATGCTTTAAAAGAAAGAAATTATACGGAAATTCCTACTCATGGTTGGGTTCCAGTAACAGTTCCAGGTATACCAGGAGCATGGGCTGAATTATCCAATCGATTTGGAAAGCTTTCATTAAAAGATACCTTAGAACCTGCTATTACATATGCTAGAGAAGGTTATCCGATCTCACCGACATTAGGTAAGTTTTGGGATAATGCGTATCGTAAATTTAAAACTAAGCTAACTGATAAAGAATTTGAAAATTGGTTCAAAACATTTGCACCAAATGGAAGAGCACCTAAAGTAGGAGAAATTTGGTCTTCAAAGGATCATGCAAATACGTTACAGGAAATAGCTGATACAAATGCAGAATCGTTCTACCGAGGAAGGTTAGCCGAAAAAATCGTCTCTTTCTCTAACGAAACAGAAGGGTTTTTAGCAGCAGATGATTTAGCAGAATATAAACCAGATTGGGTCGACCCTATCCGTGTTAATTATCGTGGATATGATGTTTGGGAAATCCCACCGAATGGCCAAGGAATTGTTGCATTGGAAGCACTAAATATACTCAAAGGATTTTCATTCCATACAAAAGAATCTGCTGATACGTATCACAAACAAATTGAAGCAATTAAGTTAGCTTTTGCTGATGCCCTCAAGCATGTAACGGAAGAAAAACATATGAAATATTCAAGTCATGACATTTTAAGTGATGCTTATACCGAAGAACGTCGATCATTAATTACAGATGAAGCATTAACACCAGATGCTGGTGAACCAAAAGCGGGCGGAACGGTATATTTAGCAACTGCCGATAATGAAGGAAATATGGTTTCCTTTATTCAAAGTAATTACATGGGATTCGGATCAGGAATTGTTGTACCAGGTACTGGTATTGCTTTACAAAATCGTGGGCATAATTTCTCCTTCGATCCGAATCACGTCAATGCATTAGAAGGTGGTAAACAGACATACCACACAATTATTCCAGGTTTCTTAACGAAAAATAATCAACCTGTTGGACCATTTGGAGTAATGGGCGGATTCATGCAACCACAGGGGCATGTACAAGTTGTTATGAATACCATTGACTTCGGTCTCCACCCTCAAGCAGCATTAGATGCCGCAAGATGGCAATGGATGAAGGATAAAACCGTAGAAGTAGAGGACCGCTTTTTCCATCATATTGCACAGGAATTAGCTGCTAAAGGTCATGATATTCGCATTCAGTTGGAGCCAAATAGCTTTGGAAGAGGCCAAATTATTTGGCGTGATCCTGAAACAGGTGTATTAGTAGGTGGATCCGAATCAAGAACGGACGGTAGTGTAGCATCCTGGTAAAGGAAGAGTTTAATTAATATAAAGGTAAACTAGAGGCTGTCAAATAGTAACATACACTATTTGAACAGCCTCATCAATATGCATAAAGGTATGTGACAATATGAAAACACATTGGGATCTTTTTATCGGATTTTTTCGAGTTGGAATGCTTGGATTCGGTGGTGGACCAGCATCTATACCGCTAATTCAAAAGGAAGTAGTTAACAAATATAAATGGCTAAATGATGACGAATTTGGTGACATACTTGCAATAGGAAACTCACTACCAGGACCCATTGCAACCAAATTAGCAGGGTACATAGGATACCGAGTATCCGGAGTCTTCGGAATGATTAATGCAATCCTAGCAAACATTATTCCAACGATTCTTCTTATGATTGCCCTACTTACCTCTTTATCATTTATAGAAGAGTTTAATTGGGTGCAGGGAATGACTGCAGGCGTAATTCCAGTCGTTGGAATGATGATGGCAACATTGACCTGGCAATTTATAAATAAATCAGGGAAAGGTTTTGGATGGAAAAAAGCTATCATAATTGTTGTTATATTGATTGTTCTTCTCCAAGTTATTCATATCCATCCAGGAATTATTATTGCCATTTTACTCGTTGTAGCTTTATCAATTAAAAATAAGGAGAACAACTCAGAGAAGAAAGAAGGGAAGCAAACAACATGATCTATTGGCAAATATTTTTAGCATTCTTCATCCCAGGAATACTTGGATATGGTGGAGGACCTGCTTCAATTCCACTTGTAGAGAATGAAGTAGTAAAACGCTATGAATGGATGACAGTCCAAGAATTCAGTGAAGTACTAGCACTAGGGAATTCCCTACCTGGACCAATTGCTACGAAAATGGCAGGGTATATCGGGTTTGAGGTTGGTGGTATGCCCGGCATGTTTATTGGTGTCTTTGCAACAGTAGCACCATCTCTTATACTCATGATTTTATTAGGTGGATTACTATTAAAATATAAAGATTCACCGAAGGTCAAACGATTAACATTATTCGTACAACCAGTAATCGCGATCCTTTTAGGTGTTATGACTTGGAACTTCTTTGCAGAATCTTATGTAGGGATTGGTTTATTACCGACAATATTGATCGCTGTCATTAGCTATTTGCTTATAGAACGACGAAAAGTTCATCCCGCATTCGTCGTAGCCGGAGCACTTCTATTTGGCGGATTCTTTCTAGGTTAATAAAAAATGCCTGTGACTTGTCGACATTCGATAAGTCACAGGCACTTCAAAAAACTCTTCTTACTACATTCACGCCTAACGTAAAAACTACTCCAACAACTAGTCCCATAAAAACATCTAGTACTAACGTAGCAATAAAAGTAATTAAAAAGATAATAGCTTCCATGATTTGGTTCGTTATAAAATACTTGAGTTTTTTTACATTAATTAGCTTCATTACAGCAAATATGATGATCGCAGCTAATGTTGTATTAGGAAGGTAATAAATGAACGGCGTCAAATAAGAAAATGCTAACAGCATTAATAATGCAGTAACGAACATGGACACATTTGTTTTTGCACCAGACTCATAATTGACTGCTGTTCGTGAGATAGCACCAGCAACCGGAATGGTTCCAACAAATGAACTTGTCATATTTGCAAAGCCTAATCCAACTAATTCTTGATTCGGATTCACTTGTTCATTTTCTTTGTCTCCCAAAGTTTTTGCCACTGAAAAAGACTCGAAAAATGATATAAATCCAATTATCATCGCGATCGGTAGTATAGATAATAGTAATTCTACAGTAGGAATCATAACGGAAACATCTGGCATGTCCTTTGGCAATTCCCCTACAACTTCTACTCCCTGTTTGTTCAGGTCATAATAATCGACGATCAAAATTGATATGATCATAAGAAGAAATGGACTGGATGAGATATGAAGCTTACTTTTTAAAAAGACTAATATAATGAAACTGGCTAATCCAATCATTACAGTTAATATGTTTACATTTGAAATGTTATACAAGATATCCATGATGTAAGTAAAAATGTTCTTATATTTCGGTAAACTAACACCCATGATAGAGCTCATTTGATTCAGTATGATAATGATTGCCAATGCAGAGGTAAATCCGTCAATGACAGCTGGTGAAATATATTTTAATAGAGACCCCATTTTTAACATCCCCATCAATAGTTGCACACCCCCCACTATCAGGGAAAGGAAAATTATTATCTCTAAAAACCTACTAGAATCAGGCTCCACAATGTTTGATACACCAGTAAAAGCCAATAAGGATACGACAGAAACTGGCCCAACAGATAAATAGTTGGAGCTACCAAACAAACAATAGATTAGTAAAGGAAATGTGCCTGCAAGTAATCCCATCGTTATTGGAACACCAGCTATTATGGCATAAGCCATACTTTGCGGAAACAACAAAAATGTCACTATTACTCCCGCTGTGATATCTCCCGAAAGATTTGATGTGTTGTAGGATACTAGTTTCCTTAATCCAGGAAATAGTTTATAGATCATAATTGGAAGTCCTCCCTAATCTGCTTGAAGTATACTTGTACTATATTAGGAGGCTGAATGGATTATTACATCAGAATATGGCTTTTGAACAATAAGAAAGGTAATACTTTCAATTTTATCAAAAAGAAACTAATTTTTATAAAATTGCATATTGACTGTAAGTAATAAATAAATTATAATATCATAAAATATTCAGATGATTTGTAATTGCTTTCATTTTGATTTAAGAAGCAGATTATTGGCTTAGGATTTCTCATTAACTATTTAGTGGAAACTATCACAAAAAGGAGATGAACTTTATGGCTAAATGGAAGGTAAGCACTCTTGTTGTATATCTTTTAACTATTTCCATTGCAATGGTCCTAGTAGCTTGTGGAAATGAAGGGGATTCGGCAGAAGATTATCCGAATCGTGAAATTGAAGTGGTGATTCCATGGGATCCAGGCGGTGGCAGTGATATTGAAGGTCGTGTGGTTGTTGACCATGCGGAAGAAGCATTGGATCAATCCTTGGTTGTTGTCAATATTCCTGGTGTCGGTGGTACAATCGGAGCTGAGGAATTACTAGAACAAGAACCAAACGGTTATCATATTGGACAAATTCATGAAGGACATCTTGTCGCTCATCATACTGGAGTTTCAGAAGTAAACTACGATGATTTTGAACCAATTGCATCAATGTCAGCTTCCAACCAAATTCTAGCTGTTTCAAGCGAAATGAATGTTGATTCGTTAGAAGAATTTGTTGAATACGGACAGGATAGCCAAATTAATTTTGGTGGAACCGTCAGTGGGATTCCACGAGTCTGGGTAGAACAAATTGGTAAGGAACTAGGTATTAACTATAATCTAGTCGGTTATGAAGGATTAGGAGAAGCAATTCAAGCACTTGCTGGTGCGCATGTAGATGCTGTTATTGTTGATTATCCATCAGCCATAGAGTTTGTAGAAGCAGGACATATGAACTTCATCGCTATTGGTACAGAAGAAAGAACTGACACACTGCCTGATGTACCAACATTTAAAGAATTAGGCTATGACATTACAATGGGAATTAACCGCGGTTATGTAGCACCCGGTGGTACAGATCCAGAAATTATTAAAATTTTAAGTGACAAGTTTGAAAAAGTTGCAAATAGTGAAGGATTCAAGGAAGACATAGAAAATCTAGGTGCTAATGTAAACTTCATGAACCATGAAGAGTATGCTGACTATTTAGAGAAACAGAACGTAATAATTGAAGAAATTATTGCAGATATTGAATAGAATCTATATTTATCAAGGGGGCGAGAAATCGTCCTCTACTTCATTAGAACTGAAATAGCAGGGAGGATATTATGGGGGAAATTGTAATAGGGATTCTACTAATCCTTTTAAGCGCCATCATCTTTTTTAATTCGGGAGATTTCCAACAGCTTAATGAAACCCACTTGGATCCTGGTTCCTATCCAAAATTAGTTGCCTTAATATTAGCTTTATTAGCATCATTCCTAGTAATTAAGAAAACAATCGAGCTAATGAAGACAAAGGCATCAAGCTTTGACGTAGGAATAAAGGAGTTTTCAAAAGAGCTATGGAAAGAACACAAATTAGTCATACTTATCTTGATTACACTCGGTTTGTATATCATGTTATTGGATGTGATCGGTTTTATCGTATCCAGTATTGCGTTTATCATCGCAACAGGTCTCATCATCGGACCTCGTAAGAAAAAAAATATGGTGACTATTAGTTTTATTTCATTAGTAGTAACGTTCGGGATGTATTACTTTTTTGAAAGTGTTCTATACGTCAGATTTCCAGATGGAATATTTTTTTAAACTATAAAAAGGAGGTGTGATAATGTTCGATTTATTATTGCTTGGAATAAGTGAAATTTTTCAATTACATATACTCTTTGTAATATTTTTAGGTGTTCTAGCTGGAATTCTAGCTGGACTAATTCCTGGTTTTACCGTCACAATGGCAATTGTATTAACATTACCGTTGACCTTTGGAATGGAGCCAGTCACAGGTGTAGCTGCAATGATTGGAGTTCTTGTTGGTGGTATGTCAGGTGGACTCATTACAGCCGCACTACTTGGGATTCCTGGTACCCCATCTGCTGTAGCAACCACATTTGATGCCTATCCAATGGCACGAAAAGGTCACCCCGGGAAAGCATTATCCATCGGAATCTGGGCATCCTTTCTAAGCTCAATCATCAGCTTTTTCATACTCGTTTCAATCGCACCCCAGGTTGCTAATTTGGCACTCATGTTTGGTCCATGGGAAATGTTTTCATTAATTGTAGCGGCATTAACTATCATAGCAAGTGTGACCGGAGAATCCATACTGAAAGGATTAATTGCTGGTTTGTTCGGTTTGTTAATTGCAACAGTTGGAGCAGATCCTATTGTCGGCATATCCCGCTTCTCCTTTGACATTCAAACTCTCAGAGCCGGTATACCATTCCTCGTTGTTTTAATTGGAATGTTTGCGATTTCGAGACTACTTAACTCCGTCGAACGTTCCGAGTTAGAAAGAGATCTTAAACAAAAACAGGAAGATAAAATTAAAGGAATCCAATTTGTATTGAAACCAAAAGAAACATTTATGAATGTTATTCGCAAACCAGTCAATCTCCTTCGTTCCTCCGCGATCGGAGCTATTATCGGTGCCATTCCTGGAGCAGGAGGAAGTATTGCTAATATCATAGCTTATGACCAAGCAAAAAAATGGTCCAAGGAATCGGATAAATTTGGTGATGGTCATGAAGAAGGCGTAGTAGCTTCAGAAGCTGGAAACAACTCAACAGTTGGTGGTGACCTCATCCCGACGATTGCCTTGGGGATTCCAGGATCAGCGGTAACCGCTGTGTTATTATCCGCTTTAATGGTTCACGGAATAAACCCTGGTCCATTGTTAATCACTAACGAACCAAACATTGTTGGTGGAATATTTCTTGCATTTTTAGTGGCTTCATTTTTCATGCTCATTACACAGTTTCTAGGAATTCGCTTTTTCGTACGTGTTACAGAGATTCCTACCCGGATTTTGGTTCCTGTGATTCTAATACTCTGTGTTATCGGTACATTTGTATTAAACAATCGTATAACTGATCTGTATTTACTGTTTATCATTGGAATAGTTGGGTACTTTTTTACTAAATACAAATTTGCGTTAGCTCCTATTATTATAGGTGTTATTCTTGGTCCAATTGCTGAAGTGAACTTACGAAGGGCATTCATGTCTAATCCTGACTGGACCTTATTCTTATCCCGCCCTATCTCATTAACTTTTTTGTTATTAGCCTTAATATCAATTGCGTTCACCGTCTGGCAAACGAGTAGAGCGAAAGTTAAATAATTAGATGGATATATAAAATGGTACGAGGATAGTCACTAGTTATCCTCGTTCATTATACTTTAGTTTAAATTGTATTTTCACAGGAAAATTAAACACTTGGCAAGTATTCTTTTTTATAAACTGCTATAATCTAATACTATACACAGTTAATAAAGGAGCAATAACCTTGATCGAAGTATACACAGACGGCTCATCAATAGGAAATCCTGGACCAAGCGCAGCTGGTATTTATATTAAAGCAGGTGAAGATAAATATGAATACTCCTTCCCATTAGGAGTACTATCCAATCATGAAGCAGAATTTCTAGCAGTAATTAAAGCACTAGAAGTTTGCAAGGAGAAATTTCCAAATGAAATACTATCCTTCCGATCGGATTCTCGTTTAGTTGTCGATACTATCGAAAAAGATTTCACGAAAAATCAAACCTTCCTACCCTTGCTCGAAAAAATAAGAGAGCGATCAAGCTCCTTTCCATATTTTTTCATCAAGTGGATACCCGAGAAAAGTAATGGAAATGCCGATAAGTTGGCTAGGAAGGCAATTCGAATACTGTAGAACAGTGGGGTTTGCCTCTTAATGGTGTAACCCCATTGCTTGTATAGAAGAGAATATATTCTAATATCGTTTCTCTCCCTCTATTTCCATACGTAATTGCTGGTTTATATTGGAAGCGTTCTACTGAAGTATTTTCTAGTAAAGCAAAGAATCACGAATTGATCAGACTTCCTCTTGGTATTTTTGTGTTGATATTGAGTTTTGAAGTTCCTAAAAAAGTGCCTGTCACCGACAAAATTCGACGGGTGACAGGCACCTTTTTAATTCTTTCAGTTATTATTCGTAATAGCTGTAAACACTTCTTCTGTTCCTGCTGTTACTTCTTTCCTAGTTTCATTTTGACTGATTTCAAACTGATCTTTATTCAATACAAGTATTGGTGTGATCGTGTTATATCCTTTTTCACCTAATAGGTTCAAATCCATTTTTGCTAGAAGGTCACCTTTTTTGATTTTATCTCCAGCAGATACATGGATCTCAAAGCCTTCCCCTTTTAGATTTACCGTTTCTAATCCCATATGGATAAGCATTTCTGCTCCTTCATTTGAACGGAATGTAATCGCATGTTTCGTCGGGAAGACATCAACGATTTCCCCTTCAACAGGAGATACAACCGTACCGTCAGATGGCTCAATCGCAATTCCGTCACCCATCATTTTTTGAGAGAAAACATCATCTGGTACTTCCTCCAATGGAACTACTTTTCCAGAAATAGGTGCTACAACCGAAGTAGTTGCTCCTACTTCAAATTCTCTCCCAGCTCCTACAGAATCTTCGCTAACATCCGCTTCTGTCACTTCTTTTGATGCTGCCTGATTAGGAGTAAATCCATTATTAATAATATCCAATATCTGATTTTTAATCGTGTCTGAAGTAGGACCAAATATTGCCTGTATGCCATTACCAACTTCTAACACACCTGCAGCTCCAAGCGCTTGTAACTGCACTTTATCTACATTGCCTTTATTATTCACGCCAACACGTAATCGAGTGATACATGCATCTAAATTGCTAATATTTTCTTTTCCACCAAGTGCTTGTAAAACATCATAGGCTTTTTGATTTGCTCCTTGAACACCGTTACCCTTAGATTTTTCTTCATAATCTTTCTTCGTATATAAACGGTTTGTATCTTCAGTACCTCGACCAGGTGTGAGGAGATTCCATTTTCCAATTGCCCAACGGAATACGAAGTAATAAATAACTGCCATTCCTAAACCAACGATAGGAACATACCACCATGGCTCACCTACACCAGGTAAAATACCGAATAAAGTGAAGTCAATAAATCCGGACCCACCTGCATACCCAACATTCACATCAAGAATGTACATCAGCATGAAGGAAACTCCAGCCATTAACGTATGGAATACATACAGTAATGGTGCTACGAATAAGAAGGTAAATTCAATTGGTTCTGTAATCCCAGTTAGGAAAGCAGTACCTGCAGCTGTTAATAATAAACCTGCAACTGCCTTCTTATTTTTTGGCTTAGCCATGTGGTACATCGCTAAAGCAACTGCTGGTAACCCGAATAAAACAAATGGGAATTTTCCAGCCATGAAACGTCCAGCTGTAATTTCAACTGCGTCATTAACTTGCTTATCTGCAAGCTGTGCCATATACATTGCTGTATCTCCTGACACAATGGAACCTGCTAATGTTGTATAAGTTCCTCCAACCTCAGAGAAACGGATTGGAATATAGAAAATGTGGTGTAAACCAAATGGAACTAATCCACGTTCAACTACCCCATATATAAACATATAGAACGGTGGTGTATTTTCACCAGATAATGCTGCCCCTAAATTGTAAATCCAGTCTTGAACCAATGGCCAGACAACTGTAAAAATAAGTGCGATGATAATCGAAAATCCGGCTGTAATAATTGGTACAAATCTTGCCCCACCAAAGAACGAAAGCATCTCTGGCATTTTGAAGTCATGATATTTTTCATATAGTACTGCTGCTACAAACCCCATGACGATACCGCCAAACACCCCAATTTGCAGTGATGGAATCCCTAGCTCTAGACCGTAACCTGCTTCCGAAATATTATCCATATTAATACCAAGTACAATACCAATTACGGTATGCATGACGAGATAACCAACTTAAGCAGATAATGCGGCAGCAGCTTTTCCACCAGTCCAGCTACCCGCAATCCCGACAGCAAATAAAACACCGAGATTACTGAAAATAGCACTACCGGCACCTTTCATCAAATCAGCTGTTGTCTGCCAAAAACTATTCTCCAAAAACGGTAAATACTCCATTAAATATGGTGACTGTAATGTTGTTCCGATTCCTAAAAGCAAACCTGCAGCCGGTAATAATGAAATAATAACCATAAACGTCTTACCAATACGCTGGAAAAAATCAAACGTAAAGACCTTCTTCATAACAATAAACCTCCCCGTAAACGTATACATTTTAAGTGCCATTTTAGGTGCCTGTCACTTGTCGAAACTTGTTGGTGCCTGTCACCTGTCGAATTGTGTCGGTGACAGGCACCCCAACCTTATCGTAGTTCTGGCCAGTAGCCTTTGTTTGCTTCGATTAGTGCGTCTAGTACTTCTCTTGCTTGTTTTGCGGATACTACGGTGCGATTTAATGTTAATGCTTGTAACGCTTTACCGTAGGATTTTTCTAAATATGCTTCTACTGTTAACTTTTCGTAAGCATATTGCCCTTCAATCATACCTTTATAAAATGTTGGGATCTCCCCTACTGCATATGGTCTTGGTCCATTAACCGTAATACTTGCAGCAACTTCCACCATTGCATCATCTGGTAAGTTACTCACTAAACCATTGTTTTTCAAGATAACAATAAAGTTATCGCCTTTATTATGAGCAATTGACTCCGCTACGATCAGAATAAATTCTCCATGTGCATCATTATGAACCACATTAGATTCTTTTGAAGTACCCATTTCCGCTACACGCGCACAATCTTCAAAGACGCGCTTCTCTCGACCTGCTTGTACTTCATTCGTACGTGTAAACTCTGGATTCAATTTATTCAACACTTTATCTGGGTATAGATAATATTGTAAATACGTGTTTGGTAAGTAATCCGGGAAATCACGAACCATTTGCTCTACCATGGCATACGTATCTAACCAGGATTGATCGCGTTGCTCTGCATCAGCAGGACGGAATCCTCCATTAAGAATATTTTCACGTAATTCCGGCAACAAATCTTTTCCTTCTTGATTATATAAATGTGTAAACCAACCAAAGTGATTTAAGCCGAAATATACCGGATCAAAATCACGCTCATTCATACCTAGCAACTTACCATACGAACGAAGCAAGTTTTCCGGTTGGTCACAAATGTTAAGAATGCGATTGTCCTCCGGGAAAATTTCCTGTAATGCAACCGCAACGATTGCAGCTGGGTTTGTATAGTTTAAAATCCATGCATCTTGTGATTTGGCACGTACATCTTTCACCAATTCAACCATATCGCGAATCGAACGCATACCGTAAGCAAAGCCACCTGGTCCACACGTTTCTTGACCAATTAAACCCATGCTCAATGGAATTTTCTCATCTTTTTCACGCATTGCATATCCACCAGTACGCATTTGGCAAAGTACGAAGTCAACATCTTCCGTAAATGCTTCATCTTTATCCGTTGTATAACTGAAATCTAGTTCTGGATATTCTTCATTAAATAAAACTTTCGCAAACTCTCCAATTGTTTGTTGACGTTCCGCATCGATATCATACATCACTAATCGATTAATCGGAAACGTATCTTTTCTCGTACACATCCCCTTTAATAATCCTGGGGTCCATGTGCTACCTCCACCAACAACTACAACATTGTACTTTTTCATATAGATCATCTCCTAGATGTAAATGTTTGTTTGTAACCGCTTCTAGGGACATCATAACGGATAAAAACGAAAACGCTCCAAAAATTTCATTTTATGAAACTTTTTATAAATTGTTCTATAATGGAACGTACAATGGAGGAGTGATTCCGTGTACAATTTCATGGCTAAATTATTGAATTTTATAGAGTCTTCCACAGACCATACAAAATCTGAAATAATCATCGCAGAATATATTTTAAGAAATGTAGATAAAATTCCCTCGATGACTATTTACGAGTTAGCAGAGGCATGTCATACATCACCAGCTACGATTACGCGATTTTGTCGGCGATTTGACAATATCACGTTTAAAGAACTGAAGGAATATGCACGCACGTTTATTGAGTTTAATGATTCCGAAGTAGAAATAGAAAAATTAGAAGAGAAATTCAATGTCGAACAACTTAGCCGTTATTTTGATGAGCTACAAACATCCTTAGAAGAAACAAAACACCTATTACAATCGAACGAAATTATAAAGGTAGTACATCAAATTCATCAATCCGTCAAAGTGTCCTTTTTCGGGGTGACATTTTCCCACCTACTCGCAAGAAATGCACAATTTAAGTTTATCCGGCTTGGGAAATATGCTACTGCATACAGTAATCACGAAAATCAAATAACAGAAGCAGAATCAATGACAACAAAAGATCTAGCAGTAATCGTCTCTTTCTCTGGGGAAACTAGATTCATTGTTCGACTCGTAAAAGTACTTAAAAATAAAGGAATTCCAATCATCGCAATTACCGGAAATGAACAAAGCTATCTTGCACAACATGCCAAACAAGTGATCAAGATTAGCGATCATAAGCTAGAGCATTTAAAATCACCTATTGTAGAAGAAATCAATTTATTAAGCGTGATTAATTCCATCTATCTTGCATATTCGATTATTTTCAAATAGAAGGAGAGAAACCACATGAATATCGTCGTTGCACCAGATTCATTTAAAGGAAGTCTTACATCATCACAGGCTTCCGCAATTATAAAAAAGGCTATTCAGTCACTTGGATTCGGTGATACTGTTACGACCAAGCCCATGGCAGACGGCGGCGAGGGAACCGTTGATGCATTAGTAACTGCTTCTAACGGAAAACGCATAGCCGTTACATGTACTGGACCACTTGGGGAAAAAATCAATACGTATTACGGCATGATAGATGAACAAACCGCTGTCATTGAAATTGCTAATATCGCTGGACTAGTACAAGTTCCAGTAGCGGACAGGGATCCTGATATAACAACCACCTATGGACTTGGTGAGGTAATAAAAGATGCACTGGATCGTAACTGCACATCATTCATTATTGGACTTGGTGGTAGTGCAACAAACGATGCTGGATTAGGTCTGTTATTAGCACTTGGTATGAAGGCTTGGGATCAAGATGGAAATGAGGTTGGTATTTACGGTCGTGATTTAACAAAAGTTACACGCATTAGCCTAAATGATGTGGATCCACGAATATATGATGTAACTGTACAGGTAGCATGTGATGTAGAAAACCCCCTTTTCGGTGAAAAAGGCGCTAGTGCAGTATATGGACCACAAAAAGGAGCTTCACAAAAACAGGTCATACAATATGATACTGCCATGAAACACTTTTCCGAACTTGTGGAGACTGACCAATTATTAAAGTTTAGTTCTATTGCGGGCGCAGGGGCCGCTGGTGGATTAGGGTTCGCTTTTCTTTTACTAGGAGCAAAGCTTTTGTCCGGTGCAAAACTTGTCGGAGAAGCATCATATATGGAAGAAACGATTAAACAAGCTGATCTTGTTATTACAGGAGAGGGACAAAGCGATGAACAGACCTTATATGGAAAAGCTCCTGGATACATTGCGGACCTTGCCAATAAATACGACGTTCCAGCAGTATTAATTTCAGGATCACTTGCTGGAAATATCGATCCACTACTAGAAAAATTCAGTGGCTGTTACTCGATAATCAACCAACCATTATCAATCGAAACATGCATAGCACAAGCAGAAGAACTACTCTACCAACAAACAAAACAAACAATCCACTTCATCCATAAAATAACCAGAAGCTAGGATGAATTGAGGAGAAGTGGTGCCTGTCACCGACAAATTTCGACAGGTGACAGGCACCTTACTAAGACTTTTTCCCCTCCCTCTAATCCTCTATAAGTCTATTGTTTCATTTTTCAAAATATTAAAGGGTTTCATCCTTTCCATGTAGAAATCTATTTATGATCCAAAATTTAATAGGAAAGGAGTCTTTGATGAAAACACATCATGTCTTTTCAAACTTAAGGAAAACATGATAAGGAGGATGAAAGAGATGATATAGTAATCTAGTAATGCGTTCATCTTGTTTCTCAAATGTTGTTCATCATAGTAAATGCTTCCCCTAATAGGATCAACGAAGAAGCCGCAGTAAAGTTAGTTAACTAAATAAAGATCATCATGTGATTCCATTAAATGATAATGTTGTCAATATCCCATCCTAGTAGTTTCAAAAAGGAAAATCTATTTTTATGAAATTTAAGGAGGAGATGTATGATGAAGCTTTACCTTGATCCTGGTCATGGCGGTACAGATAGCGGTGCCACCGGAAATGGTCTCTTGGAGAAAAACGTTAACTTAGATATTGCACTTCGAATTCGGTCAATTTTAGTAAATAATTACGAAAATGTAGATGTTCAAATGAGTCGAACAGGAGATACAACAAAAAGCCTGCAACAACGAACAAATGAAGCAAATGCATGGGGAGCAGATTATTTTCTTTCTATCCATTGCAATGCTTTCAACGGTTCTGCTCAAGGGTATGAAGATTATATTTACAGTGGATTGTCCGACTCTTCACCATCAGCTGGTTATCAAAATACCATTCATGCCGAGATTATAAAAGTTAACCAATTACAAAACCGCGGGAAGAAAAAGGGTAACCTACACGTATTACGCGAATCTAATATGCCTGCACTGTTAACCGAGAATGGTTTTATTGATAATGTGCATGACTCTAATTTAATGAAGCAATCGTCATGGTTACAAAATGTTGCCCAAGGGCATGTAAATGGGTTAGCTATTGCATTTAATCTCCAGCCTCAACAAGATGATTCCGACATCATTTACAAAGTAGTTGCTGGATCATTTAGATCTAGAGATAACGCGGAAGAGCGTGTTGCCTTTCTAAGTAGTAGAGGGATCGAATCCTTTGTTGCTACGGTAACCATTTCAGGAGAGATATGGTACCGAGCCCAAGCTGGAGCGTTTTCCACTAGAGCAAACGCAGAAACCCGCCTCAATGAAGTAAAGAATGCTGGTATTACAGACGCCTATATTATAAGCGAACAGCAAACAACCGTATTACAAAGCACCATAAACGAATAAACATTGGTGCCTGTCACCGACAAATTTCGACAGGTGACAGGCACCTACACAAATCGACTTATTCAAATGTTCCTTTTACAAGTACTTCCCCTTCTTTAACCATATGTCTTCCTTTAGCAAATACATGTTCCAATGCAAGAGATGACTTATTTAGTATCAATAAATCTGCATCTAAGCCTTCTTTTAAAGCACCTTTTGATTCAAAATTTAATGCCTTAGCAGGATTGCTCGTTACAAGTTCCAACACTTCATCGAGCGTCAGCCCATGCTCCTTAACAGCTGCAATCATTTGATCTAACAATGTTTTTTGACTAGCCACACCTAATCCAATTAGGTTACCCGCTTCATCAAACTTAGGCAAACTACCATTGCCATCTGAAGAAACGGTTAGTTGCTTCAGAACTCCACCATTTTCTTTATAGTACCTAATCCATTCACAAGTATCCTCACCAGCAGTTAGATCAACAAATGCACCTTTTTTAGATAAAGCAATTGCATCATCTACAAGTTCCCTACTTCTATTAATATGTGTTGCATAGATTTTAGAAGATGGAATCTCATAATCTTCCAATATTTGATGTAACATATTTAATCGCTCTTTTCCTGGACCGACATGAAAATGTGTCACACCAACTTTACCGCTCAACAGTCCACCAATCCGTGCTTCTGCAACTAGTTTTGCGATCTCACCAACTGTTGGCTGTGCTGATCTTGAATCTGCAATAGCAATTTCACCAGCTCCAATCACCTTATCAATTAAAATCACATCATTCTTCACAGAACCAGTGATCGTCGGTGTTGGAACATGATAATTTCCTGTATAGATATATGTAGTGACCCCTTCTTCTTCAAGTCCTCGTGCTTTAGCTAGCAATGAAGTCATGTGGCGGGTAGTCCCATCGGTTCCCAATAGACCTACCACAGTCGTAACCCCCGCTGATACGATCTCACTTAGTTGTAGTTCAGGCGTTCTCGTAGCAAAGCCGCCTTCACCTCCACCACCAATTAAGTGCACATGCGGATCAATAATACCAGGTGTTACAACATTGCCATTCGCGTCAAATATATCGACATCCATACCAAGTGACAACAACGCATCCTCATTAACACCACCAATTTTTGCAATTTTCCCTTCGATAAGTAACACATCTTGAATACCGATGTGCTTTGGTGTATAAATGTCACCATTTTTAATCAGTTTGATCATTTTAGTCCCCTCTTCCCCAATCTAAAATTACCTTATCTAAGCGTTCCCCATGCAACACTTTTTATATTTCTTTCCACTACCACAAATACAGGGAACATTTCTCCCCACTTTCTCTGTACGTTCCTTTTGATTCACTACAGAGGGAATAGGTCTTTTCATAGACTTCTCCATTAATCCTGATAATTCACGAGGTGTATAACCGTTATTTTCTGGAAGTCTCGTATTGTTAGCTAAATCCATTACTAGCTGAATCACTTTATTAATTTGCTTTTCATCTTTAAAATTGATTCCTCTGTCATTAAACTCATCCATAATTTGCTGGAGAGAAAACCCATATCGACACATTCCTTGAATATATTCACAAAGTATTTCAGCTTTATGATTATCACCACTATAAATATATTTCATTAAATAATCTAATAATGTGTTGTACTCTTCATTTACTTCAAAATAGCAATTTTTTTTATAATTTAGCAGTTCTTCTTGACCAGGAATATAAAATGGTTTTTGCAACCTCTTCCGTAACTCTTCTTCAAAATCACCAAATTGTAGAATGGAGTCCGTAACAAAATAGTCTCCATGAATCTCAGTAAAACCTTTCTTGAGATCCTCTTTAAATTCCATACTAATAGTATTGATTTTTTCCTTATCTATTTTTTCCTCATTCTGCAAGTTGTAAATCTCTACAACCTTGTCTCTATGAACCAGTCCATAAAGATTAGACAGAGAGATAATGTAATCTATGACGATATTCATAGCTTATCCTTCTTCCTTTTTCCGAATTATTAATTTCACTCTACCATTCCCCTTGCCTATCCGCAATTAGCATTACTTATCTAGGTGGGTCAGACCCTCCGTCCCAGTGACCACCCTTAAACCTACTGGGACGAGGGGTCTGACCCCTTTTTTTCCATCTATTCCCTAATGTCCTTTTCATCCTACTTCTGACCTAAAATTTATGATATCCGGATTTAAAATTTTGGTGTATAATTATATCAAAACTTGTACCTTAGAAATATTCGCAAGTTACTAACAATTATATTACAACAGTGTTGGAGGGAATGCAGTTGGGTATTACAAAAGATTTATTTATTAATCTATCAAAAAATAAAGTACTTAATAGTGGTGCGCAGCGTTGGGGGATGCAGCTGGGGGCAAAATCTGTTGTGGCAGGTACAAATATCGAAGAAATGATTGAGAGTGTAAAGGAAATAAATGCACAAGGGATATCATGTACCATTGATAACCTTGGTGAATTCGTTTATGAAAAAGAGGAAGCACGCCAAGCAAAAGAACAAATTCTAGCTGTTGTGGAAGCGATTAACTCGAATCAAGTTGATGCGCATCTTTCCATTAAGCCTACACAAATCGGTTTAGATATCGATTATGATTTCTGCTTAGACAACCTCACGGAAATCGTAGCTGCGGCAGATCGTTATGGCATTTTTGTCAATGTCGATATGGAAAATCACAGCCACCTACAACCATCATTTGATATCATTGATGAAATCTCTAAAACATATACCAATATTGGAACTGTAATCCAGGCTTATTTCTTCCGAGCCGAAGAGGATATTCAAAAATATAATGACTATCGCTTACGCATTGTAAAAGGCGCTTATAAAGAATCCGAAGAAGTTGCCTTTCAAGATAAAAAAGATATTGATCAAAACTATATCAGATTGATCGAGTATCACTTGCTTCATGGAAAGTTTACATCTATCGCAACCCATGACCATCATGTCATTAATCATGTGAAGCAATTTGTAAAAGAAAATAATATTCCTAATAACAAGTTTGAATTTCAAATGCTTTATGGATTTAGAAAAGAACTACAACAAGGACTCGCAAGGGAAGGATATAACTTCTGTACGTATATTCCCTTTGGAACAGATTGGTACGGTTATTTCATGCGTCGTCTAGCTGAACGCCCACAAAATATTAATCTAGTTGCCAAACAAGTATTTAATAAGAAAACCAACACACTAATCGGTGTTGGCGTAGGAGCATTCTTATTAGGGAGATTATCCAAACGAAAAGGGAAATAATTGAACAAGAGAATCAAACTTATCCAAAAGTACGAGTTACCCCCAACAAGGAGGAACTCGTATTTTTTAGTGGGTCGAGGGGTCTGTCCCCAAAACCCAAAAACCGTCTTATGCAAAGTGGCAGGCTACCCAATGATTGTTTTCTACTTCTCGCCACTCTGGTATGGTTGCACATTGTTCAGTTGCAAGTGGACATCTTGTTCGGAAACGGCAGCCTTGTGGCGGATCAACAGGACTTGGTATGCCACCTTCCAATATTATCCGCTCCCTTGTTTTCTCTATAGAAGGATCTGGTACTGGAACAGCTGATAAGAGCGCCTGTGTATAAGGATGTAATGGGTTTTCATACAGCTCATCCGAACCCGCTAGTTCCACCATCCCACCCAAATACATTACACCAATTCGATCACTAATATATTTAACCATCGATAAGTCATGCGCAATAAAGAGAAAAGTTAAATCTCTTTCCTCTTGAAGCTCTTTTAATAAATTCACAACCTGTGCCTGAATGGACACATCCAAAGCAGAAATTGGTTCATCCGCAATTATCAGTTCTGGTTCAACAGCAAGTGCACGTGCTATTCCAATTCGCTGCCTTTGCCCACCAGAAAATTCATGAGGAAACCGGAGTGCATGGTCTTTTTGTAGACCAACGATATCGAGCAATCGCTCTACCTTTTCCTTCCGCTCCTTCGCATTTTTAGAAAGACCGTGTATATCCAGCCCCTCCGCAATAATATCCTCGACTTTTTTCCTTGGATCGAGGGAGGCGTACGGATCTTGGAAGATCATTTGGACTTTTTGAGCAAATTCCTTCTTGTTTTTATTAATTAACGGCGTGTTATTATATAAAACCTCCCCATCAGTCGGTTCATATAATCCTAGAATCGTTCGACCTGTAGTAGATTTTCCACATCCTGATTCTCCAACAAGACCTAACGTTTCTCCTCTTTTTATTTCTAAATTAATTCCATCAACAGCCTTCAAAACTTGTTTGGATGGGAGTTTAAAATGTTTTTTAAGATTCGTTACTTTCAATATCGTTTCATTGTTATTTAAAGCAACGGAAGCCGCTTCTTCCAATCCATCGGAAACCCGATTGGTAAAATCAATCCTTGGTGCTTGTGGGTGCAACAGCCATGTTGACGCCTCATGCGTTTCACTAACCTGAAATGTCGGTGGCTCTTTTTCATAGTCAATAGCCAAGGCAAATTCATTACGAGAAGCAAATGCGTCTCCAGCTGGTGGATTCATCAAATCTGGTGGACTACCAGGAATAGAATATAATTTTCCTTTTGTATTCATATTCGGCATCGAACGAAGTAATCCCCAATTATACGGGTGTGTTGGCTGATAGAAAACCTCCTCTACTTTACCTTTTTCTACTATTTTCCCAGCGTACATAACAGCTACCGAATCTGCAACATTTGCTACAACTCCTAAATCATGCGTAATAAAAATTATAGCTGTACCCGTCTTCTTTTGAATATCTTTCAACAGATCCAAAATTTGAGCTTGTATCGTTACATCCAAAGCAGTTGTCGGTTCATCCGCAATAAGCAATTTTGGATCACATGCAAGAGCCATCGCTATGACTACTCGTTGACGCATGCCACCAGAAAATTCATGTGGATATTGATTTATTCGCGTTTTAGGATTAGGAATACCTACCAACTCAAATAATTCAATCGCTAATGCTTCCGCTGCCTTTCTACCTAAATTCCTATGCTTCAAGGCACCTTCGATAACCTGCTTACCCACTTTCATTGTTGGATTCAAAGCAGACATTGGATCTTGAAAAATCATCGCTATTTCCGACCCACGAACTTTTTGCATCTCTTTGTTATTAATGGATAGTAAATTCTTATCCTCAAACCATATTTCCCCTTGATCAATAGTGGCATTTTGTTTTGGCAGAAGACCCATAATTGCTTTAGAGGTTACCGATTTTCCAGAACCAGATTCACCAACAATTGCAAGTGTCTCTCCTTTATGTATGGACAAATCAATACCTCTTACAGCATAAACCGATCCAGAGTACGTTTGAAAAGATACATGCAAATCTTTAATGGACAGTAATGGCTTCATTTAAAATCCCTCTCTGTCTGACATTATTTAAAGTAAAGTGAGCACGAATTGCTCCAATTTTTTCTTTCCTTGCATTCAAAACAGGTGCATTATGATAATGATCTAATTGCTCCCAAATTGCTGAATTTCCTACTTTTAACTGTTTGAGAACTTCCATTGCAGCGACATTAGTTCCTCTAGCATTGCCATCATCGACTTTTATAGCTACACCAAGCCCTGTTTCTTTATCGCCAAAACAATGCACGCCTTCCGCTCCTCCTTTAGCGACAATTCTTCCGTCAAATACATTCATTAAATCTGAATCAAAGCGGTTAGTCCCTGCAACCATTTCAGGATACGTTGACATTGCCTTACGAATACGTTTTAGTGCGTTTCTTCGTTGTTTATCTCCCTCACTCCATTTATCAGGAGATGCCAGCCGACTAAATGCAAGTGCCATATGAAATAACGGAACACGGTGTACAGGAACTCCACAACCGTCAACAGATGTTTTAATTTCGTCACTTGCAAAACTACTTACATTGGCAATGACATCAATAATTTGCTGTTGATAAGGGTGAGTTAATTCCCTATATGTTTCAACATCCATCTGTTGCTGCACACATCCTGCCAACATCCCTGCATGTTTTCCGGAACAGTTACTATAAAACGGCGTTAATTCTCCTCCAGATCTGATTAACTGATTATAACTATCCATATCCCGTGGAACATGAGTACCACACTGGAGGTGACTTTCCTCTAGATGGAGCTTTTGTAAGACAGCTGCTACTGATTCCCGATGAATGGGTTCTCCACTGTGACTAGCACAAAATAAGGATAACTCGCGTTCAGTAAAATCAAATGCTTCCATTGCTCCTGATTCTACAACTGGCACTGCTTGAAATGGTTTCATAGATGATCTAGCAAACGTTAATCTATTTGTATCCCCGTAATAGGAAACAAGTTCTCCATTTGGTTTAACTATCGCAATATGAACATCATGTGTACTTTCTACATAATCCCCTCTATAAACTTGAATTGGTTTCGTTGAATGATTCATGTCTATCTACCCTTTCTGTCTTTTATTTCCTCATTCTTGGATCAAATGCATCCCTCAATCCGTCACCTAGCATATTAAAGCAAACCATTAGTGCAACAATGATAATAGATGGGTATGCTAATAGGTAGAATTGGTTCCGCATGGACTGAAATCCGTCATTAATAAGAACACCTAGTGAAGCTAGTGGTTCCTGAAGACCTAATCCGATAAAGCTTAAAAACGCCTCCATAAAAATAGCACTAGGTATTGTAAACATCATATTGATGATAATGATTCCTAATGTGTTCGGGAGCATATGACCTAAAATAATACGTTTGTTACTGGCTCCTAATGCCCTTGCAGCGAGAATAAACTCCTGTGTTTTTAGTTTAAATACTTGTCCTCTTACAAGTCTGGCCATATTAACCCATCCTGTGATAACCATGGCTAGCATAATAGTCATAATTCCAGGTTTCATTAACATAATCAGTAGAATAATAATAATTAAGTTTGGTATTCCAACTAGAATTTCTATAACCCGCTGCATAATGTTATCTATTTTTCCACCTCGCCATCCAGAAATGGCTCCATAAGTGATTCCAATCATGATATCTAAAAGTGCCGCTAAAACCGCAATATATAATGAGATACGTGTTCCTTCCCATAATCGCGTCCATTGATCACGACCAAATTTATCCGTACCTAACCAATAATCACTACTAGGTTCTGTATAAACACTGTCATAATTTGTTTGCTGATAACTATATTCATTTAAGTAGGGACCAATAATTGACAACAACACAATGACTAGAATGATGAATAAACTTACCATTGCTGCTTTATTTTGTTTCAGACGCAGCCAACCATCTTGCCAATTAGAGCGAACAGGTTTACTTATTTTTTCACTCTGTTCCTCTTTCCTACCAACAACTTCGAACATTTTATCTGGATAAGTCTCCTGCTTTTCTTGTGTTGTTTTCACGAAGCAATCACTCCTTTCTATTAACCCTTATCCGCGGATCAATGATTCCATACAAAACATCCACAATTAGTATAGTTAGTATAAAAAATGCACTGTAAAAGAGCGTTAATCCCATAATAGTTGTATAGTCATTCATTTTAATAGAATCGACAAATAAACTACCTATACCAGGAATACTAAAGATATTTTCAATAACTAACGAACCAGTTAGTAAACTCACAAAAACAGGTCCTAAGATCGTCACAACTGGAATTAAGGCATTTCGTATCGCATGCTTCACAAGAACTGCCAAGTCTCCTAATCCTTTGGCCTGTGCTGTAACAATATAATCTTGTTGTAGTACTTCCAACATTTCATTTCTCGTAAATCTAGCAATTAACGCAACCACTGTAACTGCTAAAGCTATTGTTGGCAAAATCGAGTTGTCATAACTTTCCCAATAAGCAACTGGGAAAAGCCCCCACTTTAAACCAACATAAAACTGTAAAAATGCTGCCAATACAAAGTTGGGAATCGATACGCCTAACACAGCTACAATCATCGTAATATAATCCCAAATTGTATTATGTCTAAAAGCTGCTACCATCCCTAAAATAATTCCAATAGACAGACCAAGAACAACAGCTTGAAAACCTAATAAAGCAGAAGGTCCTACACGCTTTATAATGAGTGAACTGACTGGTTGCTCTTTATAGTAGTAAGATACTCCCAGATCACCTTGTAGCAAATTGCTCATATATTTTATATACTGAACATGGACAGGTTCATCAAGTCCATATCTTGCATAAAATTCCATCCGTGCTTCTTCCGTTAAATCTGCTAGTTTTTCTTCATCGAATGGTGATCCAGGTAACATTTTCATTAGAAAAAATGTGAGTGTAGCAATGATAAAAAGTGTAATCATAATATTTATTAGTCGTACAAGAATAAACTTTTTCATCGTTAGTTTCCTCCCTCCTTGGAGAATAAGGGTTGGGTTTCATATGTAGAAATAAGGATGCCTCTCCATAAAAGAGGCATCACTAAAATTAATTAGTTTACCGTTACATCCTTAAGCTCTAGACGTGCTCCATATGGATGATTCACTAAATTTTCGACATTTGATTTTTGTAAGAAGGCAGATCCTTCATAATAAAGTGGTCCCAATACAGCATCCTCTTCTAGTAGGATTCTTTCAGCTTCTAATAATAGATCCATACGTGTAGCTTCGTCTTTTTCTTCCTTTGCCTTATATACTAGATCCATATATTCAGGGTTGTGATAGTGTCCTCTAAATGCACTAGGTGGGTCTCCTACCCATAAATCAAGGTAAGTTGTAGCATCATTGTAATCTGCACCCCATTTGGAAATAACAAACTGGTAATCATCCTCACGCATTGCATCTAATCGACCACTATATGGTTTCGTTACGATCGAAATATCCACATCCAAGTTTTCTTTTACCTGACTTTGAATAAACGTAGCAGCATCTTTTGCAACGGTATCATCTGCGGTTAAAATCTCAACTTCTGGTAATTCGCCACCAATTTCAGCTAAACCTTTTTCCAAATATTCCTTAGCTTTTTTAAAATCTGGTTCAATAATTTTTCCATTAAGGTCACGGAATGATTGATCTTCAAGCCCTTGCATTTTTGGAGCAATTAATGAATATGCAGGCTCGGATCCATTATTTAATATTGTAGAAGTTAACACTTCTGGTTCATATGCCAATTGAAAGGCTTTACGAATATTTTCATTATCAAATGGTTCCTTGCTCAAATTAAATTGAATGTACCATGAAGTAAACTCTGTCTCCGTACCAAATTCGTCACTATCTTTAAATTCATCGACATCATTGGAAGATAATGTAACTCGATCCAACTCTCCAGCTTCATATAAATTCAACTGGGTACTCTTTTCTTTAATTACTTTCAAGCTAACCTGATCTAAATCTACATTATCCTGATCCCAATATTGATCATTTTTTTCAAGTTCTACTCCAGCCGCTTGATCATACTCAGTTATTACAAATGGACCATTATATAGAATAGCGTCATGGCTTAATGCAAATTGATCTCCTTGCTCTTCTACAAAGTCTTTATTTAATGGAAAATAAGTCGCAAAAGCCGTTAATCCTAAGAAATATGGTGTCGGTTCATTCAACTCCACTATTAATGTACTTTCGTCTTCTACCGTAATAGCTACTTCGTCTTCAGTAGCCTCACCACTCGCAAAAGCGTCTCCGCCTTTTATATAATCTGCTAGAATAAACGAATACGAACCAGATGTATCCGGATGCATCGCACGTAACCAAGAATATTTAAAATCATTTGCGGTCACATCTTCTCCATTGCTCCATTTAATGCCTTCTCGCAAATGGAAGGTATAAGTTAGTGCATCATCTGACACATCAACGCTCTCGGCCATCGCAGGCTCTGGATTGTTCTCCGCATCTAAACGATAAAGTCCTTCCATAACATTGTTCAAGATATCAAAAGAAATACCATCGGTTGTTTCTACCTGGTTTAAATCAGGAATATCATTTTCCAAACTTAAACGTAGAACCTTTTCTTCGCCTCCACCCTCTTCAGAATTTTGTTCCGAGCTGGCTCCTTCATCTCCAGAGAAGTTACAAGCAGAGAGAAGCATAATAGCTAACAGAAGCATCCCCCAGATCTTCCATAAATTTTTCTTCATTTTTCAAATTCCCCCTTTTAATTTATTAATTATATATTTGCAAAAACCATGCCAAGTCTGAAACCTACTAATTTTCAATTTATTAAATCAAACAGGTTAATTAAAAGGCTATTTGGTTGTTTTATTCAACCTAAAAAACACCCCATAAAATAACGTAGTGTAGATTGAAGACTGTTTTAAAGTTGGCATGTAATTTGCTATGTTATATAAAAAGAAAGGGGAACAAATATGAAAACATGGGAGAATTTATTCGAGGAATCAGATTTTATTCAAGATTTATCTGACTTACTAGCCATACCTAGCATCAAACAATCCAATCCCAAGGAAGGAATGACTTTTGGGGAAGATATCCAAAAAGCACTATCGTTTATGTTAGCAAAAGGAGAAGAAGAAGGGTTATTAACCTATCAACATGATGGATTGTATGGTTATATCGAATTTGGACCAAAAGAAGCAAAAGATTATATTGCGGTTTTATGTCATGTTGATGTGGTTCCAGCATCAGGTAAATGGACAAATCCACCATTTGAACCGTATGTAGAAAATAACCGAATATATGCGAGAGGAGCAATCGATGATAAAGGTCCTACAATGGCAGCATGGTATGCTCTAAAACTATTAATAAAATCAGAGTACCCCATTAAACACCGAATTCGTCTCATTATTGGTACGAACGAGGAAAGTGGTATGAATTGCATGAAATCCTATGTTGCCAATGAGCCAGAAGCCCTATTTGGTTTTGCACCCGATGCTCAGTTTCCAATTATTCATGCGGAAAAAGGGCAAATAAATCTAGAGTTATCATGTAAGCCAAAATATGCTAAGGACACGATTAATCTCGAATCGTTTCAAGCTGGAACAAGAGGAAATATGGTTCCAGACATAGCTAGTGCGGTAATAAAAGGAAAGTTTACGCAAGAACAATTACAGCGTATTAATCAATTAGAACAAATTCATGAGGATGTTTCCATGGAACAAACTGATGAACATTCGTTCACAATCCGAACTGTAGGTGTCTCTGCACATGGAATGGAACCATTTAAAGGTCAAAATGCTGCTTTTTCACTTGCGAGTATTTTACTTTCATTGGAAGAACTACAATTCCATCCATACTTAACTTTTATCCAAACGTATCTAAAGAATGACTTTTATGGGCAAAATCTTGGCATAGATTTCGAGGATAATATAGCAGGAAAACTTACCGTAAATGCAGGAATTCTTCATTATGATTTAGAAAAAGGTGGAACTATTCAACTAAATATCCGGTGTCCAATTGAAACACCATATGAGAAGACTATCGACCAACTAAAAGCATTAGCAGATCAAAAAGGATGGTTTATATCGAATCAACGATCAACACAGCCACATTATGTTCATGCAGAACATGATGGAATAAAAGCACTACAAGTAGCATATGAAAAGGTAACGAATAATAAAGCTACTCTCCTGTCAACCGGCGGGGCAACCTATGCTAGATTTTTAACAAATGGTGTCGCTTTTGGAGCCGTTTTTCCTGGTAAAACCAATACTGCACATCAGGTAGATGAATACGCTGAGTTGGATGATCTAAAAAAAGCCACACTTATATACGCAGAAGCACTTTATCGATTAGCAAATATTTAATTTTGAAGTAGAAAAAGAAGTGTGTATGTAGCTTACACACTTCTTTTCTCTGGTTGTTCCAAATATGACAAGAACCGTTCTCCATTCGAATTAATAAATGAACCTTTCCTTCCTTGTCCGACCTCAATGAGGTTCATCTCAGAAAGTAATTCCATTCGATAACGTAGCATCTGCTCTGTTATTGTTGGATTCTTATTTGCTAGCAATTTAAGTAAGTTTTTACGTCCAATTCCTTTACAACCTAATTGAACAAGAACCGTTAGTATCAGTTGGCAATCTTGTAAAAACCCTTTTTCAGTCAAAGTATAATAGATCATATCTTCTTGTTCGAAGTATTGTTTTAATGGCACTTGTTGTTCTTTAATATAAGAAGGCAAAACATCTACTGTAACTTCACCTTCACTAATATGGCTAATATATTCGATCGTATTTCTAATTTCGCGAACATTACCTGGCCATTCGTAATTCAACAACTCATCTATCACTCTTTTGGAAAAAACGATAGGTTCCCGCTGTAATTTTTCTTCAAATTCCTTCGCAAACAATTCGCATAATAGTAATATATCTTCTTTTCGATTACGAATTGGGAGTAATGGAATTGGTAGTATATTCAGCCGATAAAATAAATCTTCCCTGAACTTTCCTTCATTAATAAGTTGTTTTAGGTCCTTATTTGTAGCTGTTATCACGCGAACATCTATTGGTATCGGTTGTCCTCCTCCAACTCGCTGAATTTCTCTTTCTTGGAGAACCCGAAGTAATCTATTTTGAATGGTTGGTGATGCATCTCCAATTTCATCTAAAAAAATGGTTCCTTGATGAGCTCTTTCAAATAATCCCATACTACCCGTTTGACTTGCACCTGTAAAAGCACCTTTTTCATACCCAAATAGTTCACTTTCTACTAAAGATTCAGGGACGGCAGCTAGATTTACAGCAACAAATGGGCCATCACTCCTATTGGAAGCTGAATGAATTGCTTGTGCCATCACTTCTTTCCCTGTACCGGTTTCTCCATAAATAAAAATAGTCGAGTCACTTCTCGCCATTTTCTTTGCCTTTTCAATAATGGAAAGCATAGTTGCAGAGTTCGTTCTGATATCGGAAAAAGTATGCTTTGCTACAAGTCCCTTTTTCTGAGTCTTTATTCGGTAATTTGTTTCAATACTTTTAATCCGATTCATTTTTTGAAACAGAATAATCGTCGCAAATACCTTCGAACCGACTAATATTCTTTTTTTTCTTATGTAAAAAGTTGTGTTCTCAATTTCAATAAAATTTTCTTTCTCCATTTCCACTTGCATGAATGGATTATAAAAAACAGTAGGGATACTCGATAGATCTTCACTTATCAAATCCATATAGGTTTTGCCTAATAATTCTGATGCTTGCGAGTTGATCGAAATAATTTGGTTAAATTGGTCGTATACAATTAATCCCTCTTCAATTTGATCAACGATTCCTTCTAAACTTTTTTGCAATCCTTGTGATTGATTAATCTCCATATTTAATTCTTTCACTAAGGAAACAGTGGAATGAATATACCTTGCAGTTAACTGGTTATTACTCGCAAAAGTAGAAATTCCAAAATACTCATACACTTCGTATAACGTAGACATATCAAGTAATCGATTCCCAATATCGATCATGGTTTTTATCGTGTTAGGAACCAGATCTACCTCACCTGGAGTAACGGCAACAGTTATGGAAGGATCTGGAGTCTCTTGTCCATAATAAGGAACATAAGTATGATTAATTCCTACTTCCAATAATGTATTAATTGCTTCCTCTGCTGCATCTTTCATATTGTTAACGAGATATACCCGTGATCCCTTGGGTAACGAAAGCAATTGTTTTATCCTCGCAAAGTTAATCGAACGTCTGGCAATAATATACGGAGTATCTTTTTGAATACACTTTTTCCCCATTTGATATACAACCTCACTAGTTGCCAATGTTAAATCAGGTGTATATATAGTCTCCATTTGGTCAACCAGTATCCCTCTGACATTACAATGCTGTGTAAAACCAACATCATGTAATTGATTAATAATTGCATGCAACGAAGTATTACGATAAGCAACAACCAAAAGTTCCAATCTATTCTTCCCCATGTATCATCACCCTTTTCTTACTAGCATTCTACCATAGGGACAGACCCCTCGTCCCACAAAAATGGGTTGTGAGCGTGGGAGCTGTTCCTTACTATCACTAATAGCAATTACTTATCAACGACAACTCCAAACTTATTTCCGTCTATATCATAGAAATCAAAACCAAATATGGCACCATGATCAATTATTTTGGTAACCTCGACTCCCCTTTGTTGTAGCTCTTGATGAGTGTCTTTAATATTGACAGTAGTAAAATTATAGTATGTTTTATCAAAATTACTAAAGTCTGGAAACGTTGTTGGAGGTTTTTCATTCACTTTCACAAGCGTAAAATATTGCTTCTCATTTCAAAGGTAAAAATCAGCCCCTGTATTATCCGGCCACGTTCCTACATGATTCAATTTCATTTTTTCCTTATAACACTTAATTGATCTTTCAAATCCTTTACTGGTACAAAAACCGCACCTATCTTTAACATCTTTCATTCCTCCTTTATACTTTTCAACTTAAGAAACGTATTATTATGCAAATTCCTTACATCAAAGTTTAAAAATTCATATTCTGTTCAACAACACACCATAAAGACGTTCCCATCTTATATACACTAATCTCAGTATCTCGTAACATACCAGCAGTTTCTTTTGCAGTAAAATTAAAAACTTCCATAAACAAGACAACAACAATTTGCTTAACTGACAAATACTCCGCTAATTGCTCTAATATTTCCCGAACTTGAAATGGGTTCATAATGTCTTTCAAATTATGTATGTGTTCCTCATTTTCTTCCAATGATTGACTATCTAAGGATTTTTTCCTTTTTTCATCAATCCATGTGTTCTTCGTAATAGTGGGACGAGGGGACAGGTCCACTGTCCCAGTTATAAGGAGAAGGAAGAGGTTTTAAACTTCTCTCCTCTCAACGCAATCAAAAACAGGACTGCATTGAATGCAATCCTGTTTTTGTATTCCTTGTACTGATATGGAGTTGGGACGAGGGGTCTGACCCCTACTGTACCTTAGGAGCGTGGGACGAGGGGTCTGTCCCCACTAATTCCCTACGTACAAAGTGCCCTGATCCTAACCATGCTGCACATGCGAATATCAGATAAATAGCCTGTGTTGCTTGGGCGCCTTGTAATAGTACTTGAAGTCCCATTCCAAACCCTAAGGCTGGGATGACTAATAAAAATGTACGGAAAATGCGTTCAAAACCTTTATGAGGTGGTAGTGGCCAAAGGCGTGAGAAGAAAACACCTAAGGCTACCCCCATCCCAGAAACGACAAACAATTGCGCAAGAACGATTGGTGTCGGAAATGGCCAACTCATCACATAATGTCCAACCAGATAGAATACCTCTAGAAACAGCGTAATTCCAATTACTTTTTGAAAAGTTTTCAAATTCATCCACGGATGTAGGAAGTAAAATACGCCAATACACACTGCTATAATTATGGTCCAATTCATGCTTCCTGCCTCCTTTCCGACATCAAACCATCGATATGGCCTGTATCATATATGTCTATTAAATTCTTATTCTTCTTTTCCAGCAGCTATTTCACTATCTTCATCAACTTCCGGTGCTCTTACATTCTCAATTAACTGCTGAATTTCTAGCGGTGGAGCTGCCGTATTACGAGAGACAATGAAACTTACAATGAAGTTCAGTACCATACCAATTACGCCAACACCTTGCGCATTAATACCGAAAAAGCTTTCTAGAATTGGCTGATCTGTACCGAAAATAGATTGCGATAGAATCATACCAATCATCGCAAGAGTAAAGATCAAACCTGTTAAAATACCAGCAACTGCCCCTTCTTTATTCATCTGTTTATCAAAAATACCGAGTAAAATAACAGGGAAAAGACTCGCCGCTCCTAGACCAAATGCTAGTGCAACCACTTCACCAGCAAACCCTGGTGGATTGATCCCAACATATGCAGCAATTAATAAGGCAACCAACAACGTAAGACGACCAACCCGTAGCCGTTGTTTTTCTGATGCCTGCTTATTAAAAATACGATAATATATATCATGCGAAACGGCACTTGTCATCGTAATTAATAAACCAGAAGCTGTCGATAGTGCTGCTGCCAGACCACCTGCGGCAACTAAGGCAATAATAAATGGTGCAAGATTTGCCACTTCCGGGGTGGAGAGAACGATAATATCTCCATCAATAACAACCTCGTTATCGTCACCACCAGTAAAATCAACGATTCCATCGCCATTCAAATCATTAAATTGTAATAATCCTGTTGTTTCCCATTTTTCCACCCACTCAATATTCTGTATGTCTTCTAATGGTTCGCCGGCGATCGTGTCTATTAAATTATACTTTGCAAACGCCCCGACTGCTGGAGCAGTTAAATATAGCAATGCAATAAAAATGATCGCCCAAACTGCCGACCATCTAGCAGAACGAACACTTTTAACCGTATAGAAACGGACGATCACATGTGGTAAACCTGCCGTTCCTGCCATTAATGCCAGAGTTATCATAAAAACATTTAATAGCGATAAATCCGTAAATGGAGACATATATTCCGTCATGCCAAGATCTACTTGAATTTGCCCGAGTCGATCGACTATGTCACTTCCAGTAAGTGCTAACTGTGGAATGGGATTTCCCGTTAATTGAAAGGAAATAGCAGCTGCAGGAATAATGAAAGCAATAATAATGACAAAGTATTGAATAGCTTGTGTCCATGTTACACCCTTCATTCCTCCAAGTAGAGCAAAGAAACCTACAATAGCCATTCCGATTAGTACACCAACAATAATGTCAACTTGCAAATAACGACTAAAGACAATTCCAACCCCACGCATTTGGCCAGAGATATAGGTTAGTGAAATAAATATGGTGGCAATCGCTGCAACAGCACGGGCATTACTGGAATAGAAACGATCTCCGATAAAATCAGGTACAGTGAACTTTCCAAATTTTCGTAAATATGGTGCTAGTAATAACGCCAAAAGAACATATCCACCAGTCCAACCCATTAAATAAATTGTTCCATCAAAGCCTAAAAAGGCAACCAAGCCGGCCATCGATATAAACGAGGCTGCAGACATCCAGTCAGCTGCGATTGCCGCACCATTAGCTACAGTTGGTACATTTTGTCCTGCAACATAGAAATTAGATGTATCACGAACCCTTGACCACCAACCAATTCCTGTATATATTGCAAAGGTTATTATAACTAACGTAATCGTAATAAATTCTACACTCAAAAGCTATCCCTCCCTCTTATCCTATTTTTTTCTGCTCTTTCTTTAATTCCTCTAAATATTCCTTATCCAATTTATCCATCCGTATTGCATAGGACAAAATCAAACAAATAAACACTAAAATAGCACCTTGTTGAGCAATCCAATAGGAGAGTGATACACCAAAAAATTGAACTTTATTTAATGGTTCTGCAAACAGAATTCCTCCCCCAAATCCAACAATAGCCCAAATAGTTAGTAGGATACTTATTAACTTCACATTTTTCTTCCAGTATCGTGTTTGCTTATCATCAAGCGTTTTATAAGCATCTGATTTTTCCAACCTAAAGACCTCCTTATAAAAGTAAACTTAAATCAACAAAGGTAAATACTCCCCCCTTGATAGAAAAAATACGCAATACCTCTTAAACTACTACCACCTCCATAAAGAAAACGCTTACATTAAAACCACAAAAAAATACTGGATATCTTCTGTATATTCAGTATATAAAATTCAAACTATTCAATTTTTATTATCATCCCAAATGTCGCTAAGCCTGTTTCAAATGTATAAATTCATATCTAAACGACATTGTTGATTAGGGGTCAGGTCCCTCGTCCCACTTTAGGAGACGTACCTGATGGGACGAGGGGTCTGACCCTCCGTCCCATCAACCCCCATCCCCTCCATCTCTTCACCTTTGCAGGACGTCAAAGAGGCCTTTGGCTGCTGTTCGGCTTAAGGGGATTTCGGATTTGTTTGTATCTTTTATCACTAGGTTATATGCCCCGTTAAACCATGGGCTGATTTCCTTAATTGCATCTATGTTAACTAAGTAGCTACGATGGGGCCGATAAAATGGATAGCCTATTAATTTATCCTCCAATTCATTCAAGTTCATTCTTGTTTCCATAATATCGTTTTTTAACGTATGTATTTTTAGCACTCGCCCTTCTCGAACGGCAAAACCAATTTGTTTCGGATCGATAACGACCATTTTTTCATCGACAGTTAATACTATTTTATCTACTTTCGGTTTAACAACTTCTTTTGGATGGAGTGCTGCACGTATCCGCTTCATGGCAACCTGAAATCTATCATGGTCAAATGGTTTGAGAAGATAGTCTGTTGCCTGAAGATCGAATGCTTGTACACCATAAGAATCATAGGCGGTCGTAAAAACGATTAGCGGACCACCATTTTTTTGTTCGGTCCGAAGAGTTTCAGCCACCTCTATACCTGTCAAACCTGGCATATGAATATCAAGAAAAATCACATCTGGGTGGTAATCCTGGTAGAACGATAATAATTGCTCTCCATTCTCTGCACTTGGACATAATATTACTTCCTCTTCCTGCTGCAAGAGATACGCTAACTCTTCTCTTGCTAACCGTTCATCCTCTGCTATCATTACGTTTATTCTCATATTTAAACACCTCTTCTAGAGAATCTATTGAGTTTCGTTGACTTATATGTATTCCATCCCTATTTCATTCATGAGTGTAAAGGTAGAGAGAATGAAACTTTACTTCCCTCATTCAAATTTTCAAAATGCAGTGCACTTTGATTTCCCATTAATCCTTTTAGCCTTTGATTGATATTAAAAAGTGCAGTTCCATTACCATTTTCAAGGTGAAAAGGTTCCTTACCAAGTACAGATATCATCTCATCCGGAAACCCATGGCCATTATCCGTTACTTCAAAATAAACGGTCTCGTTCCTTCTCATAGCTTTTATCTCTATTTCCCCATTCTCCATCTTCTTTAGACCATGTTGTACACAGTTCTCCACTAATGGTTGTAATGTCGCTGGAGGAATATACACATCCTGCAATCCGTTTTCAATGTTCATGTTTATCCTAATCTGATCGGGAAATCTTGCTCTAACTATTTCTAAGTAAGCATACAAATGCTCCAAATCATGTTGCAAAGGGATCAGCGACTCACTGGCAATTTTCAAATTAGCACGCATGTATTGACTTAATTGTACAAGAATGTGTCGGGCTTGTTCTGGATTAACCCGTAACAACGAGTGAATTAAATTAAACGTGTTAAATAGAAAATGTGGGTTGATTTGAGCTTGCAAGTTACGTAATTCCGCCTCTTTTAGCAACTTCTTCATACGTTCTGCCTCAAATCCATTAATTTGATTGGTAATAATGGTACCTAAACCTTTTGCCAATGCAATCTCAACTTGACGTATCTGTTGGGAATGCTGGAAATATAAATTTATTAATCCAATGACATCTCCTGAACGATAAATAGGAACCATAATTGCTGTTTGAAGTGGACATGTATCCAATCTACAATGAATATCTTTTTTCTCATAAGCGATTTGAATTTCTCCTTCTTCTACTGCTTTACGAGAAAGCCGCATTTTTAACGGCTCACCGATTCGATGATGATCACCGCCAAGGCCAACATGAGAAAGAACTCTACCTCTGTCCGTAATCGAAATTGCCGCTACTTCCAATTCATCATATAGTAATTGGGCTAGTTTACAGGCATTGTCCGACAATGGTGCTTCCCTTAACAATGGTAATGCCTTTTCTGCAATCGATAAGGCTCGATTTGTTTCCAATGCTGCTTCTCTTTCTGTTTCATTTAAAGCAACTCGAATCATCATCGTAAAAATGGCTAATGCGACCGAAATCGTAATAACTAGCGGAATTCCAATCGTATTCACAATCTCAACACCCGATTCGGGGTTTGGTAAAAAGATTAACAGCAAGCCCATATATAATACTGGTGGAAAAATTCCAATGAATAATGCTTTATTAGGTGCAATGACTCTTTCCTCGGAAAAAAACTGCCCTGTCCAACCAGTAATCAATCCTGCAAGTGGATTAATCAAACTATTCGCTAGCCAACCATCACCACCTAATAATGCTACATAAAGACCCGACACCATTCCTGCTCCTAGTCCAACAAATGGTCCACCTAAAAGACCAGCGATCATCACAACAACAAAACTAAATTCAATGAGCACGACATCATCTTGAACCTCTAGAACTAATGCCTGCATCATTAAATCATCACCTTGCATCATGACACCTACATGAGCACCGATAGCTCCCATTAAACCAAAAACCAACGCATAGTAGATAACCGTTTTTACCGTAATATCTCGATCTAGTAACGAACGGAAACGAGGAATTCGAGTTAACATAAAAGCAATGAGTAATAACAGACCAATTCGTTGAAGTAAGATTATCGTTAGCTCAATCATGAATTAACGACCCCCATTTCCAGTGTGTATTCGTACTGTTATTTCCTCAAAATGTTCATCATGTTGCTTTTTCGTTAAAAATGTTCCAGCTACCGCACCTATGAATCCACACGGAATTGCAATAATACCTGGATTATAGAGAGAAAATACAGAAAATCCCTCAGGTCCTAATCCGACCAATACGATAGAAACGAAAAAGCCAGTAACCAATCCTGTATATGCCCCGGATGAATTAAAACGCTTCCAATAAAATGTGAATAATAACAATGGGAAAATCGTAGCTGCTGCAACGGAAAATGTTAAGGAAACTAAGAAGGCAACATTACTTTCCTCCATTCCAAGTGAAAGAAAAATCGATAAAAACCCAACCACTACTGCCGTTATCCTCGCAACGAAAAGCTGTTCCTTTTCATCAGCCTGTTTATTTTTAAAAATGTGGAAGTAAATATCATGAGCAAAAGATGATGTCGCTGCAAATATAAGACCTGTTACAACAGCAATAATGGTTGCAAACGCAACTGCCATCACAAATGCAACGAGAAAATCACCGCCCAATACCCCCGCCAAGAGTAACGCCGTTAAATTACCGCTTGCGTCAGCCTGCATCAGACTATCCCAGCCAACCAGAGCAATGGCACCAATACCTAAAACCAGTGTCATCAAATAAAAAAGTCCAATTATCCATGTTGCTGACATAACCGAAATACGTGCTCCAGAGGCATTTTTCACCGTTAAGAATCGAATTAAAATATGAGGCAAACCAGAAGTTCCTAAAATTAAGGATAATGTTAGAGAAAGAGTTTCTAATGGATGATCAAATAAATTTCCAGGATGAAAAAATTGTTCTCCGAGTGGACTTTTATCTGTAGCTTGGTTCCATAATACGGGTATATCCCACTTAATCCACGATAATAGGATAAAAACTAACAACAACGTACCTGACATTAGGAGTACCGTTTTTATAATCTGCACCCAGGAAGTTGCAACCATGCCACCAAAGACAACATACACGGTCATTAATATTCCAATAATCCAGACCGACGCTGAATAATCCACACCAAGTAAGAGGCGGATTAAAAGACCAGATGCGACCAGCTGTGGAATCATATATAAAATGGAAATCAATATTCCAATTACTGCAACCATAAACCGTATTCGACGACCAGGAAAACGTGCTGCGATTACGTCCCCAACTGTATAATTACCTAAACGATGCACCGGCTCAGCAATTAAAAAGAGTAAGATAATATAGGATACTAGAAAACCAGTTGCATATAAAAATCCATCATAGCCATAGAAAGCTACTAATCCAGCAATCCCTAAAAAGGAGGCTGCACTAATAAAATCACCAGCAATCGCCATGCCATTTTGAAACCCTGTCAAGCTTCCGGATGCAACATAAAATTGATGTGTCGTTTTACTCCGTTCTGCAGCCCAGTGTGTAATAATAAGTGTCCCAACAACAATGGCAAGGAAAAAAATAAAATACGTCATATTCATAGAGATACCCCGCTATTTATCTTTCTTTTTTAGTAGCTCTTGTATTTTCCGTTCGAACACGCTGGCATGTCTCCAATATATGTATCCCAATAACCAAGTTAGGATAAACAACGAAAATAAAAAAATCCATGAAAATATAATAAAATCTTTTTTAAATAGAATGGGCAATAGCAATGGAGTGAATAAATAAAAGACTAATAGACTTGAAGATATGACTAAACGAAAAAAATTCTTCCGCCTTATTAATTGCCGAAACGCTTGATCATGATTAATAGAAGAACTACTATCCAACTTTCATACCTCCCATTCATTTAGGGGTCAGTCCCCCCGTCCCAAATCCCAACTTGGAACCAATTATAGAACAATAGAATTAATAATGTCAATTTTCTAAATTATAAAGAGGGGTCTAAAGAGGGGTCTAAAGAGGGGTCTAAAGAGGGGTCTAAAGAGGGGTCTAAAGAGGGGTCTAAAGAGGGGTCTAAAGAGGGGTCTAAAGAGGGGTCTAAAGAGGGGTCTAAAGAGGGGTCTAAAGAGGGGTCTAAAGAGGGGTCTAAAGAGGGGTCTAAAGAGGGGTCTAAAGAGGGGTCTAAAGAGGGGTCTAAAGAGGGGTCTAAAGAGGGGTCTAAAGANATGATCAAGGATAATTTTTACACTCTTTTGTATTCTTTGTACAATAGTATCGCTATTATCTGTATTACTTGTATTTTCATTTATAAATTGCTCTATTTTCTTACTAAATCCTTGGTTCTCATGTTGTTTTGCTAGTAAAAGTTTCATAGCCTCAAGCTTTTCTTGGTTACTCTTGGTGTCAACAATAACAATTTCCTTCACTTCTTCCTGATGGACTGCAAATATGATATCACGCATCAAATCACAGGAAGTATTTGTAATTGTTGGTTCGAACCTTTTTAAAACTAACATATCTTTTGGATGAAGATTGAAATCTTTCCTAAATAATTGTTCCACCTTATTTTCCATTCCAGTAACAATTAATATTTTCTTATCACTCATAACATAGCCTCCACACATTTTTAGATTTCTTGGTTAGACCAGCTTTGCCAGTTTCCTTCTGAATCAACATTTGCAAGTCGAAGCCATCCATTCTTCACTTTTCGGTAAAATATTGGATCATTCTCTAGCAAACGTTTTACGTACTGACGTGGTGCTTCAATTACCACCAACAACCGTAATGGTGAATGATATAACTCATCATCCGACTGCATGACAGATTGCCAAGGAAGTCCTGTCAGCAAGTCACTAGCGTTCCCTTGCATAATGCCGATACCAGAAGTAACTGTTTGAGTTGCTTTGTTCCCACTACCGTAGTAATAAGGAGCAACAGTGGATGAATAATATTGTAAGTTAATCCATTGAGTAACCGTTCCTGGTCCAGCAATGATATTAGCGAGAATAGAACCATCTTCATCCTTTGTCCAATCATAATCATGTAGAAACGCTCTTCCCTCCAAATCACACCCCTTGGTAATTGTTCGTCGTCCTATGACGAACGATGCATTACGTGCTAACCCCCATTCTGGTCGTACTTGACTCCAATCTTCAGCAAAGCGTTCTGCCTCATTTTTGGGATTTCTAAGACCAGAACCAAGATTAGGTAATTTCGATAATCGCTCGGCATTCGCATGGTGAACAACCTTTGGTAATGCTTCATTGACACAAAGAAATGCTTCATTAGCTTTACTTGAAAGCTCCGGAACATAATGCCATCGTAATTCATCAATTGTAGTTATATGCTCAGCAGCTACGAAAACCGTATCTTCAGGTATCCATATGCCTTCATCCCCTAGGATCTTCCTTACTTTTGGGAGATTACATAATGTTGCTAAGACTCTAGCATTAAATTCTCCAGACGCTCCTCCACACGCACCACAGTCAAGCGCAGAAGCATAAGGGTTATTCGTACTATGACTTCCATGCCCACAAATAACCACTAATGGAGAAAAATCAGATGTAAGTCCTATCGTTTTTAAAGCTTGCCGTACGTAGTTTACTTTTTCTTCATCAGAAAAACCAACCGTTAACTCTGTTTCAGATGCCTCTTCCTGATCAATGGTGAGTTCTGTTTGAGGCTTATGCAACCATGCATTCTTTAACCTTCTCGTTGTTTTACCTATACCCCGGGGCGCAAAACTACGACCAATCATCTTTAAACTTAACCATGGTCCACTTACCTCAGGTAGTAATAAGCTTGCAAAAAGGTTTTGTTTCATTGTTTTATAGGCATAATTTATAGATTTCCCTATCTGCAAACGCTGTTGGTAGGATTTGTTTGACCCTAATGAAGATTCTTTGACTCTATGTTGTGGCTTTAGTATTACCGGTAATGATGGATGGGCTTCTTGACTACCGAGATTACTTGTCTCAATGGGTAATCCAAAAAATCCAGCCATTCCATATGTCTCAAAAGGACCTGTTTTTTCCAATTGACGACGAAATGGCTCTGAACGTACATCAATACAAAAAATAAATTGTGCCAATGGAGGGGTGGATACATCGGTACCAATCTTTTTGGATTTCATTTTTTTACTTAATTGATTCTCATACGTTTTTTCCCAGGCTTCCCACCAAATTCTTCTGCGAACACTTTCATTAAACCGATTGGCTAGCAACAATCGCGCATTTTGTTCAGAAGAAGACAACTTTGACCATGCTTCGACTGATATATTTCCCCAGTGAATCCAAGCGGCAATAAGCTGTTTTTTATTCACCATTTTTTCTGTGCTTTCAAAAGGTAACGGTAGTGGAAGATAAGACTTCATTAAGACCCATTCCATAGTTAATCGAACAGCTAAATATTCTGTCAAAAGTGAACTTTCTTTTGTTGATTGTTGTGATCGCCACAGCATCATTCCAGCCCACCCAGGCAAAGCAAGTAAATGAGCCTTAAGGTATTCCTCGACCTCAGAATAAGGTATATCTAGTGCCACCAATGCTTCTTTTAAAGCAGATTCAGGTTCTAAATGACATTCTTTTAATAGGTTGCGTTGCGTACGACTTAATCCGGGATCATATTCAACAATACTTCGCCATGCATAATAGAAACCCTTTTCGCGATTTGGAAGTCCCCATGCTACCTCGGATTCATCCAAGTACAACTTACACCACTTTATTAATTGATAATCAAGAGTGTGGGCAATTTTTTCACCACCCTGTTGTTCCAAATAGTAACTTAATGGTTTAAGTGTGTATTTTTTATTTTTTTTCTGATTAAAGTTACTTGCTTTTTCCGCTAGGCTCTTTATTTCAGGTGATGACAACAAGTTATCTGGTAGTTCGTCTAACTGAAGTGAAGATCTACAAAACTCTTCTGCCACTTCACGTGGGATATTTAAAGATTGACTATCAATCCACTGTTGTAAACCTAAATCTATGAAGTTATGATTAATCTCACCTCGTTGTTTTGCAGCATGTAACATAGACGAACTAGGATAAATATCCACATGACGAGTTTCTTTAAGCCAAGTTGCGACCTCATCAAACGGTTGATTCTCCAACCCCATCCATGGATTACGAGCTGCAAATGTAGAAATTGGCCAAAGTGGTGCGATTACATGACTAGCTGACTTTACCAACACACTAATGTTAAGCTCTGAAATAGTCGAAGGTAATCGGTCCTTTTGCAAATTAACCGATTCTTTCGGTATGGCAGATGTTACATTCATCCTTTATTACCCCCTTGAGATAAAAGTTGTGCAAGATATGTTGGATGACTTTCAACTAAATCAGGTTTAGGCTCACCCAATTTTATAAGCCAAAGATAGATAATCATGAAAGTAACTGAAGATCGATTACGGGCTATCCAAGCTACCAAAAGGCATGTAAACAATAACAAACATATAATTGGTACAACCACAATCAGAGGTGGTTGGATTCCATAGGAAATTGTTTCATACATCAATTCATAGAAGAAGGAATGAACCGTAATATATACCATTAGCATTGCTCCTAATAGGATAAATCCTGTCATTCGACCAATCCACCCATCTCCAAAGGCTACAAGATGTGTCCAGGATAATGAAAATGAAGTTCCTAGTATGAGCGCACTTATTAATTGATAACCATCCCCAGGAGCATATAACCAAAATACTAAACCTACTAAAATCCCCATAATACTACTAGTAAACGACCACCGTGTTATACCCTTTGGGCTAGACGCATGTGGTACTGCAGAACCAGCCTGTAAAAATAGGGCACCTTTGAACAATCCGTGCATGATAAGGTGAATAATCGCTGCCAAATAGGCACCTAGTGCACATTGAATGAGCATAAATCCCATTTGGGAAATTGTCGAAGCCACTAATTGCCTTTTATAGTCCACCTGAACCAAAATCATTCCTGTACCTAGTAAAACTGAAATACTAGCTAGAATGAGTAATAATATTTGAGCTATACCTCCATCAAAAAGAGGGGCAAATCGGGTCAGTAGAATACCTCCTGCGTTTACTAATCCTGCATGCATAACAGCAGAAACAGGTGTCGGAGCAACCATGGATTCAATCAACCATCGATGGAAGGGCCACTGAGCTGCGGGAATCATCACTGACAATACCAACAACAGGATTATTCCTGTCCCCTCCCAAGAATTAACTTTATCTAGATTACTATTGCTAAGGGCATGTGATAGTTGCCATTGTCCCGTAATTTGTGATAGCCAGAGCACTGCTACTAACAAGGCTATCCAACTGATTGCAAATAATCGACCAGATCGATCAGATGCAATTTTCGTAAGCTGCCATTTTTTGTTTACCCTTATAAGTAAGGTTAGCCCAAAAAGTGTCACACCCCAACAAAGCACTAGCAAACGTACATCATTACTTAACCAAGAAACTGCTGCTGCTCCGGTTGTCAATGTGAAAAGTGAAAAATACTTTCGATAAGCCCTATCTCCTAGCAAATAGCGTACTGAGTAGCGCTGTATGATGAAACCGATTGTTAAAACAAACAGTGTCATCAGCCATGCTAGGGAGTCAAGATACCAAGGTCCAAAATCTCCTCCATTAGATATAACAATATTTAAGAGAGCAATTATTGGAGGTATAGCACAAATCATAATATGAATACGCACAAAACCTATCGGTACCCGTGGATGCAGAAATAACAACGAACTTAGTAGAGAAATAATAAGAGAAAAAAAGAATGCTATTTCCATATTTAAGTTCATCAAATTTATCATATCCGTATTCCCTTTCTGTTCTATTTTTCCCATTTAGATTTTTTCGAACAAAAAACCGGTACCCTCAAAGGACAATGATATCGTACATTGCCTTTGAAAATACCGGTTTACCTTCAACTCATGTTCCATGTTTTGAAGGTCTCCCATTTCTATTAAGATTGTAATTCTTTTTGTATATTACTGGATAATCTAAAAATCATTACCCTTTCACCAGCCCGGGTACTTATATCAGTGTGGAAACTTGTAACTTTTTCTCCAGTAATTTCTTCTATCAATTGGTCTAATTGATCTCGACCAGTTTCTACTAGATCACACCTTATTCTCTTTAAAGATAATATTCCTTCCTTCGTGTCACAAAGCTTATATTCCGCAGGTGTCAATATGCCTTTTAAAACGACAATAATCATATCCCTAAGAATATCTGTTTTTACTGAGACAGAACCTCGTCCCAAGTATTCTTTTTCCCATTGGGTTAAAGCTCTGCTAAGTTCGGCTTCCATCGAACCTTTCGTCTGTTTCGTTTCTCGCATAAACCATCCCTCCAAAAAAAGAAGACAGCATATTTCCTTTCTCAATTATAATCAGAGAAATGAAATATGCCGTCTTATTATGATCTTAATCCTCAACTACAATTACTTTTTCATTCAATCAATAATAATTAATTGTCTGCTAAAGTAAATGAATATGAGACTGTATTCAATAATCTTACGGACATTTTATAAATTGAATTATAGCCCCTATATTTTAACTTGTCAAGAGGTTTAGGGGGTCAGGTCCCTCGTCCCAATGGGACAAGGGACCTGACCCCTAATAATTTTCCCAAGCTTTCTCATATATTTGAATCAAATGTGGGTCGATTAATGAATTCGGTTTTAATTCTATGTTTAGATTTTCCTGATCTTCATCCTTGCCAAATGCGGTTAAGGATGGAACCATGCCCGTTGTTATAAATTTAGTCGGAACCGAAATTTCCAGCTCATCTAGATCAATCGCTTCTCGGCTTGCCATGACAAATCCCCAATTCCCAAAGCTCGGCACATCCACATGTAAATTTTCAATAAATAATCCCGTTGCTGCAACGGTTTCCGATATCGTCCAATACACTTCTGTCGCAAAGACCGGACTTGTTGCTTGAATCATTGCTGCTCCACCTGGGGCTAAATGATTCCGCATCAATGAATAAAATTCCGTCGTATACAGCTTGTTCAAGCTCTCATTATTAGGATCCGGTAAATCGACAATAATGACATCAAACCACTCCGAGGATTCCTCTAAAAACTGAAAAGCATCTCTATTTTCGACATGCACTTTTTCAGATTGTAATGCGCCTTCATTGACCTCTAATAAATGCCGGTTCGAATTTGCTAACTCCACAACAGCAGGATCCAAATCCACAAGAGTAATATTCTTTACTTCTTCATATTTAAGAATTTCCTTGGCAGCAACACCATCTCCACCACCAAGTATTAATACATTTTCCGGATTTTGCGCATATGCCATCGTTGGATGAACAAGCACTTCATGATAACGATACTCATCGATGGAACTGAATTGCAAAGCCCCGTCTAAATAGAGTCGTACGTCCGCTTGGTCTTGGGTTAACGTGATTTTTTGATAACTGGAATCTTCCATATGAATGATAGGGTCCTTATAAAGCTTTTGTTCAAATCGAAACGCCATCTCTTCCCCAAAAAACAACCCTAAAAATAATAAAACCCCAATACATAATCCGAAAACAGCATGTACTGCAAAACGGCGGATCTCTTTTCGGAATAACCATAGAACGATTAATGCGACGATTAAATTAATACATCCGACCAAAAATGCTGTTTTTACCATACCGAAATAAGGTCGGAACAAGAAGACGAACAATAATCCGCCAATTAATCCACCAGCATAATCCGAAAATAGAACTCGTGCCGTACTTTTATTTAATGTAACACCTATTTCATTTGCCTTCCGGATCAAGATTGGCAGTTCAACCCCTGTTAATCCGCCGACTAATAACGTAATAAAATATAAGTAAAAAGCATCGGTTCCAGCTGGTGCAAAGGCTGTGATCCCGAACATGGTAAAACTAGAAAACCCACCGATGATAGCAACACCAAACTCAATCCACACAAACGTAATGATTAAATTTTTCATAAATCTTTCACTTAAACTAGCACCAATTCCCATACCAGTCAGGAAAAGAGATATCGTCAGCGTATATTGCTTAACGCCATCACCTAATATGTAAGACCCTAAAGCACCGAATAATACTTCAAATATAATCCCGCAAATTGATACAATTCCCGATGACCAATAAATAATCTTACTTTGTCTCATTGCTGCTTCCTTCAAATTTCATCCACTCCACCATCAACCTAAGCGTATAATAATAGACGGCCAAGCAATTGCCTGGCCGTTGGTTGTAAATATTACGTAATAGATGCGCCGATAACTAGCGCCAACCCAATCGATACACCCATCGATATAATTCCAACTGCAACATTATTATTTTTCAGCTGCTCTTCGACGGAAAAGTTTCTAGTAAATAAATCGAATATCCAATATGCGATCATTTGTAAAACCACTCCATAAACACCCCAAATGATCGTTTCATAAATCACATTGCTATTATAGATCGCAAACGATAGGATAATACAGATTCCAATAATCTTCCCAACGATGGATAACGCAACAGCATGATTCCCCTTTTTCACTTCTTCCATATCCTTATATTTTCGAGTAATAATCTCAAAAATGAATAAACCAATTAAAACAATTACTACAGATATGAGAAAATAAACTAACGTTGATACAAATGGTTCCATTTTATCACCTTCCCTTTATTTACCTGTTCCGGGGCCGCCCCCTCTAAATGTCGTGTTTCCACGGCCAGGAGTATCACCCATACCGCCTACACCTGTGTATCCACCTGAAGAGCGACCTCCCCAATTATTTACACCTAACATACTTTCTAATAGTCGAATGGAAAAATATGTACTTAAAAAATTCGACGAATAATTGCGTTCGACAAACTCGTCACTTGCAACCTCGATCAATAGTACATCTTGATCCGCATCACTTTCCCTCAAAGTAAGGAAATGATCTGGATAAATTAATATTTGCTGATTATCCTTAACATCACTGACTTCCTCCGGCTTAATTGCTGTAGAAAGTACAGAACTAAGCTCTGAAAGCCCAAACTGCTGTGTGGCATAGACTTCCGCGTTACTGGAATCCCCCTCCACCGTTACCATTCTTGGAAAATTAGCCTCAATCACATCATCAATTTCATAGTTTTTAGAGTTATTAATTGTATCTGTGATTTCATCTTTTTGAGGTTCTTCCGGAATATCTTCTGCCGTAATGGATCCACCTTGATCCATTCCTCGTGAAGAACACGCAGCTAATAGAATAAGCAGGAATAAAAGCCCTATAAGTAACATCTGTTTTTTACACAAATCAATCCCCCTCTCTTAACAGAAGGAGCAGTACTCCAAAATTTTTAATACTGCTCCATTTCTACCTGCCTTTATTTTTTATTCATTTTTTCTTTCAATGCTGCTAATTCATCATCGACACCACTGTTCTTGTTCATATCTTCAAACTCATCATCAAGTGTACGACTTTGCTGTGACAGGTCCTCACTTGTTTCTGCTTCCGCTTCAAATCGCATCACTTTTTCTTCCATGCGTTCGAAACCTTGTGCAGACTCGTCACCACCAATAGATGACATCGTACGGTTGATTTTAGTACGAGTTTTTGCAGATTCTGCACGTGCTTTTAAGGAATCCTTTTTCAGCTTCATTTCTTGATATTCTTTTTTCATTTCATCTAATTTGGTTCTTAGCATATCAGAATCATTTTTAGCTCGTTCCCACGACTCATTTAAAGAAACAGCCGTTGATTCATGGTCTTTTTTATCCTGTAGTGCGCGACGTGCTAAATCATCATTACCTGCCTCAATCGCTTGTTCCGCTTGTTTCTGTCTTTTTTCCACCATGGCGTTGGCATCATCAGCTTTTCGCTTAAGCATTTTCTCATTCGCAATTTGTTTTGCAACAGCTGCTTCCACCTCACGAATATCCTCAGCCATGTCACGCATAAACTGATCCAGCATTTTAACTGGATCTTCTGCTTTGTCCAGCATTGAATTCAACTCTGAGCTTACTACCGTTTTTACTCGTTTAAAAAATTTAAACATGTTATGTTCCTCCTTATATATAATAGATTCTGGATCTTAAACCGATCCTGCCATAATTTTGATTTCATATGGATCAATTGGGTATCCGTAGCTTGCTTCCACCTCGGTTCCCCATGATTCCAAACTAATATAATTTGTTTCATCCTCATTGGTATATTCGGCGTATTCTGTAACTGTTCCACTGAGATTCGAACTTCTTCCTTCTCCAGTTACTCTAGCTGAACCTGATTCTTCCAAATAATAGGTTTTGTTTTCATACATGAGTTCCTTTGGATAAGGTTTGGAAACTGGCAACTGAATTTTCTTGTAAATGCCTAATTCTAGCTCATCATCCATTTCAGCTGATAACCAAATTATATCATTTCCTTCCAGTAACTGATACCCATACCATTCATAATTTCCATCTCGGTAAGTGATCTTCCCCACCACTTCATAGTCCACTAGATCATAAGTAACGATGTCACCAACCTTGATGGATAAAACAGTTCGTTCCTTCGGTGCAGTCTCACTTTGTTTATTCTTAGAAAAGAGCTTTGAAAATAACCCCATAGCATCACCTCACAAATATATGCTTTAATAAGCTTTTTATGTAATACGCACACCCATTAAAAAAAGTTTCACTTTTTTTTGGGGGGTCTTTTGGGGTCAGACCCCTCGTCCCATTTTTTTGAGGGTTTTTGGGGACAGACCCCTCGTCCCACTTGTCTCAAACCCTCGTCATCGTACCCTAACTATCACACTTTTGGATATACCGGTAATTCTTGATAGTTGTCCAGCTGATACTCCATTTATTCTTTTCAGCTCGCTTATAATCGCATTTCGTTTATCTCTATCCAGTTTTTGCAATACACTACTGCTTGGAATTCCTAACGCAGCAAGCTGGTCCTTTACTTGCGTATCTGGAACTTTCACTTCTATATGATCATCTAAACATTGGTCATCATTTGTTGCTTGCATATATTCTGTATAATAATGGATCGCTTGCTTTCTGTCTAAGGATAATTGATTGAGGAGGAACTCAGTATCTATGAAGGTATTTGGAGTAAAATAATCGTTTGCGCTTGTCCATTTACTTGCAAGAACGTCCTTTGCTAAACCTGCCTTTACAGGATTTTGATGAATGTACCTAATTACTGTTAGAAAGTAAGTGAGCGAATCAACAGGTTCACTCTTGAACCTTCCTTCAAATAAATGCCCACTGCGTTCATACTTATTATTGTACCAATAGACATAGCTTGTACTCATTCTTTGAATAATTTTAGATACGGATTCTTCATTTTCTTTCATTAATAAGTGGACGTGATTATTCATTAAACAATAACTAAAAATGTTAAAATTACATCTACCTTTATACCTTTTAATCGTTTCAATAAATCGAAACCTATCTCGATCATCCTCAAAAATATTTTGTCTATTAACCCCTCTCATCATAACATGATAAATCCCACTACCACTTTTTTCTCTCAGCTTTCTCGGCATGTACCAATCACCTCATTTTTAGGGACAGTCCCCTCGTCCCACGATTTCGTTTCTATAAAGATAATTCATTTCAAAGTCCCAGTCAAAAACACCTAGACTATTAAAATACATATTTTATACGAAATCTAAGAGGAAAAATTAATTACCCACCGACTAATTTTAGTAATATTAAAAAACGCTATTGTAGAGTTGAGTTAAAAAATAAAATTAAGAAATCTAAAAATGGGACGAGGGGTCTGTCCCCTAAAGTCGCTTCCTCCCAAACCAGTACCCAACTGCACCTGATCCAATCAACACACCGATCACAATTAATACTAAGCCAATTATATGCTGATATAGAATATTTTCTCCTAAAAATAAGGCTGAACCTAGTAATGCGGATAACGTAATGAAATTAATAAAAATGGCAGAATCAGCTGGTCCGACTTGTTTTACCGCAAAATTGTAAAGCATATGTCCAACTGCTGTTGCAAGTACTGCGCTAATTAGAAAGACCAATCCTAAATCCCAGCTCCACAATTTTGTTAATTGGGTTATTTGAGACCCTTCAAAAAAGCTAACGATAAAAATGAAGATTGAACCGAACACAAGCATGTACCCCGTTAATAATCTTGGATCGAAAGTTGGATTTAACTTACCTATTAGAATAAAGGAATAGGCTTGAGCAATTATTGAAATAAGTACATAAATATCCCCAATGGAAATAGAAGCAAGCCCTCCGTCTCCAGCAATGGAAGTAATAGCTACACCAATAAATCCTAATAAAAATCCAGAGATCCGAAACAGAGTCACACGGTTTCCTAAAAATATGATTGAAAGCATCATCGTAAATAGTGGTGTAGTCCCGGCAATTAAGCCAGCATTTACACCGGATGTTTTCGATAAACCGACACTTATGAATATATGATGTAAGACGACATTGAATAAAGAGATTAACATAATAATAAAAATTTCCCGTTTTGTCGGCAAGCGAAGAATCTTTAAGAATGCTGAAATGACTAGCACGGAAATTCCTGCAATAAAGATACGAAAAGCAGTTAATAATATAGGATCAATGTTGGCAACCAACACTTTAACTGCTGACACATTAAATCCCCATACCATCATAATAAGGAATAAAGCGATGTGTATTTTTTTCACAGCTGTTTTCACCAGATTTCTTTTTAATAATTGTTTCCAATTATACAAGTAGTTGAGGGTTATTCAAAGCATTCGAGCTGGGACGAGGGGTCTGACCCCTCTCAAATCCGCCACGCCACACCTCTGCTCTACTCATCACGCAAGGGTATACACACCGTAAATTTATTCGTTCGTAAGTCCGCATGTACCTCCATACTATATGCATCTGGATCATGATCAAGTCCTTGGCTTCTTAATTTATCAAGGACGTAAAAGTAGGTTTGATCGGTATTTTCTCTAGTTCCTCCTCCTTCATGTGTGTAGGAAGCATATTCTCTTGCAGGTAGCGTAATACCAACCATCCTTTCTGGTATTTGGACAGGTTTAGTAACTTCAATTCCTGCAATGTAATGGTAAATTCGATTTTTACTCAATGCCACACCGATAAAAGATGCTTGTTTTCGTTGATGTTTAATCTCGTGAGAGCGCTTGGAAATTTCCTCCCATAGACGTGGTTTAATAGTATCTGACATATATACTGCGGTAAATGGTGCCTTCACTTCAACACCTACAACATGGATGTCAGGTTTGATTATTCGAGTTATAGCTTTTTGAGACTTGTTAACATAGGATTGTTGCGCATTCGTATTTAGAACACTGTAGCCTCCATTTTTACCCATAGTAGAATATAGCGGAACTCCAAGTCCACTCAATTCCTGTAAATATCGAAGCATCGTACGATATGAAACTCCGAATTCTAAAGCAAGCTCATTCACCGTAAAATGCTGTTTCTCATACACCCGCATCATTAATTCAATCATCCGTTGCGTTTTTGGCATTTTTTTCACCTTTTTATAAAATTATGACAATAACTGTCACACTTATATATTATAATGAAACTAAATTTATGAAAAGGAGTAATGATTATGACAGTTGAACAAAAGAATGAAGCTACTCTTGTTTCAAAGGAAGCCTTCCATGCAATCGGTTTAAAATGGGAAGGAACCTTTGCCGAAGCAGGGGCCGGTAGCATAAAGGCAGTCCATCAAGAATTTCAGGAGAGGCTTAAGGAAATCCCACACGTCATACATCCCGAAACAATGCTCGGATTATCCTACCATGCCGTTTCTGGAAGTGAAGGGTTTACGCACTATGCCGTAGTTGAGGTCGAAAAGGTAGAGGTAGTACCACCTGGAATGGAATCTGTGTCTGTACCTACATTAACCTATGCTGCATGCGAGCATCATACACATCAAAGCATTGATCAATCGTATAATAATATTTATAGATGGATCAAAGAACAAGGCTATAAAGACTATGCGCCTAGTAACTTAACCCATTTTGAAAAATACCCGATGAGTCAGGATCCATATACAGAGAATCCGGAATTTGTGATTATGATTCCTGTTGAGAATAAGTAAATACAAAAAATGCCTCTCTTTTCGCCATAATAAATGAGAGGCATTTTTTGTTGATTCGAGTTATTGAGGGGGAAACCTCATTAGCTTAATTAAATATCATTGTAATAGAACATGATCCGGATCTACCAAACTAGAAAAATCCCAAGTCTTCCCGTTATCACTAGAAATGAATTTTGCCACGACATTACCACCCAGATAATCCCCTTCTGGACCTTGATTAACTAGCAATGTCCCATGAGTTCCATGAAATATTGGCATTTCTGCTACAGTAAAAATCCCTTTAAATTCTTCGGGAATGGGTATTTCTACTTCTTCCCAACTATTCGCTCCATCATCCGTACGATAAAGCATTGGTCTCGGGGGTTCATCCACGGTTTTATGCGAACCGAATGACAAGAAACCTAATTCGTCATTCACAAAACCACCATCAGTCAGTAATGACATTTCCTCAGCACTCGTTGCTTGCGTCCATGTTTTACCTCCATCCGTTGTTTTAAAAATCAGATTACCTTCACTTGACATCGTACGTCCAGCAGTTACAACTACGTATCCAACAAGATCTGACGTAAAATCTAGGATCCGCATCCGAACGCCTACTACCTGATCAGCTACGGTTGCTTCTTCCCAAGTCTGTCCTTGATCCTCGGAATACGTTATCCTCAAATCCTGATTCCCTCCTATAATAAATGCTGTTCTTTCCGGATGAATCATGTAACTACCATCTATCAGGTTACTTTTAGACCCTTGATATTCTCCTTCAAATAACGTATTGATCTCAACAGGGGTATCCGTCCAATCTCTACCATTGTTATACGTGACTCGTAACATATCATCAACAATTTCATACCGATTGTTTTCATCTACAACAATCCCGGCTTCCTCCTGATATTCCTCCATACTTTGAATTGGAGGAAGACCAATATATTTATCTGCTGATGGCTCAATACTTTTCAACGTATATGTACTTTCGCTTTCCTTAGATATAGTTAGCTTCCAAACAATATCATCTACAATTCTCTCTTCTTGTGCCTCGGACTGGTCACTGTCTGAAGTGTCCTGCCCTTCTAGAAAATGAACCTGAAAATCCACAACTGCGATAAACTCCGCTTCGTTCCCTTCCAACACACTATACCTCGTGAAAAACGCATCAGAAATCTGTCCACTTTCTTCCATCGCTCCCATAAGATCAAACCATAATCGATAGGCAATGGTTGTTAATTCGGTATCATGTTCAAATATCTCAAACGTTAAAGGCAAATAATTGGTAACAGCATCTTCATGAAGGATTTCTTTCTTTTCTTCATCTGTAATAGATTCATCATTAGCCGATTTTTCAGATGGAAAATCAGTAGTTTGTTCCGTACTATCAGAATCATCTATTTCTTGAGTGCCACAAGCGGTTGTGAAAAGAATAAGTAATACAAGCACAATCCATACATTTTTCTTCAATATAATCACCTTCTTTTCATAGACAAATTCTATAATAAGGTTACCATAATTACGATGAAAAAAATGGGACAGGGTACCTGACCCTCCGTCCCAGTTTCGATTATTGGACAGGGATTTTTTTCTGGATTATACTTACTGTATTTATTTTAGTAGATAGATAGAAAGGTGCTCATACAAAATGTTACATAATCCATCAGGAAAAGAGCGTTTAGGACTGGCTTTCCTCCTCAGTATGCTCGGCATATTAGGTCCACTTAATATAGATATGTATTTACCTAGTTTTCCAGAAATAGCCGATGATTTAGGTGCTCGTGCTTCCCTTGTGCAGCTTAGTTTAACAGCTTGTTTAATTGGACTTGCATCGGGTCAATTGATTATCGGTCCGATTAGTGATGCCCATGGTAGAAGAAAACCATTACTAATATCCATTTCGTTCTTTGCCTTATCATCCCTTATTTGCTCCCTTGCACCAAATATAACAACATTAGTCATAGCACGGTTTCTACAAGGATTTTCTGCATCTGCAGGTATTGTTCTATCTCGTGCGGTGGTGCGAGACGTGTTCAGTGGTAGAGAACTGACGAAATTCTTCGCTTTATTAATGGTGATCAACGCAACAGCACCAATGATTGCTCCAATGGCTGGTGGAGCAATCTTATTGTTACCATTCGCAAGTTGGCATACTATTTTTCATTTTTTAAGCATTATTGGAGTAGTCATTGTGTTAACTATCACAGTAAAATTAAAAGAAACACTACCACCTGAAAAACGTATACCAAGCTCGGTTGGACATTCCATTCGTACAATGGGAAATTTGATAAAAGACCGCTCCTTTATTGGGTATGCGTTAGTAGTCGGATTCATTCACGGAGGTAGCTTTGCTTACGTGTCAGGAACACCCTTCGTGTATCAAGGAATTTATGAGGTATCGCCCCAAGCATTTAGCGTGTTATTTGGAATCAATGGCCTTGCCATTATCACCGGTAGTTTTATCATTGGGCGATTAGGAGGAATTATTCACGAAAGAAGCCTGCTTCGAGTTGCAGTTATTATTGCAGTCAGTGCAACTTCCATACTGCTTATCATGACCATTATAGAAGGTCCGCTACCAATGATTGTAATCCCAATATTTATTTATATGACTTCCATGGGGATGATTCTAACAAGCTCATTCACTTTAGCAATGGAAAAACAAGGACATCGCGCAGGAAGTGCAAGCGCAGTATTAGGCATGCTACCACTGCTACTCGGTTCACTAGTTTCTCCACTAGTCGGAATCAATGAAGAAACAGCCATACCAATGGGAACAATAATGTTCAGCACCTCACTAATAGGAAGCATCGCATTTTTCACATTAACCAAAAAAACAACCAAGGGGTCAGTCCCCTCGTCCCAATAACCGGGGGTGCTGAGGAGGAGGTGCTGAGGGGTCAGACCCCTCGTCCCACATGGTGGGACGAGGGACCTGACCCCCAAAACCCACTAAAATTCTTCATATACTGCTGGATCTTGGTCATTTATTCTTCCATCAGGTCGTGTTAATCCTGCAATAGTACTCATTTCTTCTTCACTTAGTGAAAAATCAAAAATGGATATATTTTCACGTTGCCGATTTGGAGATGCGGATTTTGGAATGGAAATGGCGCCAAGCTGATAATGCCAACGCAAAATAACCTGTGATATTGTTTTATCATGAATGTGAGCGATTTTTTTTATCGTTTCATTTTCTAATACTTCATTCGCTCGAGCTAATGGACTCCAAGACTCTGTTGTAATGTTATTCGCTTCATGCCATTTTCGTTGTGTTTCCTGATTAAAGAACGGATGTAATTCAATTTGATTGATACTTGGCTTTACACCTGTTTCCTTCTCTAGACGTTCTAAATGCTCCGGTAAAAAATTACAAACACCAATAGATCGAATCAGCCCCCATTTTTTAGCATCAATCAATGCTTGCCACGCTTCCACATAATGATCTTGTTTTGGATTTGGCCAATGAATAAGATACAGATCATAGTATTCTAGATTTGCACGATAAAGAGATTCTTGAATGGTAGATACAGCTTTATCATACGTTTGGTAACGGCCAGGTAATTTGGAGGTGATCTTCAATTCTTGTCTTGGAACAGAACTTCGTCTAACTGCTTCCCCGATCGTTCCTTCGTTTTCATAATTATACGCAGAATCAATTAAGCGATAGCCGATATCCATTGCACTTGTTATGGCATTCACTCCTTCACTGCCTTTAAGTCTAAATGTTCCAAGACCGATAGCAGGAATAGCAAAACCATCATTTAGTGTCACTTCTGGAATTGATTTACTCATGAAATTACCCCTTTCTTTTCTATTTTAAGAATATCACTATCAGGAAATAAATATCCAATATTGGACTTAAGAACAATGAACTGTTCCACAAAAAATACCCATCTCTTTATTTTAAACGCTATTTAACAACTTTTTTCAACCACCCTTCACCCGTCCACATGTTTATATTTTATAGATTATGGTTATCCTATTGATGTAAATTTATGGATTAGAGGTGGTTTGTTTGAAAAAGTCTATGTATCTGTATTTTGGTTTACTAGGACTAATACTTGTAGTAGGGCTTGTATTTCTATTAAATACAGGTTCAGATAATACATCAGATGATAACAATGAATCTACGAATACAGACGAAGATTTATATGGACAGGATGCTGTCGAAGCATTAAGAGAATCGATTGAAGTAGTAGCTACAGAGGATGGGGATGTCAATGTGAATAATTTGTTTATTCCATGGACAATCAACAAAAATGGGAATACCTTTTTCCTTAGTCAACGAGATGGAACGGTCATTCAGATTGATGGTGATTTCGGTCTTGTGGACGTACAAGGAGTAGAAGTGACTAAGGATATTCTTCATGAAGGGGAAGGTGGTTTCCTTGGATTTACCTTAGCACCCGATTTTGAGACAACAAGTAAAGCACTTGCCTACCATACGTACGAACAAGATGACAAAACGTTAAATCGTATCATTTCCTTAACGTTAGATGGAAACACATGGAAGGAAGAAGACGTTCTTTTAGAGGAAATTCCCGGTGGGGAAATTAACAATGGTGGTCGTATCCAAGTTGGTTCAGATGGAATGCTTTACGCAACTACTGGTGATACTGGACAAGCTGATTACGCCCAGGATTTGGATAGTCTAGCTGGAAAAATTCTACGTATGGGGTTAGATGGTACGATCCCAGAAGATAATCCATTTGAAGATTCCTACGTATTTTCCTATGGGCACCGAAACCCCCAAGGATTTGCTTGGGATAGTGAAGGGAATCTTTATAGCTCCGAACACGGCGAAGATGGCCATGATGAGCTCAATTTAATAAAAGCAGGACAAAATTATGGTTGGCCAGTTATTCAGGGCGATGAAGAAGCCGCAAACATGGTCACACCAATTCACCATTCTGGTAATGATACGTGGGCACCTTCTGGAATGGCTTACAATGATGGTCAACTTTATATTGCATCCTTAGCAGGTCAAAAAATATTTACCTATTCTCTGGAAAGTGGCGAAATCAATGATTTCTTCGATAATGTAGGTAGATTAAGGGATGTTATGATTGAAGATGAATCACTATTTACTATTACGAATAACCATGATAATCGTGGAAACCCAGAACAAAAAGATGACAGACTAATTAATGTACCATTAACAGAAAAAGCAAATAAAACCGAATAAAATTCGACAGGTGACAGGCACCTGTAAAAATAGGTAATCGTTCATATTCGAACGATTACCTTTTTTATTTGCTAATCCTCTTTATTTCCTAAACTTTTCAGGTATTCCATGACTGCGTTAATTTCGTCTTCTTCTAAGGTATTTTCAAAACCAGGCATAGCGCCACTACCTTTTCTAATTTGTTCCAATAATTGTTCATCATCATCAAGCATCGGACTATTTTCTAAGTTAGGTCCATTATGGCCTCCAACTCCTTCTGCTCCATGGCAGGCTAGGCAATTGTTTTCATATACTTTTAGACCATTTTGCACCACATCACCTTGACCATGCTGCTGTTCTTCCACCTCTTCGGATTCATCACTCTTAATTGGTGAAGTGTTCACTGCATCTTCTGGTATGTCCTCGAGTGATCCATATTCCCCTTCTAGAGAGAACGTATAGATTTTATCTCCGTGCTGGGTTCCTGCTAAAGAGTTACCCGCAGAGAAGATCGAGATATATTGCTTACCGTCCACTTCATATGTGATCGGCGGTGCGTTGGCTCCAGCATCGGTCATAAACTCCCAAACATCTTCCCCGGTAGTGGCATCATAAGCAATAATCCGTCCGTCATTATGTCCGACAAATACTAAGTTTCCCTTCGTTGTTACGATTCCACTATAGGCAATGGTATCCCATTCCTTTTGCCACACGATTCGATTCGTTTTAATATCTAAAGCAGTAACCGTACCACCAAAAGGCGCATCTTGTACAGGCTGCCAAATACTCCCAATCCATTCCTTACCTTCTTCAAATTTATTTGCTTCATCTTCTGCATAATGCGCATAAGCAAAATAGTTATCATTACCTAACACATAAAACAATTCAGTATCCGGATTATATGCAGATGGCGGCCAGTTTCCACCACCCTGTGGTGAAGGTTTTAATACGACTGGGTCATCCCAAAATGGTGTAAAAATACTCCCTATCTGACCATCGAAATCCTCTGGAAGATCCCGTTCAACATCCTCCTCTGTGATTTCTTGGGGTACAAATGAATCCCCAATTGGAAATGGCTGTGTAGGTGATGTTTTTTGATTTTCATTTTGTGGAACTTCTTTTTCCTCAATTCCAATTAACGGCTCACCATTCGTTCGATCCAACATATAAACCCACCCCGTTTTACCAGCTTGAGCAATACCTTTTCGCATTTCTCCATCAATTTCAGCATCATATAAAACAACCGGATTTGCAGGATCCAAATCCCATATATCATGATGTACTTGTTGAAAATGCCATTGATATTCCCCTGTATCTGCATCGAGAGCTAACATGGAATCAGCGTATAAATTATCCCCTTCACGGTTACTACCATCAAGGTCAGGCGATGCATTACCCGTTGAAAAATAAATCATATTTAACTCTGGGTCTACAGCAGGTGTTTGCCATACAGGTGCACCACCTTTGATCCAAGCATCATTATCCTGTGGCCAAGTGTCATGCCCTGGTTCACCGGGAGCTGGAATGGTATAGGTTCTCCAAATTTGTCTCCCTAACTCTGCATCATAGGCAGCCAAGTATCCACGAATTCCATATTCACCACCAGCAATCCCTGTATAAACTTTCCCATCATAGAAAAGTGGTGCACTTGTAATGGTATATCCTTTTTCCCATTCATCTACTTGCGTTTCCCAAACTACGTCACCCGTTTTTTGATCAAGCGCTACTAGTCTCGCATCTAAAAGGGAAACATATACTTTTCCGTCACCTAAAGCAACACCGCGAGTAGCCCATCCACAGCAAAGTGTGTCTAACGTATCTGGAAGCTTCGGACGGAATTCCCAAATGATTTCCCCAGTCGTTGCATCCAGTGCAGATACATTATTAGCACCTGTAATAGTGAACATAACACCATCATAAACGAGTGGAGTCGCCTCTCCTGAATATTTGAATTCATACCCTGAACCGAGACTAGTGACCCAATCCGCCTTTAAATCAGTTGCATTGGATGTATCAATTTTGTTTAACGGAGAGTATCTTCCATTATAAATATTTCCACCGAATGTAATCCAATTACCAGAAGGAGGTTCTTGAAGATCTTCTGCCGAAAAGTCGGGAGCTACTTCCCCCGGATACTCCATATGTTGCCAAGACTGATGTTGGTTAGGTTCTCTTCCCTCCACCTCTTGATCTTCATCGTCTTCCTCTTGAGGTTCACCCTCATTACCTTCTTCTTGATCCGTATTTTCTTCAGGAGTCTCAGCATGTTCATCTTGAGTGACACTTTGAAAAATAAAATAACCACCGATGGCAATAATTGCGACTACAGCGACAGCAATCCACATTGATTTTTCCAATCGATCCATTCACCCAGTAGCTCCTTTCATATGAAATGTAAAAAAATATTCACAAGTAATTTGCCCTAAAAAGATAAAAATAACCAACACAAGAAATTGATGATTTTATGTAAAAAATCTGTGAAAATAGTAGTTTATCTATGAAAACAAGTGAATAGCCAGTAAAAAATTGGGAGATAATAATAACTATATAGAAAAAAATGGAGGTATTTTGTAATGAAAAAATTATTGATTTCAACTGTCGTTTTGACATCTGTTTTGACAATGGCTGCATGTGCAGCTGATGATGAAGGCAATTCAAGCGAAGATCAACACAATCAGGATGTAGAAAGTCAACCCGTGATTAGCCAAACGGATATGGGAGATAAGATGAGTGAGCTTAGTTATACTGTCTATGATTTCGATGTCTTATATGAAGAGTCTGAATTCGAAGGTGAAATTGAAAACGATGAAGGTTTAATAGAAGCAGAGTTTTATAACCCATTTAGCGATATCACAGCACGTGGTTCCGATGCTTTTGAAGCAATATTTCCTGTACTTCAAGAACTAGAACTTAACCCTGATATGGACGATGAAGAAGCCATAACAGAATCTCTCGCAGCATTTGATCTACCAGATAATTACCTAAAAGCACAACTAGAAGTAGTATTCTCCGACGGAACAGAAAAAACATACGAAATAAAAAAATAAACCAGAAATGGGACGTGAGGGGTCAGACCCCCCCGTCCCATTTTTTTAATAGAACCAAGGGACGGAGGGACTGTCCCTCCGTCCCACGTATAACCAAATAAACACCATATGAATAGCATATATATAAGCTTTTATATCACATTATAAAGAAATTATTACATTAGATTTGGTATCAGAAGTTCTTTCAATCATAATAATAATAAAGAATATACAATTCAGTTCCAAGCCCAAATGGAAAGGAAATGTTACGTATATGATGAATAATGATGGATTGAATGCTACATTCCAAAATCTAAGTCAAAAAGAAATGTCGTTTGAACAAGTGTTTCATTATATTGTTCAATATATGAAGAAGGATGTAAAGGGAAATTACCGGTTAATATTCGGGACAGACTCTCAAGTTCATGCCAATCATACTATTTTTATCACAGGCATTGTGATCCAACGTGAAAGAAAAGGAGCTTGGGCATGTATACGGAAAGTGACCATTCCCCGAAAGATGATGAACCTTCATGAGCGAATTTCCTATGAAACTACATTAACAGAAGAAGTCTTATCCCTGTTTACAGAAGAAAGAAAAAATCAACTTATAAACATCGTGCTGCCACACATTTATAAGGGTGCATCTTTTACCATAGAAGGTCACATCGATATCGGATCTGGAAGTAGAAATAAAACCCGCATTTTTGTGAACGAAATGGTAGCGAGGATGGAATCATTAGGTTTAGAACCTAAAATTAAACCGGATGCATTTGTGGCAAGTAGCTATGCGAATCGGTATACGAAGAAGTGAAGAGTTCATAGAAAAAGGGACAGTGGACCCGTCCCCTCAAACTAGGTGCCTGTCACCTGTCGAATTTTGTCGGTGCCAGGCACCCTAAAATGCACCGAATATTTTTTCTTTTAAGAGTCGCCCTGTTGGGGTGTCTGCTAGGCCACCTTCACCCGTTTCTCTTAAGGTGGATGGCATGGCTTTTCCAATACGGTACATCGCACCAATTACTTCATCACACGGGATTCGGCTTGTAACACCCGCTAAAGCCATATCAGCTGAAACAATTGCCAAGGAAGATCCAGCTGCATTTCTTTTGACACATGGAACCTCAACAAGTCCTGCAACCGGGTCACAAACAAGTCCGAGCATGTTTTTTAACGTCATTGCGAAAGCTTCTGCGGATTGCTGTGGAGTTCCTCCAGCCATTTCCACAATCGCAGCCGCTGCCATTGCGCCGGCCGAGCCAACTTCAGCTTGACATCCACCAGCCGCACCCGAGATGAAGGCATTGTTAGCGACCACAAAACCAAAGGCACCCGCTGTAAATAAATAGCGAATCATCTGTTCACGAGTTGGATTAAGCTGATCCTTTACGGCAAATAATGTACCTGGAACAACTCCTGCACTACCTGCTGTTGGGGTTGCACAAATCGTTCCCATAGCCGCATTTACTTCATTTGTTCCCATTGCTTTACTCACTGCATCTAAAAGTAAAATTCCAGATAGAGGTGTCTTGTTTTTCATGTAATCTTGAATTAATACAGCATCTCCACCCGTCAAACCAGTTACAGATTGGACACCCTGGAAGCTGTCTTCAATTGCTTTTTCCATCACTTCTAAGTTTCTTTCCATTTCAGCGTATATGACTTCTCTCGTTTTATCGTTAACTTCCATTTCTTGACGAATCATTACTTCAGAAATCAATATGTTTTCTTTTTCTGCTATTTCTACTAATTCTGCTGCTGTACGAAACATATGAAATCTCCTTTCGTTGACTAACTAACAATCGCCGATATTTGTGTAATATGTTTGGCTAGTGCTAGTTCATTCATCACTTTTTCTCCTAGATTTTGGTCTGTTTCAATGATCATTAATGCTTCTTTACCGACATCTTTCCGGTTTACTTCCATATGTCCGATGTTTATTTCATGTTTTGCCAAAATACTTGTGATAGAGGCGATTGCACCGAATCGATCATTGTGTATGACAAGAATGGCTGGATGATTACCAGACAATCTAAGTTTAAAACCATTTAATTCGGTGATTTCCACTTTTCCACCACCAATGGAGATACCCACTAATTCAAGCTGTTCACTATCATTACCAATTACTAACCGTGCTGTGTTTGGATGACTTACCGCACTTGTGTCCTCAATAAATTCAATTGTTAAATCACATTCTTTAGCTATTTCTAGTGCCTTACTCATTCTTGTGTCATCTGTTTCAAACCCTAATAAACCTCCAGCTAAAGCAAAATCAGTTCCATGCCCTTTATATGTTTTAGCAAAGGACTCATATAAATAGATTTTGGCCCATTTCGGTTGTTTTCCTAATAGATTTCTTGCAGCTTTTCCAATTTTAGCTGCTCCTGCTGTATGCGAACTTGATGGTCCAATCATGACCGGACCGATAATATCAAAAACGGATTGATATTTCATACATATCACCACCTAATCATTTCTCGTCTCTGAGTGGATTGAGGGGTCTGACCCCTCAACCCACCCTCAACCCACTTATGCTGTTTGTTTTGTTGGTTCTGTTAGTTCATGAACTCGACGTATTTTAAAGTTTTTAAACATATATGATCCAACAAATCCCCAAAATGCGCTAACTAAGGCACAGGAAAGAGCTACAATGGTAACTTTCATTGGATCATTAAAACCATACATGACGGCAAAACCAGCAATTGGAGTTGCTGTACCAGATGCTCCATTTATTAGTCCGGATAAGGCAATGATAATACCAGATGATGCCCCACCAAGAAAGTTCGTAACATATACTGGAACCGGATTAGCAGATATTATATCTACTTGTGACAACGGCTCGATTGCAACGGATATGGTCGTTTTTCGATCACCAAACTTCATCCGGTGGAAGAATACAAAATTCATAAACGAAGATCCGAATACTGCCAAAGCACCGATTGCCATTGGTATGCCAGTTAATCCCAACATAGCGGTTAATGCCATGGAACTCAACGGAGCAGTAGCTACAACTGTGATAACACCGCCTAAGATTATACCCATCATGATCGGACTTGCATCCGTTGTTTGTGTAATAATGCCCCCAATGTTAAGTAGTGTAGCGTCTACTATAGGGTCTGCATAAACTGCTATTAGACGAACTAGTGGAGCTGCGATAACGATTGCAACAATTAAATCGAGTCCATCTGGTACTTTGGATTCTATTTTTTTCACTACAAACGATATAAGATACCCTGCAATAAAACCTGGTAATAGGCCTAGACCCGCACAGGAAACACCTAACATTAAGGCATAAACAGGTGACACTCCCATTGCTAGCGCTACTAGAGCTGCGGCTGCAACACCACCCATACTACCAGCAGAATCACCAACTACACCTAAAAATTCAATATTTAGTAGATCTCCCCCGACATACTTTTGAAATGCCTCGACTAAGAATGTAGCAATGGCAGCACTTGCCAACGCCCCCATTGCTTTCATACCTCTTGGCGCTTTATAGCTAAAAAGTGTAAAACATCCTAATACAATAAGTAATAATAGCGTCCCTTTAATAATTTCCATTATGCTATCTCCTCTCGCTGTCTTCGTATGAAACTATTAATAATGCTAAAGTCTATGTTTATTCATTAGCGTCTTTTTCCATCTGATATTCATTTATCGAACGAATTTTGTTCAAATAATTATAAATGGTGAATTTAGAAACACCTAAGATATGCGCAACATATTCTGTGGAACCTTTGATCAAAAATGTTCCTTTTTTATCTAATTCACTAACGCAATCTACCTTTTCATCCATCGACATTTGGGAAGGTGCTTTTTTAAATCGTTGGAGAACTTGATCCACTAGATTGTGTGTCACATCTTGAACAGAGGTATAAAAAGTTTCAGAGGGGTTTTTATCCTGCTGAAAATTTATAAAACTATCAATTTCCCCACTGAATTCCATTAGTAAGCTAATATCGTAATTCGTGCAAAGAGCTCCAATAATTTTATTATCTTCATCTCTTAAAAAAACCGTGGTAGATTTCAAAACATGTCCATCTTTCGTTTGCGTGCGGTAACTAGGAATATCTTTTATATCTTCCTTGTCTTTCCTCAACTCATTTAAAACAAGATCCGTAATAGGTGATCCAATTTCTCTGGAAGTAACATTTCCAGCAATATGGATTAATGACCTTTGTAAATCAGAAAAGTCATGTACAGCTACTTCACATTTTGGACCAAACATACTTACTATCATATCCGCAGTTCTAATCGCATGATCGAATATCAATTTATTCTTATCTCCCATACTATTAACCCTCTCGTGTAATCGTTTTCACCAAAATAACCTACATAACTATAACACATATCAACCAAAAATTAAAACAAAATTTTAACGCTTACAAAAAAATTGCAAGTACCTTTTAGGTGCCTGTCACCGGTCGGTTTATGTCGATTATTGTCGTCAGTTCTATTACCCCAACTTTCTCCGTTTACACAACAAAAAAACTGTGAATCCATTACGATTCACAGTTCTTATAAACGGTTCTCAACTCAAATTCAAGAGAAACTTATCATTCAAATTCATGCTCTGCTAACACTGTTGCAATGGCATCTTGAACTGGTGTCATGGACCCACTAATATAATTATTCATCATAATAGAGAAGATTAATTTTTCTCCATCTGTAGATGTGACATACCCAGAAAGTGTATTAACCCCCGTCAGCGAACCTGTTTTTGCCTTCACATTTCCTTTTGTGGACTCTCCAGTCATCCGGTTTCGTAATGTTCCACCTACAAGTCGGTCCGGTTCACCTGCCACTGGTAAGGCATTTTCAAACACGGGATACCAACTCGCATCCTGAACCTCATAAAGTAATTTCGTAATTTGATCTGCTGGGATTAGGTTTTTATGACTCATGCCTGCACCATCTCGCAGGAGAATCGAATCCATGTTTAAGTCATGCTGTGATAATTCTTCCCTCATTACTTCTAGCCCCTTGCTCCAGCTACCTTCTCCATGAACGAATTGACCCATTTCTTTTACTAATACTTCCCCATGTCCATTATTGCTAAGTTTCATAAATGGAATGAAAAGGTCCTCAATAGTCATGGATTGTTTGGACGTAAGAACCGTTGCCTCTTCTGGAGTAATGCCTACTGTAACGTTTGAGTTTCCAATTAACTCTATCCCCTGTTCTTCCAGTGACTTTTTAAAAACATCAAGAGCATAGCCTGTCGGTTCCCATACAGTACGCCAAGCTCTGGATCGGGACCCATCAACTGGAATTTCACCCTCAATAATTATATTATTTGTTCCATGCTCACGATCAATAGATATATTTTTGGCTTCACCTTTTCCTACGGTTTCCGCTTTATTAACGATTGTAAGGTAGTCCGTTTTAGGTGTCAGATTCACGACAGGACTGTCACCTGCTTTTTCACCAGGATAAACTTCGACAATTACGGTCCCAGCATCATAATCTTCATTTGGTGAAATGGTCAATGCTGAGATTTGAGCTCCCGTATAGTTCCACTCATCATCCCAGTTCAAGTCAGTCGATAAACGTACATCATCATACCAGCTGTCATCGCCAACTAAATTCCCTTTGATTTTATGAATTCCCTGTTGCTTTAGCTCTTTTGCAAATTGATCAAAATCTTCCTTTAGCAGTGTTGGATCCCCTTTTCCTTTGACATATAAATTGCCTTGGAGTACTTTTCCTTTCAATTCTCCATCTGTTAAAACTTCTGTTGAAAAGCGATAATCCGGTCCAAGCGTTTCCAATGCTGAAATAGCCGTTAGCATTTTCTGATTGGAAGCAGGGTGTACTTGTATATCACCATCATGCGAATAAAGAAGTTCTCCATCACTCGCCTTGCGAATGCTTACAGCAGTAATTGCTCCATCAAGCCGTTCGTCTTCAAGCAATTGATCAATTTTATAATCTAAGGATCCGTTTGATGGTACATCTGTCAGCTCATCAGATGCTACTACGAAAAGAGCCTTCTCTCCGTTAGAAAATGGCATACATGCTACTGCCACGATAAAGAACAGTATAAAGACTTTTTTCAAATTAACTTTATCGTTCATCAAATCCTCCACACATCCTTTTATAAGATTTCACCAGTTTAGTTAGTAAAATATATCGATAAAATGATAAAAATAGAACATTAGTAGAATGGAATGAACCCAATTACCTATATTATCTTCCATACTCTCTTATCCATAACATGTAAAACTACATTAATATTTCAATTCTATTAAAAAGATGAAGGTGTTCTTTGCAATTTGTACCATAAACAACCAAAAAAAGATGTAGGTGCAAAAAAACACCCACATCTTATATCTTTATTCAACTACAATATAAGTTACCTTAATCGGTCCATGCACCCCAACAATTAATTTCATTTCAATATCCGCACTATTACTTGGCCCAGTGATAAAGCTGACACAGGACGGAATATCACTGCCCTCTTGATTCGCTTCATGAATTTGTTTCGCTGCTTGCGTCATTCTTGGGACAATCGTGCTTTTTGGGATAATAGCAATGTATGTCTTCGGTAATAAACTAATCGATCTTCCATTGCCAGTATTATTAAAAAGTGTCACCGTGCCTGATTCCGCTAATGTAATATCACTAAAGGTAATCCCTACATCCGCACGTTCTGCAAAGACTCGATTCTCATCTCCAAAATTCGGATCCCAAACATGAACTTCTTTATCGTCTTGTTTAAAAGTTTCCAATAATCTCGTCACCCCATATGATTCATTACGCACATCATTTGAAGTAACAATCGACTTTCCACTATAGCCTTCAATCGTTTCTGACAAAATAACAGGTAACTCCTCTTTACTCGTACGCTTAAAATCAGTATGAATCACTTTACACTGCTGTTCTAATACATCCACAAGCTCATCTTGAGATAAATCGCGATAGACATCCCATTGTGGGCTGACACTCCAGTTGGGACGCTCGACACCTTCCGTCCTACGTCCACGTCCAAGGTTTTGAACCAAATTCTCTAAAAATGCTTCTCTATTTTGGATTGCCATTGCGATTTCCCTCCTTTTCTCGTTCCTTATACCAAGATCGAAAGGATTGCTTACTAGGGGCAGGGAAATCACGGGAATCAGTCCATCCCTTTAAAGGACCCGGTCCATTCGAGATCGACTCTTCTTTCGTCCAAAGCTTTAATGCTGGACGAGTGACTTTTGTACTCAACTTATATGCTGCTGGACTGGATGCCCATTTTGCATAACCCTTCATCATCATTTTCTCCGTTTTCGGTGTCTTATTCTCCCGTTCCACAATAATTTGACGATGTCGAATTAACATTTCATGCAACGGAATTTTCACCGGACATGCTTCCGTACAGGCCGCACATAAAGATGAAGCATAAGGAAGTTCCTTATGATCATCATAGCCATCTAATAATGGTGTAAGAACAGCACCGATTGGTCCCGGATAAATCGAACCATAAGCATGACCACCAACATGACGATAGACTGGACAAACATTGATACAAGCCGCACAACGGATACAATGTAATGCAGCCTGAAACTCCGTACCAAGAATCTTTGAGCGCCCATTATCCAAAATAACTAAATGGAACTCCTCCGGTCCATCTACCTCATCTTCTAATCGAGTACCTGTCAGTGCTGTGACATAGCTCGTTAATTTTTGGCCAACCGCAGCTCTTGTTAATAAGCTAACCATGACTTCCAAGTCTTCCCATGTAGGTACAAGCCTTTCCATACCCATCACCGATATCTGTGTATCTGGTAATGCTGTGGCAAGTCTAGCATTTCCTTCATTCGTAACTAAGGTTATGGCACCAGATTCCGCTACTGCAAAATTGCAACCCGTAATCCCAATATCTGCTTGTAAAAATTCTTGCCGCAATTGTTCCCGTGCAAATAATGCAAGCTCCTCTGGACTGTCTGATTTTTCATAACCTTTTTTCTCCGCAAAGGTCTCTCGAATCTGTCCTTTATCCTTGTGCAGTGCAGGTGTTACGATATGAGATGGTGGATCTTCATCCAGCTGGAGAATCCATTCCCCTAAATCCGTTTCAATCACTTCACTACCAGCTTCTTCAAGCGCATGATTAAGCCCAATTTCTTCCGTCACCATTGATTTAGACTTTACAATTTTCTTCGCTTCTTTTTTCTTTACAACGTCTTTAATATACTCATTTGCCTCCTCGGCAGTTTGTGCGAAAAATACATTCCCGCCACGCTTGGAGACCTCATCACTTAGTTGTTGTAGGTAAAAGTCAATATTTTCTAATGTATGACTGCGAATTTCTTCCCCTAATGTACGCCAATCTTCCCAATTACCTAATTCTTCTGCCGCCCCCAGTCGACCATTTCGAAAACGACCTTGCGCGGAGGATACAGCTTTTCGCATAAAATCATTATTAATTCCATCTTGCACACGGCTTTCAAATGGAGAATTTCCGATCTTTACACTCATTTCTTATCCCTCCACTTATTGTTGGTAATTTAATATTTCCGTGATATGCATGACCTCGACCTTCTTGCATTCACGAGCCATCCTACCACCAATATTTAGTAAACAACCCATGTCGCCACCAACTAAATAATCTGCATGTGTTTCAGTTACATGTTGTGATTTTTCACTCACCATTTGCTCGGAAATGGCAGCATTTTTCACCGCAAATGTCCCACCAAAACCACAGCAGTCCTCAGCTATCGGCAATTCCACTAACTCGACATCTTTAATTTGTTGAAGCAGTGTTTTCGGTGCATCCTTAACCCCTAAAATTCTAGTCATATGGCAGGATGGATGATAGGTTACTTTTCCTTTAAATGTCGACCCAACATCAATGACACCTAAAACATCAACCAAAAACTGCGTTATTTCATATGATTTAGCAGCCAATTCCTTGGCGAAATCCGCCCATTCTGGGTCATCTTCAAAAATTTCCGCATACTCCTTTAGCATTCCAACACAAGATCCAGATGGACCAACGACATATTCAGAGTCCTTAAATGCACGAATCATTTGTTTCATTGCTTTTTTTGACTCTTTGACATATCCACTATTGTAAGCCGGTTGCCCACAACAAGTTTGTAGCTCTGGAAAATCTACTTCACAGCCAACACGCTCTAATAATTCTACCGTATCTTTACCAACATCGGTTGAGATAATATCACACAGACACGTAATGAACAACGACACTTTCATTCCCGTTCACCTTCTTGTTTTTTATTGTAGAATAGGACGAGGTGGGACGAGGGGACAGACCCCTCGTCCCCCTCGTCCCATCGCAAAAACACCATTTCCCTTGATAGAAAAGGGGTAAACCTGATTCCATCAAGGGAAAACCTATAAGTCTATTATACTTAAGTTAGAAGATATGCGCTCCAATAATCGTGATGATAATAACAACAAAACCTGCAATTGCCTCACTTATGGTATAAGTTTTAAACCCACCTTTTACACTCAATCCAGCAATTTTCGTTGTAATCCAGAAGCCACTGTCATTTACATGACCAAGCATCAAGCCACCAGACAAGGAAGCCATGGCTACCCAAACTGGATGTACATCAACACCAGCAGAGACACCTGCCATAATTGTCATCGTAGTAATACCAGCAACTGTTCCTGATCCAGTAATGGTTCTAAATAATACCCCCATAAAGAAGGCAACTAGTAGCACACTAAGTGTCGAATGTGCATCACTTACAAAAATATTCAATATCGCTTGGTCGATTCCAGTACTTTTAATAATTGTACCAAAGGAACCACCAGCACCTGTAATTAATAATACGATACCCGCAGCTTGCATCGCTTCAGAGGACGATAAATCACGTTTACTCTTACTTAACGCTTTAGCAGCTACAAAGTAAGCCACTATTGTTCCCGTTAATAACGCTACAATACGGTCACTTAGAAATGTTATAATAGCAGGATTCTCATCCAAGAAAACGTTACCAAAAGAACCAATTAAAATCATAATACTTGGTAATACGATTGGAATGATGGATAAAAGCGCAGAAGGTCGATTTTCAGGGATATCCATCGTACCGTAAGGATTTTCCATCGTTGCATCTTCATCTGATTCTTTTTTCCAAAATCCTTTATCCAATATCATAAAGTAAATTTTTACTGTAACTAAAGTTGCGATTAATCCTACAACCACACCAACACCAATCATAATACCTAAGTCAAAATCTAATATCCCAGCAGCTGCTAAAGGGTTTGGAGTTGGAGGTACTAAGGTGTGAGATATCGCTGCCCCAATAATGATAGCTCCTACGGCATATGGCAATGGCTTTTTAATTTTATTCCCTAATTGAATTGCCAGCGGAACTAAAATTAAAAACGCTACATCAAAGAATACCGGTATGGCAAGAACGAATGAAGCAATCCCCAAGGAATATAATGCCCATTTTTCATTCGTACGTTTTAAAATAGCTTCTGCGATCGAATAAGCTCCCCCTGAATCTGAGATCAGCTTACCTAAAATAACCCCTAAACCAATTGGAATACCTAGACTTGTCATTAAGCCCCCGAACCCCTCAGAAATTCCGTCTAATGTACCAAGTAACCCCAGCCCTGACGCAAGTCCCATAAATAAACTTGCAATGACAAGAGATATGGCTACATTTATCTTGAATTTTACTACAAGCCCTAGCATGATGACGAGGGATATTGCTAGATAAATAAGTAATAATACATCTTGACTCATAACTTTTCCTCTCCCCTTTAAATCTATTTATATGGCAGATCGAGTGTTATTCCCAATCTGCCATGATATTAACCCCGTTTACTTATCCTTAAAAACCTGTGTTAAATTAGCATCCTTAGATAAGGTAACTCCAAATCCAGGGCGATCATCTAATTTTACTTTTCCATTTTCCGGAATAATCTCCCCTTCAAGAAGTGGGTAGTATTGTGGTACCACTTTGTCTGCATTTGGACTCATAACTAAATATTCGGCAAACGGACTATTTGTTTTGGTAATAACGTAATGGTAGCTATAAACCCCACTGCCATGAGGAATAACATATTTTCCATAGCTTTCAGCCAAATTACCAATCTTGATTAGTTCCGTCAAACCACCACACCAACCAACATCTGGTTGAATAATATCAAGATCACTAAATTCCATTAACATGCGAAAACCGTAACGAGTTGCCTCATGCTCGCCACCAGTAACCATCATATTATTTGGTGCACGTTTCTTTAGATCGCGATATGCCCAGTAATCATCTGGATTAAAGCATTCTTCGATCCATCTAAAACCTAGCTCAGATGATTTTTCCATCAGCTTCTGCGCGTACGGTAAGTCAAGTGCCATCCAACAATCCCACATTAGCCAGAAATCATCGCCAACTCTTTCGCGCATTTCAGCTGCTTGCTCGATATTTTTACGTAATCCTTCTTCCCCGTCAGCCGGACCATATACCAATGGAAGCTTCCCACCAATAAAGCCCATTTCCTTAGCTAAATCAGGACGTGGCCCCGTTGCATAACAAGAGATTTCATCACGAACTCTTCCACCTATCATTGCATATACAGGCTCCTGTCTTACCTTACCAAGTAAATCCCATAATGCTAAATCAACTGCAGATATCGCATTCATCACAACACCTTTTCGGCCATAGTACATGGTCGAACGATACATTTGATCCCACATTTTCTCTACATTTTCAACAGGCTGTTCCACAATAAAGCGATCCAAATGATTCATTACAATCCATGCTGCCGGATATCCACCTGTTGAAATACCAACACCAATCTCACCACTATCGGATTCTACTTCTACCACTAATGTTTTTAACGCATTAATCCCAAAGCTAGTTCGTGTTTGCTTATACTCTGGATAAATACTCATTGGCGTTGCGATCTGATTTACAATCCAATGCTCTTGTTCTTGGTCGTGATAGTCCCCACCGCCACCACCAACTACATAGGCACGGATAGCCTTTATTTTACGTCCAGTTACACCCATCTTGCATTCCTCCTAAACTATTACTTTGCCACGTTAAGAAAAATTTTACTGTTTTTCACTTTACCTTCAATTAAATCCATAAATGATTGCTGTCCTTCTTCTAACGGACGAACCTCAGTCCATCCATTTGGAGTAACCCTAGACGCAACAAGTAGCTGTACAGCATCACGGAAATCTTGCCTTGAATAACAGAATGAGCCTAAAACGGTAATCTCACTACGAATGAAGTGGTTTATTGGAACAGGAGTCTCATCGATACCCAACCCAATATTCATGATCACCCCACCTGGATTTACTAGTTTAGCAGATTGTGATCTAGTTGGTAGGAATCCAACAGCATCGATGACTACATCAATCCCTTTATTTCCAACAATAGCTGCTAGTTTTTCTTCAAAATCATCCTGGCCATTGTTTAATGCATGGTCAATTCCAATTTCTTTTAGCGTTTGTAAACGATCTTCATTAATATCTGCAACGATAATTTGATTCGCCCCAAGTTCTTTAGCAACAAATGAGCTTAATAAACCAATGGCACCTGCTCCGTAAATTAATATATTTGGAACCGTATGCTGTGCCAACGCTCTCCTTACTGCCCGAAAACAACATGCTAATGGTTCAGCTAAAGAAGCAGCGTATGAATCTAGACTCTCTGGCACCTCTACGATAGCGCTCTCCGGGACGGAAACATATTCTGCAAAGCCACCTGAACGGTGAATACCGATAATTTGTCTATTTTCACATAAAGGTTCATTCCCGCGAACACATTGTTTGCATTCCCCACATGTTAACAGAGGGTTAACAACAACTTTTGCTCCCTTTTTCACCCGGTTTGCTTCCTCACCAATTGCTTCAATATATCCACTAAACTCATGCCCCATAACAAGTGGTGGTACGCGTAAGCTATTATGTCCTAAAAACCCTTCGATTTCAGAACCACAAATACCAACAACATCTACTTTTACTAATACTTCGTCTTTCTTTAATTTTGGTACAGGTCTTTCCTCAACATCTATTTGTTTTGGTCCATTCCAAGATAATACTTTCATCTACTTCTCCCCCAATGATGTTTACTTAACTTTATTTTCTAATACACCAATTTTTTCAATTTCAATTTTGCACGTGTCACCAGATTTCAAAAATACCTGTGGATCGCGGAAAACGCCTACCCCATGTGGTGTACCGGTTGCAATAATGTCACCTGGTTCAAATGTAAATCCTTTTGATAAATAAGAAATAATATGTGGGATATTAAAGATTAAATGCTTCGTATTCGAATCCTGCAATGCCTCTCCGTTCACTTCTAATTTAATGTCTAATTTATGCGGATCATCAATCTCGTCCTTCGTTACAATGACAGGACCGAGTGGTGAAAAGGTGTCATAGGATTTTCCTCGAACCCATTGCACATCTTCAAATTGTACATCCCTAGCACTTACATCGTTCATAATCGTGTAACCGAATACATAATCAAGCGCATCTTCTTCGGTAATATTTTTTCCTTTCTTTCCGATGACAACAACCAATTCTGCCTCATAATCGACCTGTTCGGAATCCTGAGGTAATTCAATCGCTTCACCTGGACCAACAATACAAGAAGCCCATTTAGAAAAGATCATCGGCTTTTTAGGTGGTTCCACGTTTTGTTCGATGCAATGGTCCATATAGTTGTTTCCAACACAAACTACTTTTCCTGGAGTTGAAACGGGAGCTTGAATAGTTATTTCATCAAGCGAATATGTAGCCTCAGCAACTTCTTTCTCATTTTCCTTTGCCCATTCATATATATCACGTATGACAGGCATTACCTCTTCGTTTAAATGGACTAAGCTATCCAAGTTTGTTATATACGGAACATCCTTATTAGTTGCTTGTTGAAATAATTCAGTGAGTTTTGGTAAATCAAGTACTTTTTCCTGATAAAAAATGCCAACTTTACTTGATTCATTTTTTAATTGAAAAGTAAGAAATTTCATTATGCCACTCCTTTTAACTTAGTAAGCAAACGATACATATAGAAGTTATCCTTTAGATTCCTGTCAACGCTTACAAATTAGATGTATTTCTCCCACACCTCTTTGTATCCGCTTACTTTTTCATTTAAAATATTTTCCTAACTTCCGATCGAATGCGGTAATAATCTTAATTAGTTTATTATAGAGAACTAAGTTTTTATTAATAAACTAATAATAGTTTAACATATGACTCTTAATTGTCAAATATTTATCAGAATTTAATTAACACTGAGATTTATTAAAAATAAAAAATCACATGTCTATTTAATTAAAGACATGTGATCATTCTTCTGTATTTCTTATTTCAGGCAAATCAAGATTTGCCACATAGTTCGTAAGCGTTAACATTTTGAACTATTATAAATAAATATGATTATGAATGCCCAATATACCCATTACTCACAGAAAGTATATTTGCTAATTTTGTAATTTGAATTTTAGCGTTCTCCCTTTTTTTAACCCAGCTTGTTTCAGTCATGGTAAAACTAACTCCATAAGCAACTTTATTATCGTGATCATAGACAGGTGCTGCTACACAATAAAAACCTTCTGCACCCTCTTGTTCTTCTACAACATAACCATCTTCTTTCGCCTGTTGTACTTGTTCCCAAAGTTGGTCTACATTTTCCACAGTCTGCTCTGTTTTTTTCTCAAAATTATAGTTTGGAAACATTTCTTTTAATTCATCGTAATTATAATTGATTAACTGAATTTTTCCGATTGCTGATGCGTACGAAGGATATCTCATCCCTGGGTCTGTCACCAAACGAACAGGAGAACTTCCTTGCTCTCTTCCAATATAAAATACTTCATTTCCAATTAATTTTCCTAATTGTATATGTTCGTCCACTACTTCAATAGCCTTTCTAGCTTCTCTTGAAAATGCTTCTAAAATATTAAATTGATTTAAATAAGTAGAACCTATGAAGCCTAAAACCGACCCCAACGAATACGTTTCACTTTTCTCTTTATGGATCCATCCAAGTGACTCTAACGTATTTAGAAGAGAATACATAGAGCTTTTATTAATTTCTAACTTCTTAGATAAATCAATTAACCTTAGTTCTTTTGGGTGTTTAGCGATTTGTTCCAGTATTAAATTGGCTCGCTCTAATGCTGGCACCCAATACTTTTGTTTACTCAAACTTACTCACCTCTGCCTGTTTAAGATATCAAACTAAGTTTAAATTAGTAAACTTTTTTAAGTTTAACAGGATACAAAAAATTGTCAAACACAAAAGAATTTTAGCTAAGTACATTCAAAACTTAATCCACTCACGAAAAAAGAAGAACGAAACCAATTCGTTCTCCTTCCATTTATAACATAAAACCTATGCCAAGAAACACTTAAAATATTGTCACTATTTCCCGGGAAATGTAGAATTCTAGAAATTAAGTACTCTATTCAAAGCTTACCAGTGACATACATCAGCTATGCACTCTTCTCCTTCCTCTGCAACAACACCGCCACAATTACAATAACCCCTTTAAAGGCATCTCGTAAAAATGGTGGTACACCAAACAAGTTTAATAGGTTATTCATCACAGCTATAATCAGCATTCCGTATACGGTACCGAGAATATATCCTCGTCCACCTAACATATTCGTTCCACCAACAACAGCTGCTGCAATGGCATCCATTTCCATTCCTCTTCCAGCGTTAGAGAAATCCATGGAGCCGATGCGAGAAACCTGAATAATAGCTGCAATCGAAACAAGAAGTCCCATTAATGCATAGACACGAAGCTTCACCTTGTTGACATTCACCCCAGAAAGCTTTGCAGCCCGTTCATTCGAACCTACCGCAATAATTTGCCTTCCAAAAGTCGTTCGCTTCGACACATAGTACAGAATAAAAGCGATGATAGCCCAATATATAATAGGCATAATCATTAAATTTCCGATTCTTAAACTCGATATCTGTAAAAATTCCATTGGAACGGTTGTATTGTATCCTTGAGCAAAATGCTGTGTTACACTTCGGAAGATCATCATTGCCCCTAATGTTGCGATAAATGGCGGAACCTTCCCCTTAGTAACAGACACACCGATCAAGGAACCTAGTAGATATCCAAATACCATGACTAAAATGACAGTAAGAATAATAGCTGGAACTCCCGTAACACCGATCGCACCTAGGATTCCTTCACTTCCCGTATCCAAGAGATACATCGTAAAAGCACCAGTAATAACCAATGTGGAACCAACAGCTAGATCAATTCCCCCTGTCATTATGACAAACGTCATCCCTAAGGCAACAATTCCTATACCTGCATTATTACGTAAAATATTTATCCAGTTATTAATCCAAGCCTGGAACCATTCCCCGACAGAATCATAATCAAACCCCAACGTTAATGTTTGTAAAATAACCATAATAATTAGGGCAATCGCTATACTAAACAGTGGGTCATTCGACCATTTAAATTTGAACCATTCCAAAAATGTTTTTTTCTGTTTTACAGCTTCTGGGCTGTTTTGCAATTCTGGCTTCATAGTTGATGTTCTCTCCTTTCGGCGTCAAGCTCCCCACCAGTAGCTAGACTCATTATCGCATGTTCGGTCATCATTTCATCATGGACCTCACCCTGAATCACACCGTGATACATGACTAATGCTCGGTCACATACACGGATAATTTCTTGTGCTTCACTGGATAATACAACAATCGCAATATTCTCCTCCGCAAGCTTTAAAATAATATCATATATATCTTCTTTTGCTCCCACATCAACACCCTGTGTCGGATTATCTAAAATTAGTACCCTTGGATTCGCCGCTAACCACTTGGACAGGACCACTTTTTGCTGGTTTCCACCGGAAAGACTCGTAATGCTATCCGTTAGCTCACCCATCTTTAATCGTAAAACACCTCGTTGCTCCTCAAATTTCTGGCGGTGCTTAAATGTGTTAATAACTCCCCGCTTAGAAAACATCGGCCACGTGACAACCGAGGCATTTTCAAAAATATCCATGTCCTTAAGAATGCCATTTTCTTTTCGGTTACGAGGAAGGTATGCAATTCCTTCTTTAATGGCCTGATACGTATGATTTATGTTTACTTTCCTACCATCTAAAAAAATGTTTCCGGATAAAAATTTATCTGCACCAAAGATCGCTTGAAATAGCTCACTACGACCATCACCAAGTAGGCCTGTTACACCAACAATTTCTCCCGCCTTTATAGAAAAGTTAATATCACGGAAATAGTGTTCATCGGTGAGTCCTTCCACTCGTAACACTTCTTCTCCAATTTCATCCTCATCTTCTTTCACTCTACGTAATGATTCCGTTCTCACATCATAGCCAACCATGTCACTGGCAAGCTCCTTTGTCGTTACGTCACTCACATTTCCTTCAGCAACTAGATTCCCATCTCGAAGTACAAGGTATCTGTTACAGACCTGCATAACTTCATTTAATTTATGAGAGATAAAAATAATGCCAACATCATGTTCCTTCATCGTACTCATCATCTGAAATACTCGTTCAATCTCGGAATCGGTTAACGATGTCGTTGGCTCATCCATAATGATGATCGATGCATTGGTCATCATCGCACGGCAAATTTCAACGATCTGTTTATAGGATGCATCCAGGTCACGAACCATTTTCCCAGGATCTAAATCCACATTCATTCGTTCAAAGATCTCCGCTGTTTGATCATACATTTGTTTCAGATCTAAGCTTCCTCGCTTCGTTTTTATTTCACGACCTAAAAACATATTTTCATAGATAGGTAGATCATTAATTAAATTCAGTTCCTGATGAATAAAAGCAATTCCTGCTTCTAGTGATTCAGCAGGTGTATCAAATTGAACTTCCTTCCCATCTACTATAATCGATCCTTGATCCATTTGATAAACCCCACCGAGTATATTCATTAATGTGGATTTACCCGCCCCATTTTCTCCGAGCAATGCACAGATCTCACCTCCCTGAACAGAAAAAGACACATCCTTGATGACATCATTACTCCCAAAAGACTTACGAATATTACTCATCTCGATCTTCATACAATCACATCCATAAATGATAATTGGGGTCGATAATTGGGGTCAGTCCCCCCGTCCCACCTGGGTAGGGGGGACTGACCCCGCGTCCCACGGTTTAGTAAGGGGAGCCTTCGTCTAGGAAGTCTTCGTAATTGTCTCGGTCTACTACGGTTGTCGGGATAATAGTTTCATCGTCAACCTCTTCCCCTTTTAGTAAGTCAAGCGCAACGTCAACGGCATCTTTCACCATCGCTGGGCTGTATAATGCAGATTGAATCCAAATATCTTCGTTTTCTGGCATCATTTCGAAGTACTCTTGCATACCACCACCGCCAGTTACAACTTGAATATCGTCTCTTCCTGCTTCATTGATTGCTTGGAGAACACCGATCGATGTTTCATCATCCAAGGAATATACTGCATCAATGTGATCTAAGCTCGTTAAAATATCAGCAAAATCCTTTAACCCATCTTCTCTGGTGAATTTTGTTGCATACGTATGAAGATTTAAGTCTGGTGCAATCTCTTCAATAGTTTCCACAAATCCAGCTGTTCTTAATTCAGAAACAGAACCTGATGTTGGTACTTCTAAAATAACAACTTCACCTTCTGTACCAACTTTATCTACAACATAATTAGCACCTTGAACACCCATATCGTAGTTGTCCCCCGCAACACGGTAAACCCCATCTACATCAATAACGATATCAAAGTTTACTACTTCAATTCCTTCATCTAAAGCACGTTGGATCGGAACCTCCATTCCTTCCCATTGCGGAAATGCTACAATCGCTTCTGCTCCCCAGGTGATTAAGTCATCTAACTGTGAAGTCATTTCAGAAGCATCACTACTTGTATGAATTTGGTATTCAATTTCATCAGATAATTCTTCCGCACGAGATTCCGCATGATAGGCAACCGCAGCAACCCAACCATGTGTAACAGCTGGCGCAAGAATACCTACTTTGTACTTTTCTCCAGAGTCACCATCCCCTGAAGCACCATCTGAACCACATGCAGTCAGCACTGGAACCATGACCAATACAAGTAAAACTAACAACCTTACTACTTTTTTCAATGAAAAAACCCCCTTAAAATTTTAAATTCTATGATTAATAGAATTGTGAAACCATTAGTAAAGACTTGCTAACCACTACATAAAAGCGCTTTCAAATTCATATATAGTTTCCATTACGGAACCTGTATTTCACGCCCTGTTTCTAACGATTTTTTAATGACTTGGAGTAGTTTAGTTATGTATAATACGTCATCTAATGGAATAATGTGGTTCACTTGATCGTGTTCAATGCAATTTATAAAATAAGCTAATTCTTCTTGAAAAGCATCTGCTTGAACGACATCCACCTCGGACATCTGATCGCCTTCGTAATATACAAATTGACGATCGCCCACATGCTCAATGTTTTCTCCTGCTTTCAGTTGAAATTCCAATGCACGATTTGATTCCTGTGCGCGAAATGACATCGTAAACGGATACCCTACCGGCATGTCTTGGGATGCCTCAACAAATGCTCTTGCCTGATTTTTAAAGATAAGCGTTGTCATTATATGCTTCCATGCCCCGTACTCATTTTGACTTCCTACCGCATAGACACGATCCACTTCACCTAGCAAATAATAGACGAAATCAATATCGTGAATATGGAGATCAAATAAGGCTCCTCCGCTTTTTTCTGGATGCTGAAACCATTCACCCCACGTAGGTAGCTGACCTAACCTTTCCGCATGAATCATTTCTATATGTTTCAATTTGTCGGTCTCGCTATACGCCTTAAACGTTTGATACTCTGGCCAGAATCGAAGCACATGCCCGACAAACAGCCTCACACCAGACTTCTTGACCAATTGTAAAATTCGTTTAGTAGCCTCCAAGGTTAATGTCAGTGGTTTTTCACAGATAATATGCTTTCCAGCCTTAACTGCTTTTGTAATATACTCCTCATGTAAAAATGTCGGCACACAAATATCAACAACATCAATATCCTCACGGTCTAGCAGGTCATCATAATCAGAAACAAAGGACCCATCGAATAAACTTGCTATTTCATCGTTCCTTCCACTTCTCGTACAAATCGCTGTCACCTTCGCATTTGGAATATGGCGATATGCCTCTAGATGCATTTTCCCGATAAAACCTAACCCAACTAATGCTACCCTTTCCATAATGGCCTCCTTTCAACTTTCTCCAGCTAGATCGGTTGAAAGATTATCTCACCAATTCATTTACTTTTGCAGCTGGATCACATTTCATGTAATCCGTTACAAACATCTTAAAAGAAAAATATTATTAAGTCAAATTATTTCGAAAATTTTTACTAAATCATTTCTAATTTAATCAGTGCCCAGTATTTTTTCAACCACTTTTAGAGATGCAATGGCCTCATGACTCGTTACAGGAGGATTCTCATCGTTTACAATACAACTAATAAACGCATCGATAACACCTGTTGATGTTTGATTATCATTGGTTTGGATTTGTTCTAATTCGTATTTAATTACTGATCCATCATTCATTTCGATTATGAGCTGAGCATCTGGGTCATGATAAATCTTCATAATACCCTTTTGACAGTAGATTGTCGTGGAGTTATCCTCTGCCCCATAATAGGTCCAAGAGAAAGATGCTGTACCCAATCGACCCTTTTTCGTTTGTAGTGCACAAACGACATTATCACAAACTTCAATCGGTTTTCCATGCTCATCTACTTTATCCAAAGCTCCGTGGAATGCATGCACATCCGCGATTTCATCATCCAGTAGGTAATGGATTAAATCAATTTTATGAATACCTAAATCACCAGCAACACCAGAATGTGAGCGCTCCTTCTTAAAAAACCAGGTTGCATTGGATTTCGTGACTCCCCAGCTTTCCGGTCCCTCATGGCCAAAGGTAGTCTTAAAAGTAAGCACTTCACCTAGCTCGTTCATTTGAATGATTTCCTTTGCTTTTTGATGAACCTTTGTAAAACGTTGATTGTGGTCGATCATTAATTTTTTCCCCGATTTACGTTCTGCCTCGACTATGTTCTCTGCATACTCCACACTAACCGCTATTGGTTTTTCACATAAAACGTGCTTTCCACTTAATAAAGCTTTTGGTGTATGGATATGATGAGCCTCATTAGAGGAGCAATCACTTATAGCAACAATGGTCGGATCCAATAATAAGTCATCCAGCTTTTCAGCTACACGTCCACCAAATTCTTCTGCTAGACGTTTTGCCCTCTCGATATTCCGATCATAGAAGACAATTTCCTCTACGTGTGGATTAGCTTTGTACTCGGGTGCATGACGGAATCGAGTAATCGACCCACATCCGATAATACCTACATTAAATCCCATAACCAAAACCTCCTTCTAGAAAAAACTCGGCAATCACTATGCCTTATGGTAAATATTTCTTTGTATCTGTTTTCTCCCTACCCCATGGTGGACTCACGAATAATCAATTCATGATCTAACACAATGCTTTCTACCTTTTCTCCCTTCATATTACTCATTAGCATGTCAGCTGCAAGACATCCCATTTTATACATCGGCTGTGAGATAGTCGTTAAGGTAGGGTTCGTCATATTAGAAAAGCTTATATTGTCAAAACCCACAACCGCAATAGGGTTTGGTGTTTCTCCACCACCATTTAAGGCTTTTAGTGTACCTATTGCTAATGTATCTGAAACGGCAAAAACCGCTGTAGGTTTCTCTTCTAGTTGAAGCAGCATTCTCATGGCCTGAACGCCATTTTGAAATTCCAATTCCTTAGTATGATAAATCCATTCATCACGGATCGGAAGCTGGAACTCCTTTAACGCACGTTCATAACCAGCCCGACGATGTCTCGCATAGAGGAACTTTTCGTCTGAATTAATTAAGGCAATTTTTTCATTCCCTAGTTTAATTAAATGCTTCACCGCATGGTAGGCAGCTAATTCATGATCAATGGTCACGTATGGAATACTTCCATCTTTTTCATACTCACTACAAAGAATGACCGGGTGATTTTCGGCTATTTCGTTTAGCTTCTGCATATTAACAGTCGGATCCATCGAGATAACTCCGTCCGCTAACTTGTTTTTAACCATGTTGAAATAAATATTTTCTCGTTCTGGATTGGAGTCTGTCTCGCAAAGAAGGATGTTGTAGTTATTCGCAATCGCGGTGTTTTGAATCCCATTAATAATTTCCGTGTAAAAAGGATTCGAAATGCTAGGTAATAACACGAGCATCAGACGACTTTCTGAGTTTCGTAGATTTCGCCCAAGCATACTAGGTTGATAGTTTAGCTCTTTAATCGCAATTTTGACCTTGTGTCTTGTCTCCGGGGTTACAGAAGTAGCATTATTTAACACCCTAGAAACCGTTGCAACGGAAACACCTGCTTGTTTCGCAATCTGTTGAATGTTTGCCATGATGATTCCTACTTTCAAAATGAATTCTCAAATGTAATCGATTACATTTAGATTGTAAAACGCCCATAGTTGTTTGTCAATACAAAATTGTATGTTAATTTAAAATATAATGATTTTTTGTATTGATTTTGGTATAATTTATGTATAATAGATGTAACGGATTACATTGTATAAGGAGGACTTTTCATGAAATTAGGGGTTTTTACTGTATTATTTTCAGACAAAAATCTAGAGGAAATGCTTGATCATGTAGCTGCTAAAGGAATTGAGGCGGTTGAATTAGGTACAGGGGGATACCCAGGTGGTGCCCATTGTAAGGTGAATGAATTGCTACAAGATGAACAAAAGCAAAAGGATTTTATGGAGAAAATAGAAAGTCGCGGATTAATTGTAAGCGCTTTAAGTTGTCATGGTAACCCGCTTCATCCACAAAAGAAAATAGCTGAAGAAGCAGATGCCATATTCGACAAAACAGTTCAGTTAGCTAGTAAGCTCGGTATACCAGTTGTGAATACTTTCTCTGGCTGCCCAGGAGACCATGAGCATGCAAAATATCCAAACTGGCCAGTTGCTCCTTGGCCAAATGAATTTCAGGAAATCTTAAATTGGCAATGGGAAGAGAAAATCATTCCATACTGGAAGGAAAAAGCTGCATTCGCCCAACAGCATAACGTAAAAATCGGACTGGAGCTCCATGGAGGATTTTCGGTACATACACCTGCAACACTTTTACGATTAAGAGAAACATGTGGTCCAGCTATCGGCGCTAACCTAGATCCGAGCCATATGTGGTGGCAAGGCATCGATCCTGTTGAATCAATAAAAATATTGGGCCGTGAAAATGCGATTCATCACTTCCATGCGAAGGATACCATTATGGATCAACCGAATATGAATCGAAACGGTCTAACAGATATGACGTCTTATTCCGATATGCAAAATCGAGCATGGTATTTCCGCACGGTAGGATTTGGCCATGATTCCAAAGTATGGGCAGATATGATTAGCACACTCAGACTCTATGGATACGATTATGTCGTAAGCATCGAACACGAAGACGGCCTCATGTCCATAGACGAAGGATTCACCAAAGCAATTAACACACTAAAACCAGTTATGGTAAAAGAATCCATCGGTGATATGTGGTGGACTTAGTGGGATAGGGGGTCAGTCCCTTCGTCTCACTTGGTGGGTTAAGTGGGTTAAGGGGACAGTCCCCGAAAAACATGAACAATCATGCTATACTTAACTTGTGGGACGGGGGGTCTGTCCCCAAAATACAGAAAGAGGGGTACCTATGTCAAAGAGAACCTTGGTGGTCAATCTTGATATTAGTGAAAATTATCTTAATGAAATGAAAGCAATAGCTCCTGACTGGCGAATTGTATTTGGAAAGAATCATGAAGACATCACGAACGAATTGAAAGAGGCGGAAATTATCCTTCATTGGAAAAAAGCAATCGAACCAATTATCCTTGAGGAAAATAAGAACTTAAGATGGGTACAAACATGGAGTGCTGGAGTTAACGGTCTTCCACTAGAGGCATTACAAAAGCGAAATGTGTCCATTACAAGTGCCAATGGTGTCCATGCCTATCCGATTTCCGAAACCATTTTTGCATTAATGCTCGGATTAACTCGCAAGATTCATTCATATGTCCGTCAGCAGATGGATAAAACATGGGACAACGCCAACCTTAAGCTTGAAATCCATGAGAAGACAATTGGTATCATTGGCGTTGGCGCAATTGGGCAAGAAACCGCAAAAATAGCAAAAGCATTCGGAATGAAGGTGCTTGGCGTACGTCATTCCGGGAAAGAGACAGATTACGTGGATCAGATGTACACACCTGATCAGTTGGCAAAGATACTTCCACAATGTGATATTGTTGTCATCACTCTTCCTTTGACGGAGGATACTACACATTTATTTGGCGCTGAGCAGTTCAGACAAATGAAAGACAGTGGCATCCTAATTAATATTGGACGTGGCCCGATTGTGGTAGAGGAAGACTTGATCAATGCATTACAAAACAAGGAAATCGCCGGGGCTGGTCTTGATGTGTTTGCCACGGAACCTTTACCAGAGGACAGTCCACTTTGGGAAATGGAGAATGTAATAGTGACGCCACATACCGCAGGAGCAACCGAACATTATACGGAGCGCGTCATAAAGGATATTTTTATTCCGAATTTAAAACGTTACCTAGAGGATGAAAAGCTAGACATCAACCTCGTCGATTATGAAAAAGGTTACTAAAATAAACGGAATCTGTATGTAGCTGATCAAGAAAATATTAACTTAGAAAAAGTAACCTATCCTATGCTTTTTATCGTTCGCAGGAGGTTACTTTTTCTTATGAAGAATATTTAATATATGGGGCGTTAAGGAGAAAAAATACAACAAGAGTATATTAGCGAGGGAATTACCTGTAGATAGACAATTAAAATAAGTTTATTCCATCTCCTACATTTCGGTATCTCATTTGTTATTTCACCCTATAAAAATCATACCAATTTGGAATATTAACTTTTAGGATCTTTCTATGGTCACCAACTATCCCAGAATACACTCCATGCCGAGGTATTTTTTTATCGGTAGATAATTGAATTCCGACCATTTCTAAACGTTGGATGATTTTTTGTTGCTTTTGTTGAAAAGTCTTGTTAGTTTCCTTATTATACACTGTTAGAACACCTCTTTTTATCTTATTCCCAATGTATAATTATGTTATTCAACAAAAAAAAAGACCGAAACGGCCTATTATATATTTAATACTCTTTCTTCTCTTTTACTACCGATTATTCCAGAATACCTACCGTTCTTAGGTGATTTCTTCCCTTGTAACACTTTCATACCAGCACTCTGTAAACGCCCCATAACCTCGGTACGATCACTACGCTTATTAGCATCCTTAGTTGCCACATTAATCACCCACCCTCTCTATACTTCTATTATAAAGGTTTTCAAGATTAATTAAAAGTTTTTCAAAATCTTCACCAATATTATTTATAATATTATCGTAATCTTCATCTTCCAAAACACTTGCATCTAACGCAATCAAGAACAGAGTCTGTTCATCACGAACTCTAACCAATCGAGTTAAATACTGTCTATTCAATTTCTCATTTTCCCTAGTATGTGTGAATGTATAAAATGCATCATTCATTAATGCCCCTCTTAAAAGTCCCGTACGATAATCATCTAAAAGTGAACGAATTTTTTCGTCACTGTTGCCTAGCGATTCAATTCCCAACTGGTAATCCTTTTCAAGAATTTCAAGGCCTAAAAACATCAAAGAACATAAACAAGCATCTTCCTCATTCATTGATGATGAAGATTTTTTGTTCAAGATACTATACGTATCCAGTACGAAATCTAAAAGTTTATTTGGATCATCCTCTTCTATCAATAATTTCCTTGCCTTTCTAAAATCACTTACATATTTACTTTTGGATATATAATAAAGCTGATGAATTGCATTTATATTAACATCCTCAACCACTGTTCCATCGATAAAATTTATTTTGAAAGTAGTATTTCGGTTCATGTTTTGCTCTTGAAAATGATAAATTTGAACCGCGATGACATATGGATGTTTCTGAATGAACTGATCTAACAAAATGGATAGATTATCTTGTAGTCGGTATTTACTTAAATCCGTATTAGCATGCACTAAAATTTCCATTTCTGACTCTAATTTCTTCTTTAACTCATCTATTTCCTCATCCTTTTTATCATTCCAATACTTAAATACGATAACAAAGACTACAACTGGCAACAACAGAACAACAATAGGTATTCGACTATCATCTAATATAGGCTTTACCCAGTTTTTATAGAAAAGTTTAGCTGCCTCTGAGTTTTCAATCCATAAGTCAAAAATCAAGACAAAAATCAAACTTAGTAAAACATAAACATATCTCATACCCATCACCTAATACCTAACTACTAAATTAGGAAATTTTTTTTGAAAAATTCTAATTTAAATACATTCTACATATCATGCAAAATACCCTTTTAAATTCAATAAATTTCCTAAAAATACCTCTCCACCTAAAAACCCCTTCCAATACTACAATCGAATAAAAACGATAAAAGGTGGCAGAAATAATAACTATTTCTATGCCACCTTTGATTATTTTCTAACGATATTATTACTGAAAGGATAATTAATGGTCGGTTATTTACAATATGACATGATAGGAGTAGCTCCGATGGAATAAATCTATTAAACCAACTACCTCTTCCGCTTCCGCAAAACTGGTTCACACACACCTTCCACTCCAACTAACCCAAGTAATGTAAGAAAATTCTTTTGCACACCAACATAGGCACCCGCCGGATCATACCATTCATTCTGTGTATGTGCAGCTCCAGCTTTACCACCTAAACCTAAAGTAACGGAAGGAATTCCTAAACTCATCGGATAATTCGCATCTGTACTAACAGCACCAGCTAATGATGGCTGTCCAACAATTTGTTCAATAGCTCCATAAGCAGCTTCGACAATTGGTGCATCAGATGGTTGACTTGCCGGTGGACGATTGCCAAACTTCTCGATTTCCACCTTGATCGCATCACTGCCCCATCTAGAGTTCTCTGCCGTAACTGCTTCATCAACTAAGTGTAAAAAATTTTCCTCTAATTGATCTAATTCCGCCTGATCATTGGATCTCAAATCAACTGTCATTCCTGCTTCTTGAGCAATGGCATTGACAGAGGTTCCACCCCATACCTCTCCAACGGTAAATGTTGTTTTCGGTTCCGCTTTTGTTTGCATATCAGAAATAGCAGAGATGGCTCTTCCTAACGCGTGAGTTGCACTTGGAATCCCAAAGTCACCAAAACTATGACCTCCATCCCCCTTAAACGTAATCGTGTAACGATAACTTCCCGCTCCTAAGTAAACAATATTATCGGCACCCGGACCATCGATGGAAATAAAGCCATCAATATCTTTATGCTCATGAAAAAATGCTTTTACCCCACGTAAATCTCCTGCTCCTTCTTCCCCAACAGTTCCACCGAAAATGATATCGCCAACAGTTGGTAAGTTTGCATGTTTAACTGCCCTGATCACTGCGAGCAATTCTGCCAATCCCCTCGTATCATCACTAATTCCCGGAGCGTATAAAATGCCATCCTTTTCCGATACCCTCACATCAGTTCCTTCTGGAAAAACCGTATCTAAATGTGCCGATATGAAAATCCTGGGACCGTTTCCTGTCCCATATCGAATCCCATATACATTTCCTTCTTCATCCATATAAACATCCGAAAGACCTAAAGCTTCCAATCGTTCCTTGAAATCTTTAGCACGCGTTTCCTCTTTGAAAGGCGGAGCTGCAATTTCAGTAATCGAAATTTGTTCGTCAACAGTTTGTTGATGGTCTGATTCAATAAATGCTAATGTGTCTTGAATAGATTGGTTAGCCATTAATTTTTCGTATGAACTATTAATACTTGGTGAAATATACTTTTGTGATTTGTTAGTCATTGAAGGTCCCCCTTTTAAATTAATTAAACCATACCTAAGGACGTAGCTCCATCTAGGTTAACTAACTCCCCCCTATTTTCTTTACCATATTAAAACTCTGTTCATCAAAACCATTTGCAAATGAGTACCCTTTTCGTAATGCTTTTCCAAAATGATATTGATCTGCTCCAACAGTTTGATGAATCGTTTTTATATTATCTCCATTTAAACCAGCACCTGGTAATATCTTAGGACCGTTGTATTTTTTAGACAACTTCACTAATTGATTTAGATTATGTTTTCCAAACTCACAATTTTCTTCCCCTCCAGAAGTTAAAATACGTCTTACATTTGGTTTGAATTCCAGTAACGTATGATAAGCTTCTTCTTGAGAAGGCACTTCATCAAATGCACGATGAAACGTTATATCTAATGTAGATGATATACTAATGATGTCTCTCAGAACTTCTTTATTAATCGTCTTATCCTTATGAAGTGCACCAAAAACGATACCACTCCCTCCAAGTTCAATGACATTTTTGATATCCTCATAAATCGTATCTAAATCACTTCTCGTATATTCAAAATGATAACTATGAGGACGAATCATTATTTGAACCGGAATGGAAACACTACCTAACACCTGTTTAATCGTTCCGTAACTAGGGGTCAGTCCCCCCTCTGCAATAGCTGACACTAACTCAAGTCTATCCGCCCCTAGCCTTTGAGCCTCAATTGCTTCTTCTTTATTTTGCACAATTACTTCAATAATCATATTTTTTACCTCCTTTTAGAGACGTGGGGTCTGTCCCTCCGTCCCACACTTTTACGAAGAGACGAGGGGTCTGTCCCCCCCCCTAACACCTAATCATTATCATTTAACGAAAGAAGGGGTATTGTCAAGGAATTGAAAAAATTATAAGTTAGTTTTGAAGTCAAGAAACCAATATAAATATAGAAAATGGAGAGTAGATCGCACTAGATCTACTCTCCACCTCTAACTTTATAACCACAAATAGTAACAGACTTCAATTACGCTCTCCCTGAGCATCCGAACAATTGCATTTTTCCTTTAACCGTTTCTTTGACGGATTCCTTAGCTCTTGAAATATAATCGGATGCTTCATATGATTCCGGCTCCCGATTCAAGATTTCACGTACCGTCTTGGTAAATGCTAGATGATTATCTGCATTAACGTTGATTTTTGCAGTACCTAAAGATATTGCTTTTTTGATTTGTTCAGCAGGAAGACCTGAACCTCCGTGTAATACTAACGGGATTCGAACTGTGCTACTAATCTGTTTCATCTCTTTGAATCCTAATTTAGGTTCACCTTTATATGGTCCATGTGCTGATCCTAACGCAGGAGCAAGACAGTCAATCCTAGTACGTTTAACTAAATCTTCACATTCTATTACGTCTCCATAAATTGGATCACTTGAAACAACATTACCTTCTTGACCTCCAATGTTTCCTAGCTCAGCCTCAACAGTCACACCTCGTTCATGAGCATAATCTACAACCTGCTTCGTCACATCTACGTTATCTTCAAACGGATGATGTGATGCATCAATCATAACCGAAGTAAACCCTGCTTCAATAGCAGCTTTACAATTTTCAAAACTAGAACCATGATCCAAATGTAGTGCCACTGGAACATTAATTTCCATTTCATTTATCAATGATTTTGCCAATTCTACAACAACAGAAAAACCTCCAAAATACTCTACCGCATCTTCAGTCACTCCAAGAATTACTGGTGCTTTTTCTATTTTAGCTGCTTCTAAAACTGCTTGTGTCCATTCCAGGTTGTGTATATCAAAATGACCCACTGCATAACCTTCATTTAAAGCTTTGGTTAACATGTCTTTCACTGTAACTAATTCCACAATTGATCGTCCTTCCAAAAAGTTATTATCTTCACCAAAAGATCGCCATAACTACTGATGTTACTACAAACTTATTATGATGGGGAATTTAATTAAATTTATGGTATATAACACGAACTAATTCACTTCTTCTACTATACCGAAAGATTTCATTTAGTTAAGCTTCGCTAAAATCTCTCGAATAAATGCTGGTTCATCCTTTGGTGTTCTAGAAGTGATGATATTCTTATTTACAACAACTTCTTCATCACGGAAAATTCCACCACTATTAATCACATCATCACGAATTCCGATATAACAAGTAAGCTCTTTTCCACGAAGAATGTCAGCACTTATCATGACTTGCGGACCATGACAAATCCCTGCTATCACCTTTGATTTTTTGTTTAATCCCTTTACGAAATCAACCGTACCTTGGTTAACACGCAATATCTCAGGAGCACCACCGCCAGGTATAATAACAGCATCGAATTCATTTGGATCTACATCCTCCGCTTTTTCTTCCGTTTTATAAGTGACAGTTTTCTTTTTCCCTTCACAAACTACTCCTTTTTCATTACCTAAAACAACTGTCTCATGACCCGCCGCTTTAATTGCTTCATATGGATTTTTCATCTCAGAATCTTCAAATCCTGATGCTAGTAAGAATGCAACTCTCGCCATATAATTTCCCTCCCAAATTTATTCTTAAATTAGGAAAGCCCCTACCAATGTAGAAGCTTCCTTAACGTTTAATTTACCTTTATACTTCTGTACTAACATTTGAACGATCTAAGAAAAAATCATATGCTTCTAAATCTGTATACCCTTCGTGCACAACTTTTCTAACAGCTTGGATCATTTCTTTTGGATGTTCAGATTGGAAAATATTTCGTCCCATATCAACCCCTGCAGCGCCGCCTTGGATTGATCTATATGCCAAAGTAAGAGCATCTTTCTCATGTATTTTCTTACCACCTGCAACAACTAGTGGCACAGGGCAAGCAGAGGCAACTTTTTCAAAGTCATCACAATAATATGTTTTTACAATTTGTACGCCAAATTCAGCTAACATCCTAGTTGCTAGTAAAAAGAACTGAGTGGTTCTCTCCATTTCTTTACCCACTGCAACTACACCCATAGTAGGAATGGAGTATCTTGATCCAAGATTAACCGCTTTATTTACCGCTTCAATTGTTTCTTTTTGTCCATCAGCACCAATAAAGGTTTGAATGGCCATTGCACTTGCATTCATTTTAATCGCGTCTTCAATATCGACAACCATTGACTCATGGCTTAGGTCATTTTCTAAAATACTTGAACCAGAAGAAGCTCTTAATGCAACTGCTTTATTATAAGTCGCAGGAATACTACTACGAATTGCCCCTCTAGTTCCCATCAAGCAATCAGCATAATCTGCAAGTTTAGGAATTAATAGATCTAAACGTTCTAACCCTGAAGTCGGCCCCATAAAGTATCCATGATCAAACGCCAGCATTACCGTTTTACCAGTATTAGGGTTAAAGATTCTAGATAATCTATCTTTCATTCCCCAATCTAGGTTAGCAGCTCCCTTTACATGAAAATCTCCATTATTAGCAAATGGAACTTCTTCCGAGAATATTTTCGCACCCTTATTTCCTACATTATCGGCCATTATAATTTAACTCCTTCCATATTTATACATTCATCCACATTAAAGAGATATCTTAGAAGTCAAAATCATTTGTGTTGTCTTTTGTAAATACAATTCTTTCAGGTAATACGATAATACCTGAATCATCCGCCTCATAATCGTAACCTTGAACAGAGTTTGGCTCCACTTCAACTTCACCAATAGTTGGTACATCTACCGTATCGCCAACTTTTAGCTCGTTACCTTGAGCTAAGTAGTAAGCAATATAGACAGCAAGCGCACCCTGATCAGTAACATCCCAAAGTCCGTGGTTTACAATTGTCCCATTTTCAATGAATGTTCTCATTGAATTTGGAGAAGCAAATCCTGTAATTATTAAGTCTTCTGCATTCAAACCTTTGTTTTCAGCAGCTTGAGCCATAGCAGGAAGCGCTGTTGAGTCAGGTGCAATTACTGCATCAAGTTCTGGATATGAATCGATGATACTTTCTCCAATTTGTAGAGATAATTGTTCATCGCCTTCACCAAACTGTTTCGTTACAATTTCCCAACTAGGAAATTCCTCCGCAATGTAAGTTTCAGCATAATCTACCCATGAATTTTGGTCAGGTACTGTTGGACTAGAGTAAAACCAAGCAACTTGTTGTTCTGCACTTGGATCATCCATCTGCTCTGCAGCCATATCAACTAGCATCTTACCTAAAATTTCTGGTGTTCCTTGGTTGATGTAAACCGATCTGTATTCAGGATCTACGTCAGAATCCCATGTAACAACCTTAACACCTGCATCAATAGCATTTTGCAAAGCTTGGTTTAAACCATCTGACGTAACAGATGAAATAGCAATTGCATCTGCACCACTACTTACTGCACTGTTGATAATTTGTACTTGGTTAGCAACTGTACCTTCAGGTGTCCCATCATATTTAACATTAAACCCTACTTCTTCAGCCATCGCTTGTGCACCGTTATTACCAGATTCAAAGAATGCGTTACCAGTCATTTTCGGAATGAAAACAACTTCAATATCACTGGCATTTGATTCTCCATCGTCCGAATCACCAGATGCCCCTTCATCACCACATGCAGCCAATAAGCCTACAACAAGTACTAAACCAAATAATAACTTCATCAATTTAGATTTTTCCATTATACTTTACCCCCTGATATTTTATTAGGTATTAACCTTCTAACATTAGCTTTAAATTCCTCAGAAGATATCCCTAAGAATGCTACTGATATAATAAGGAGTAATCCTGTTGCTAAACCAATATATTGAGTTGATAACCCCCCCATTTGCAAACCAACCTGGAGAAATCCTACAATAATACTTGCTAGAGCAGTCCCGACAACACCCCCTTTACCACCCGTGATTAATGTCCCACCTAAAACAACAACAGTTAAAATTGGCATCAGATACTCTCCACCAAAATCCGCTCTTGCACTTCCTAAATAGGAGGTTAACATTACACCTGCAACTCCAGCACTTAATCCAGATAAAACATACGTACTAGTAATAATTTTTCTAGTGTCGATACCGGAATACTCTGCTGTATTTTGATTAATTCCTGTTAAATATATAAATCTACCGTATCTAGTCCAATGTAGAAGTATATAAGCAATAACAAACATCACAATAAATAAAACTACTGAATTTGGGATTACGCCGAATAGTTTCCCATAGGCAATTTGACTAAATTTCAGTGAAAACCCACCAATCCCTTCATAGGTACTTACTCCCGATAGACCTACCAGAACTACGGCAATACCTGCATAAAGCATCATTCCTCCTAACGTAATCACCATCGCTTGAACGCGTCCATAAGCAATTAAAATACCATTTAACAATCCACACAAACCACCAACCAAAATTGCAAGAATAACAGAAACCCAAATATTTAACCCAACAACCTGTGATAATATGCCAGTAGTAACAGAAGTCAATCCAATAATCGATCCACCAGATATATCTATTCCACCAGTAATGACGACAAATGTGACAAAGAAACCAATGATAGCTATTCCAATAAAGTCATTAAAACTAGTTAAAAGAATATTTATGTTCCAAAATCTCGAATTCATTAAACCAAAGATGATGATCTCAACAATTAGTACGACGATTAAAGTCAGGTTCCATTTCGATATCTTATTTAACACTTACCTCAACCCCTTCCTGAAGTACTCTTGCATTCAGCCGTTCTTTCTTTGCCTCCTTGCTAGCTTTTCTCGTTAGCAGTACATCAGCTACAACGATTGTAATTAATAGAGATCCGGAGATAGCGTCATTCCAAAAAGCAGGAACCTTCATATAAACAAGCGCAGAATTAATGGAAGTCATAATTACAGCTCCAATAGTTACACCGATCACCGTTCCTACACCACCACTTAGAGAAACACCACCAAGAACAGCAGCTGCAATAACGGTCATTTCAATCCCTAAGCCGGCAGTAGTTGAAATAAATCCAATTTGACTTGCAAAGATCAATCCTGCTAAAGATGCACATACACTAGAAATAATAAAGGAATAGGTAACATATCTTTTAACTGGTATCCCTAGTAGCACTGCACCACCTTCGTTATCCCCTATTGCTGAGAAATATCTACCTTTATTACTTTTCGTTAAATACAAGTGCACTAGTATTACTCCTGCAATAACAATAATTGATAGCATATTTATCCCGAAAATACTCATTTGAGAAATTTGTTTAAATCCAGCCGGTAAATTCTCAATCCATTGACCATCCGTATAAATCACTTGTACTACCCTAGTTATTTCAAGCATCCCCAAGGTCATAATAAAGGATGATATTTTTAGCTTAGTAACTCCTAACCCATTAATTAGTCCTATAACAGCCCCAATCAAAATGGCTATCAAAACAGCTACAATAATACTCCCACCATCCCGAAGAATCATTCCACTAACAGCAGCACTTAGACCCAATACCCCACCTACAGATATATCAATATTTCCTGTTAATAGTACAAATGTTATCCCCACAGCCAATACGATATATAGCAAACTACTTTTCAATGAGTTATGTATGTTACCTGTAGATAAAAAATCTGAGTTTACTAGACCTACAATAATGAAAATCACTACCAAGAAAAGAAAGGTTCTAAACTCACGTTGTTTTGTTATATTCTTAAACCTTGACATGAGGGTCACTTCCTTCGTATGTGCCAAATGCAGCTTTCATCACATTGGTTGCATTAATATTTTTTAATCCAAGACAAACCTTACAAGTACCGCGATAAATAGCATAGATCCTATCACTAATTCTCTCAATCTCTTCTAAATCAGATGAGATTAACAAGATGGAATATCCTTGTTCCTTTAATTCAGTAATAATTGAATAAATATCACTCCTCGCAGCTGCATCAATCCCTCTAGTAGGCTCATCCATAATAATTAGTTTTGGATTTGTTGATAGTATTCTCGCAATAACTGCTTTTTGTTGATTACCACCAGATAAAGATTGGATTTCATCATCTTGACTGCTAAGCTTAATACTTAATCGATTAATATACTCACTTGTAATCTGTTCTTCGAATTTTCTCTTTGTAAAAATACCCTGCCTCTTAATAATCTGAGCAGTTATGTTATGTCTTACTGAAGTGATGGAGAATATTCCATGTAAAAAACGATCTTCAGGAATATATGCCAATCCACTATTTACTGTTTCAGTAATCGAAAGTTTTGTAATATCCTTCCCGCTTAAAGTAATCTTTCCACTCTTTACATGGTTAATTCCGTATATGGCTTCTGCAATCTCTGTTCTACCTGCCCCAACAAGTCCAGCAAGTCCAACCACTTCACCTTTATAAACTTCAAAGCTTATGCCCCTGAAACCATCACCACTAATGTTTTCAACTTTAAGAATAGGCTCTTCATTTTCGTGATTAGCTTCTTTTTTTTCAAATATGTCAGTATACTTATTTTCATTACCCTCTGGTAATAATCCATTAATCAGTATGTCTTTCGTAAATAGATCAATTTTTCCTTTTAGAGTTACTTTTCCATCACGGAGAATTACAGCATGGGTTGAAATTTGAAATACTTCATCTAAACGGTGAGTAATGTAAAAGATGCCAACACCTGTACATTTCAATTTTTCTATTACATTAAATAATGATTTAGTTTCTGAGAATGTTAATGCTGAGGTAGGTTCATCTAAGATGAGTACTTTTGCGTTACGTAGGAGTCCTTTGATGATTTCTAACTGTTGTTGTTCTGCTATCGTTAAGGAGATAGCTAAACGATCAAGATCCAAATCCCAACCTAATTCCTCTACTAAATTCTGAGTCTCTGTTCTAATCTCATATTTGTTTTTATGAAATCCAATTGTAAGGTTCTGTTCAACAGTCATATTTGGAAATAATAAGGGCTCTTGCGGAACCAGGTATATTCCCTTTTCATGAGCAATGGATGGATTAAAGCTTTCAATATCTTCCCCACTGAGCTCAATACTTCCAGCATCAGCTTTATAAACGCCAGTAAGGATTTTCATTAAGGTACTTTTCCCTGCACCATTTCCCCCAATTATCGATACTACTTCTGACTGATTAAGTTCTAAAGATACCCCTTTTAAAACTTTATTTTGGTTAAACGATTTTTGAATATTTTCTAACTTAACTAGGTTCCTGGATTCTTCCATTTAGTAAAACCCCCTAAAAACTTTCAAATATTTCTATGTAAACCGTATTATGAAAACGCTTACTTTTAAGGTTATTTACATTATAATTTAAAACATTTTATTTATCAAGTGACATTTTATTATTTTTTAGTTTTTTGTGAATTTTATTTTAATTAAGTAAACCCACCATGATTATGGCGGGGTATTATTCCAGTTTTCCACTATTATTACAATAGAATCAACATATACCACTAATTATAAATTTAAATTAAAATATTTTTAATCTTATTGACTATAGTCTTTTTTACTGTTATATTTGTTTTTACATCAAACATTAGTTTTATGTATAATAATTTGTAACGAATACGTTCAATAGTTTTATCAATAAAATCTGTTTACAAAATATAGTAAGAGAGTGATGAAAATGACATATGAAAATAACTTAATTGTTAAGGTTGCTTGGAAGTACTATAATGAAGGCCTTACTCAGAATGAAATTGCAGAGTCTTTAAACTTGTCCAGAATGAAGGTCATCAAATACTTGGAGAAAGCCAAGACAAATAATGTTATCCAATTTAAGATCAACTTAGAGAAAATTGCTAATATGGACCTTCAAAATAAAATTAAAGAAAAATACAATTTGAAGGATATTTATGTTGTCCCAACTTCCTATCAGAATTCGACCGATAGTCTTACAATTGCAGCTGCTCAATACATAGAAGATAGAATTACCAGCGATACCATGATAAATGTAGGTTATGGCGAGGCTGTATCCAAAACATTAGGTCACCTTAATATTTCTACTAAATACAAAGTTACCTTCGTTTCTTTATCTGGTGGTGTCAAATTTTATATGCCTACAGCCATAGATAAAACATCCGATTATTACACCAATCCAAATTATAACCATTATATTATGCCTGCACCTTTGATGGTTTCTTCTCCAAGCCTTGCTGACCAAATGCAAAACGAGAAACCTATTAAAAAAATTTTAGAAATGATTCCACATTCGAATATAACCGTAGTCGGAGTTGGTGCTTTAAGCGAACAAGCTACCCTTGTCAAGGAGGGACTTCTTAGTATAAGTGATATTGAGATTTTGAAATCTAAAGGAGCTGTTGGTGACTTATTAAGTCAATTTTACGATATAAATGGCAATGTATTAGATCTGGAGTTACATAGTCAACTGATTAGTACGGAAATTGATTTATTAAAGTCTCTTAATCATGTTGTTGCCGTTGCTGGTAATCTTGAAAAAAAAGAGGCAATAGTTGGCGCACTAAATGGGGGTTATATCGATGTGCTAATTACCGATGAGTCAGTTGCTCAAAGTTTGGTCTAATTCATTATTATGCCTATTATATTTAAATAAAATTAACGAAAGGAAGAGTAGCATGGAGAAGTATCTAATGGCAATTGATGCTGGAACCGGAAGTGTAAGAGTTATTCTATTTGATTCACTTGGTAATGAATTGACTGTATCACAAGCGGAATGGATACATAAAGAAGATCCCAGGTATCCAGGTTCCATGGATTTCGATGTAAAAACCAACATTGGTATAATTACAGATTTAATCAAAGAAACAATTACTTCATCTAAGATAAATCCAAAAGATATCGTTTCGATTTCAACTACAAGTATGCGCGAGGCTATTGTACTTTATGATGAAGATGGTAAAGAAATTTGGTCTTGCGCAAACGTTGACTCACGTTCTGTTGAAGAAGTATCAAATTTACACGAATTAAGTGAGCGATTAGAATCAGAAATATATAATGTATCTGGCCAAACTTTTTCTTTAGGAGCTATACCGAGAATTCTTTGGGTGAAGAATAATCTTCCTGATACCTATCAAAGGATTAAATTCGTAACGATGCTAAATGATTGGATCACTTATCGTTTGACTGATGTGATTTCTGTCGAGCCCTCTAACGGTTGTACTACTGGACTTTTCGATATTAATAACCGAAATTGGGATAGTTCTATTGCTAAAAAAACTGGTCTACGTAATGATATTTATCCCGTTGTCTTTGAAAGTGGTAGTGTCATTGGTAATGTTACCGATAAAATGGCAGCGCTTACAGGACTGAGCAACCAAACAAAGGTAGTTGCTGGTGGAGGCGATGCCCAATTAGGATGTATTGGTATGGGAGTTATGGATGAAGGGCATGCTGCTGTTTTAGGCGGAAGCTTTTGGCAATATGAATATACAACAAAGAATGTACAAATGGATGATCAGTGTCGTGTACGAATCAATTGTCATGCAGTTCCTAATACATGGCAGTATGAGGCTATCGCCTTCTTCCCAGGCTTAGTAATGAGATGGTTCCGTGATAGTTTCTGTGAATTAGAGAAATATCTTCAAGAAAAAACTGGAGAGAGCATCTATTCCCAAATGGAAAAACGTGCACAACAAGTACCAGTAGGAAGTAATGGAATGATGAGTACTTTTTCCGATAGGATGAATTATATTGCATGGAGACACGCCGCTCCTAGCTTTATAAATTTTAAACTAGATTCCAAGAAATATAATAAAGCTAGTTTCTATCGTGCAATTATGGAAAATGCAGCTTTTGTTACAAAAGCAAATATTGAATTAGTTAACGAGATTACAAATACCTCACCTGAAGTCATCGTTTTTGGTGGAGGAGCTTCAAAAAGCGATTTATGGTGCCAAATTATTTCTGATGTATTGAACAAACCAGTTAAAATACCCGTTGTGAGAGAATCTACAGCTCTTGGTGCTGCAATTTGTGCCGGTGTTGGAGCAGGAATCTATGAAAACTTTGATGATGCAACTTCTAAGGTTGTTAAATTTAATAAAACTTTCCATCCTATTGAAGATAATAATCTAGTTTACGAGGAACTCTATCAGAACTGGAAAAATGTTTATAAAAACCAACTAGATCTAGCTGATAAAGGGCTTACAGAGCATATGTGGATTGCCCCAGGATTATCTATTAATAAAGGAGTGTTGGCAAAGTGACAATAATTAATGAAAAAGAAAGAGAATATAGATTCGGAGATAGTGGTCCGAAATACTTGTTAAGGGGACCAAGAATGAATTTTGGAGTAGTGGTTTTAAAACCAGGAGAAGACTTTACTGCTCACTACCACAATATAATGGAGGAAAATTTCTATGTATTAGAAGGTGAATTAGAAATCCACATCGACGATGAGATATTCCATTGTAAGAAAGGTGATTTCATTCACGTAGAACCAAAGAAAGTACACTATCTAACCAATAAGGGAAACAGCGATTTCAAAGCCTGCTTTATGCTATCCCCCTTTCAAGAAAAAGACAAAGTAGAAGTGGAATACACACCATATAGAGATTGATAGAAATGAACAGATCGTATTATGAATGAACTAAAAAAACTATAGGTCGTATTTTACAGGGTAAGGGCTGTTTCAAAAGGTCATAAATAATGACCTTTTGAGTCTTACCCCACAAATACAGGCATAACTAATGGGACGAGGGGTCTGACCCCTCGTCCCTGACACCTCGTCCCACCCTCGTCCCACCACTCATTAAATCTCTTCCCGTGCTCTTTCTACAGCTTCTACATATTGTTTAGCTAGTTCTGTTATTCTTTCAAAGTTATTTTCATTTATTGCTTTTTTGTCTAGCAATTGTCCACCAGCTCCAATGGCAACTGCACCAGCAGATATATAATCTTTTGCATTATCTAAGTTAATCCCACCTGTCGGAATAATCGAGATATTGGGTAATGGGCCTTTCATATGTTTAAGAAATCCAGGTCCGTAAACTGATGCAGGGAACACTTTAACAATATCAGCACCGTATTTAATAGCTTCAACCATTTCAGTCGGCGTCAACACACCAGGTATACTGATTTTCCCATGTAGAAGCGTCTTCTTTATTACTGATTTATTTAATATCGGACTGACAATAAATTCAGCTCCACTTTGCAATGCTAACTCCGCAGAAACTTCATCTAAAACGGTCCCCGCCCCTATAATGGCACGGTCTTCAAATGAAACCTTTAATTTATTAATTGTATGAAATGCATCTTCCGTATCTACTGTTAATTCTAAGGCATTGACTCCACCAGCAATCAAGCTCTCAGCTACTTGCATGATTTTATCATTAGGAATTTTTCTAAGAACGGCAATTACTCCTTGCTCTGTCAAAGTACTGATACGCTCATTCTTCATATTTTGCAAAATAATTCCTCCTACTTACCGTAACACTTCTTGGTTATTGGTATTCATTTTATTCCAGTATGGGTATCCTTCAACATCCCCAGAAACAGACAGTGCATGTGCCCCAATTCGATTGCCTAATTCGACTGATTGGAGGTAATCAAAACCTCGTAGTAGTCCAGACATAAAACCTGCTGCAAAACCATCTCCAGCACCTGCAGTATCTACAACATGCGATACATTAACAGCTGGGACATATTGTTGGTGATCCTTTGTTGCTAGGAATGACCCTTTTTCCCCTAACTTTACAACAACAGTATGGGTATCCCCTTGTAGAAGGTCGTTCGCAACTTCTTCTGGTGAATCATTACCAGTCAAGAGCTGTCCTTCATCTATTCCCGGAAGAACAATATGGCACTGTTTTGCAATATCAGATAATACATCACTTGCCTCTTCTTTTGACCAAAGCTTTAATCTTATATTTGGATCGAATACGACTGTTTGCTTATGTTTTTTCGCTAGGTCAAGTACATGATAGATTGTTTCTCTACAAGTTGGGCTTAAGGCTGGAGTTATACCAGTTAAATGAATATATTTTGCTTTAGATACGTAACTTTCATCTATATTTTCAGGCGATAGTTGGCTCGCCGCCGAATGTTTTCGATAATAAAATACATTCGGGTCTTGCCCCGGGTTTAATCCCTTAAAAAAAACCGCAGTTTGGTTTTGTTCATCAAATATTACACGCGATGTATCAACGCCTTCACCCCGGATAAAATTTCTTACATACAATCCAAATTCATCACTACCTAAACGGCTAATCCAACCAGTTTGATGGCCAAGTCTTGATAACGCTATTGCTACATTCGATTCTGCCCCACCAAGTTTTTTATTAAAATTAGTAGCAAATCTTAACGGACCAGGTGAGTCTGGAGTAAAAAGCACCATACTCTCCCCTAGTGTAATGACATCCATGTTACATTCCCCCTAGACACCAGAGTAAGCCATAAATCCACCATCGACTGGTACAGTAATTCCTGTAACAAACCCTGACATATTATGGTCCACAAGCCAAAGTAACGTGCCTAATAAATCATTTGGATCACCAAACCGCTTCATTGGAGTATGGCCAATAATTTTATGTGATCGCTCAGTTAATGAGCCATCTGGATTGGTTAATAAACGTTTATTCTGCTCCGTTAAAAAGAATCCTGGTGCAATTGCATTGACCCTTATCCCCACATCAGCTAGGTGTACGGATAACCATTTCGTAAGATTATCAATACCAGCTTTACCAGCACTATAAGCTGGAACTTTTGTCATAGGCGATGGCGCACTCATCGATGACATATTTACAACAGTAGTCCCTTCTCGATGAAGCATTTTTTTAGAGAAAATTTGAGTAGGAATAATAGTTCCTAATAAATTTAAGTTCATCACATGTTGGAACCCTTCAAATGTAAGATCAAAAAATGTCTTCAAATCTTTGCTTTCAAGATCTTCTGGTTTAAGTGTTTCGTTAGTAGTTGTTCCGTCTGGATGGTTTCCACCTGCACCATTAATTAAAATATCGCATGGCCCATACATGTCAGTGATTTTTTGTTCAGCATTTTTCACACTCTCAACATCCAATACATCACATGCGATTGCAACAGCTTCTCCTCCATTGCTTTTAATGTCCTCTTCTACTCTTTTCCCATTTTCAACAGTTCGATTTAGTATGGCAACTTTGGACCCCTGTCTGCTAAGTTCTTTTGCCATTGCACTGCAAAGAACTCCGCTTCCACCAGTAATAACAACAACTTTTCCTTGTAAATTTGGATTAATTGGTAACAAAACGATTCTCCTTTCCACTTTCAACTAAGCTATCCCATATTCCCCATAAATACATAATTCCAAGGGCACGATCATATAATCCATAGCCTGGTCTACATTTTTCACTCCATATATGTCTTCCATGATCTGGTCTCATATATCCGTTATAATCTGATTCATAAAATGCTTTCATAATTCCGTGAATATCTAATGAACCATCTGACATCCGATGTGAGGTTTCGATGAAGTCACCATTTTCATACCGTTTCAAGTTACGAACATGGGCGAAATGAATACGATTAGAAAATGTCCTAACAATATCGACTAAATCGTTTGCTGGATGAGCACCTAAAGCCCCACTACAAAAAGTTAAACCATTAACTGGGCTATCAACTAGCTTTAGGAATCGATGTAAATTTGATTTATTAGTAATAATCCGAGGAAGACCAAATACAGAATAAGGTGGATCATCCGGATGAATAGCCATTTTTATATTAAGTTTTTCAGCTACAGGAATTATCTTCTCTAAAAAGTATTGTAAATTTCCCCATAGATCTTCCTCTGAAACACTTTTATATTTTACAAATAACGTTGACAAATCTTGAAGTCTATCAGGTTCCCATCCTGGCATCGTATATGCTGGATCGTGAGCAATCATTTTTACTAGTTCCATAGGATCAATATCCTCGATTTTCTTCTTTTCAAAAAAAAGTGCTGTCGATCCATCTTCTAGTTTTTTAAATAACTCCGTTCGCACCCAATCAAAGACAGGCATAAAATTATAACAAATAACCTTAACACCAACTTCTGCAAGATGCTCCATTGTTTTAATGTAATTGGAGATGTATTTATCTCTAGTAGGTAAACCTAACTTTATATCTTCATGGATATTAACGCTTTCTACAACATCAATAGTTAGACCATATTTATCTGCTTGTTCTTTTATTTCCGCAATCCGTTGAAGGGGCCATACTTCCCCAGTCGGTATATCATGAAGTGCCCATACAACTCCACTAACACCAGGGATTTGTTTAATGTAATCTAAAGGAACTTGATCATTACCCTCTCCAAACCAACGAAAAACCATCTCCATCTAGTATGCACATCCTTTTATTTTAAAACTTAATACCCAAATAATTGCATATATTGTTAAAAGCAATATCTTGAATGATTTTCCCATTCCATTTCATATCGTTTGGTACTTCTCCATTTTCCACCCAATGACCGAAAACATTGCATAAAATCCTTCGAAAATACTCATGCCTAGTATATGATAGTAAACTTCGTGAATCGGTTAACATACCTACAAAATTAGTTAAAACACCAACATTCGCAAGTGTTTTTATTTGATCTACCATCCCATCACGATGATCATTAAACCACCAAGCCGTGCCGAACTGAATCTTCCCAGGAAAACCGGACTGAAAATTCCCAGCCATGGATGCAACCATATAATTATCACGAGGATTTAAGTTATAAATAATCGTCTTTGGTAATTCATCCGTTTTTTCTAATTCATTAAGTAAACACGCTAAAGCATTTCCATAAGTGAAATCAGCTATGGAATCATAGCCAGTATTCGGCCCTATTTTTTCTACCATCTTCGTGTTGGTATTACGTAGCCCACCAATATGAAGCTGCATTGCCCATCCTTTTTTTGCATAAACCTTTCCTAAATACGTTAGGACACCGGTTCGAAATTGAGTAGCTTCTTTCTCGGTAATAGATGCTCCATCCATTACTTTCATAAAAATATTTCTAGATTCTTGCATTGTTACCGCCTCAAAAAAAGGAGCGTCTAAACCATGATCTGACAACCGACAGCCAGCTTCATGGAAATACTCCACTCTTGACTCTAGCATTTCCAGAAAAGAATCATAGTCATCGATTCGTTGATTCGATACATGTTCTAATCGATGAACCCAATCCGTGAAAGCATCTAATTGGATATTTAGTGCACCATCTGGACGAAAAGTTGGAAGGACTTTTACATCGAATGATTCATCTTCTTCTATTTGTTTATGAAAACGCAAATCGTCTAAAGGGTCATCTGTCGTACAAAGGCCTTTTACATTAAATTGTTTTATTAAACCTCTGGCACTGAAAGATTCTTTTTGTATCTCCTGGTTACAGATCCTCCATATTTCATCTGCACTTTCACGATGAAGAAGATCTGTTATCCCAAAGCATCTTCTTAATTCAAGATAGGTCCAATGAAAAAGTGGATTTCCAATTAAATGTGGTACTGTTTCTGACCATTTATCGAATTTTTCTTTGTCTGTTTTATCTCCTGTTATATAATCTTCTGATACACCATTAGCTCGAAGGACTCTCCACTTATAATGGTCTTCCCCTAACCAGGCTTCTGTTATATTAGAAAACCGTTTGTTCTCTGCTATTTCCTTTGCAGTTAAATGACAATGATAGTCGAGTATTGGCATGTCTTTAGCATAGTTATAATAAAGTCTTCTTGCAGTTTCCGTTTCCAATAAAAAGTCATCATCCATAAATGTTTTCACGTTAAACCTCCTCAAATAGACTCTTAACGTAATCAGTTGTGAATTATATTAATCTGTTAAAAGACCACCATTAACTTCTAAAATTTCGCCTACCATATAATTAGCATAATCAGATGCAAGATATAGAGCTGCCCCGGCTATTTCCTCAGGCTTCCCTTCTCGTTTAATGGGAACTTGGCTAACCATTTTTTCACGCATTTCTTTCGTACTGTATTTGTCATGAAATGGTGTAGTTATAATTCCTGGAGCAATGCCATTAACATAAATATTATCGCTAACCAGTTCCTTCGCTAGACCACGAGTAAAGGTAGATACAGCACCTTTTGCAGCTGCATAGGATACAGCTCCTCCACCTCCACCATTTCTAGCAGCAATTGATGTTAAATTAATTATCTTACCTGATTTTTGTTGCTTCATCATTGGCAATACCGATTGGGTAACATGAAAAACAGAATTTAAATTAATATCCATAATGCTATGCCAGGTTTCAAAGTCTAAATCCTCGATTTTACTACGTTTTACCATCGTCCCAGCATTATTGATTAATATATCAATTCGTTTAAAGTGCTTTTTGATGTCAGACACCATTTGCTTTACTGCTGTTCTGTCTGTTACATCTCCCGTAACAAGAATGGCTTCCCTGCCTTTTTGGCGAACCTCTTGCAAGACTTCCTCTGCTTTATGAATATTGGTGTTTCCGTGTATAACAAGGGAAGCTGCATTTTCTGCAAAAGCTAAAGCAATAGATCGGCCAATACCTGTGCTACTTCCAGTTACCCATACTACTTGATCACTAAAATCAAACATTTTTTCTCCTCCTAATTTCTATTTATTTAATCGAGCCTATAATTAAAATATGTTCGGTAAATATAATGAAATAGACGGAACAAAGATTAATAATATAATGAGTAAAATCACCCCAGCGTAAAACGGTAAGGATTCTTTTACGTAATCTTCAATCGGAACATCTGTTAAGGAACAGACCGTATACATAGTTACCCCAACTGGAGGAGTCATCCCTCCAAAGGTTACAATGGTCATCATTAAAATACCAAAATGAACAGGGTCTACTCCTATTTGTTTTACAATTGGCAAGAATATAGGAGTTAGCAATAATACTAATACCGTTGATTCAATAAACATTCCTGCTAATAAAAGAAAAACTAAAATCAGTATAAGCAGTAATGTTGCATTACTTGTTATCCCTATTAAAAAATCTGCTGCATTCTGTGGTAGTCTTTCATACGTAATTAGATAACCTAAAATAGACGAAGTGGAAATAATTAATAGAATCGTCGCATTATCAACTACTGACTGACGTACAGATTCGATTAAGGTTTTCCAGTTAAGTTCCTTGTAAACAACAAATCCAATAAACATCGCATATACCACAGCAAATGCTCCTGCTTCTGAGGCAGTAAATATACCGAAACGAATACCAACTACCAGTATAACTGGGAATAATAATGCCCAAATACTATCTTTGAACGAAATAAGTAACTCCTTCAATGAAGACCTCTTTGTTATTTGATCTACATCGTAATTTCTTTTCTTTGCAATTACATATGTAACAATCATCAGAAAAACCATCATTAAAATACCGGGAATAATTCCCGCCAAGAATAGATCTCCGATGGACACTTCTCCTACATAACCATATAGTATTAACCCTATACTTGGTGGGATTGTAGCAGTAATTAAAGAACTGACAGCAATAACACCCGCTGAAAATCCACCTGAATACCCACGTTTAATCATTTGATGTCCTATGACTCTACTTTGCATTGCAGCATCCGCATTCGCAGATCCTGAAATACCTCCCATGATAGTACTTAGTACAATGGAAACATGTGCTAGGCTACCTACTACATGGCCAATTATCGCATTTGCAAACCTTATCAATCGCTTCGTTATGCCAGAAGAATTCATTAAGTTTCCCGCTAAAATAAAAAATGGAACAGCTAACAATGGGAAAGATTGTGTACCAGCTACCATACGTTGAGAAGTAATCTCTATTGGCAACCCTGGTTCAAATATGATCAATGATAAACTAGCTATCCCAATAGCAAATGCTACCGGCATGTTTAAAAATAGAAGCACAAAAAAGATTAATGCTACCATTAACATGCACTTCACCTCTTTCTACTTTTGAAAATGAAGAGTTCTTATTATGACACTGTTCCTAATGCTAATATTTTCTCCCTTATCTTTCCGATTGTAGTAATTGACATAATAAAACAACCAACTGGAACAGAAGCAGAAATATAAGCATAACTGATTGTTAGACTACTTATCTGCCGTACTGAATTTTCAATACTAAGTAGAATTCCAAATCTACTTATAAATAGTAAAAATGCTAATATAAGTAGATAAATAATAATGTCTATAATGTTGCGTAGATTATTTGGCAATTTCTTCACAAAAAAGTCGACACCTATATGCCTGTTTTCTCTTAATGACCGATTTGCACCTAAAAATATAAGCCAAACAAATAAAAGTTGCGCTATTTCTACTGACCATGCGATGGGACTTCCAGCCCATCGCATGACCGCTGCTATAAAAACAAAGAACACAACCGCCAACATTAAAAAGTTAGTCATAAAATTTTCTACTTTTATATAGCTTTGTAAAATTGTTTTCAAGGCTATCACTCTCTTATTTTCCTAGGATATTATTTATTTCTTCACGTAATTCTTGATAACCATCAAATTCACTGTATACTGAATCTGTCAAAGCCTTAAATTCTTCAACATCAACTTCTTTAACAGTAACACCTTCATCAATCATCATTTGTTCATATTCTTCTAAAGACTCCTCTGTTTTCTTCGAGGCTTGTTCACCATGTTTTTGTGCTTCTTCATAAATAATATTTTGATATTCCTCAGGTATATCTTCCATCCAACCAGCACCAGTGATAACACCAGTGATTAATTGGAAATGTCTTGTTTTCGTAATATAATCTACTACTTCATGTAAGTTCGCCCCATAGGTTGCTGGATGTTGTGCATCCGCCGCATCAATAACACCTTGTTGTAGACCAGGGTAAACTTCTGTCCAAGCCATACCAGAAGGACTCATTCCTAATGCTTCCATTGTCTGTAGAGCAATTGGAGCACCAATTGTACGAATAGTTAAACCTTCCAGATCTGCTGGCGTTTCAATTGGTTCATTTGTTAACATATGTCTTTCTCCTTGATACCAATTGAATGATAAAATTTGTAAGCCATGTTCTTCCGCTAATTTATCTGACCACTCTTTAAACAAGTCTGATTGTGCAACTTTATTCGCCTCGTCAAAGTTGTCTACAACATATGGAGCAGATAAAATCCCAAGCTCAGGAACCATATCTGCTAAGCGCCCTGAGTCGACAAGAACAGCAACATTTGCACCAGTTTTGGCTTGCTCTACAATGTCATTATCCTCACCTAAGGAACCGCTTCCAAAAATTTCAACTGTAACATTTCCATCTGTTCTTTCATTCACTGCATCACTAAATTCTACTAATCCATCATAAATTGGATCCCCTTCAGTCAATGCTGTTCCAAGTTTTAATGTGTAAGTTTCTCCGCCATCACTTTCCCCGCTTGTTTCACTATCACTATCTCCGCAAGCGCTTACAATCAATACTAAAAAAATAGATATTAACGTTAATCCTATTTTAATTTTCATTTCAATCCTCCTATTTTTATGTTTATGGAATCTACTTAAAATAATCCGGGAATTCATTTTTAAGTTCCTCTAATTCAAACGTTAGTTTTCTCAAATGTTCTTCCATTACTAAATCTGCCTCATCTTCCTTTTGTTGTTTAATTGCTTTAATTATTTTTTCATGCTGTGATAAGATGAGTTCCCAATTATAATTAGCCGCTAAACTAAGCATTCTAATACGATTCAAGTGTGCGTTCATTTGCTGGATAACTGACCAAATTCTTTCCTTATCAGTTCCTATTGAAATACACTGATGAAACATTTCATCTAACTCAAAAAGCTTTGTATAATCCTTTTTTTCAACAGCAAGTTTTTGAAGTTCAAATTTTTTTTCCAATTCAATTAAACAATCAACATTAAAAGACTTACATGCCTCTTTAACTATTGCCCGCTCTAAATGTTCTCTAATAAACCTCGCTTCTTCAACATAGTCAAGATCAATAAGGGAAACAAATGTCCCTTTTTGAGGATAAACTTCGAGTAATTTCTCTTGAGCCAGCTTCACAAATGCTTCTCGTACCGGTGTCCGACTCACTTCTAACATGATGGACATTTCATTTTCTGAAATGCTTCGACCCGGATTTAATTTCAACATAATGATTTGTTCTCTTAGTTCTTCATAAGCATAATCCCTCGTTGAATACCTTTTAACTTTACTATTAATGTTTATAATAGCTCCCCCCTTTAGTCCATTTTCTGCTTCTGCGAAAAAGTATACCATACAAGTATACTTGTATGGTAGTACTTTTTAAAATTTTTTAATTATTTTAAGATCAACTTACTTTTTCAATTTGTTTTAAAATCGTTGAACCGATGTCGTTGAAGCCGTTAATGGCGAATTCACTATATATGGTATCCAAAGCAATTGATCGATTTTTTTCTTATGGAAAACCATAATAATATGACATATTATGTTAATATTGAAGCATAGAGAGCTGTCTTAGAGGTCCAGATTAGTATCAGAGGAGAATGGATAGATATAAAAAGTGTAATGACCAGTTTGAATGTTATCCATTATTTATTCTAGGGTTAGTCAAATGTAAAAAAATGTGGAACTAGGCATAAAATATGGAATTTCTCTATTATGCTTATATCTATTTTTGGTACTTTGTTAGTATCTGCTAATGCTGTTGTATTTTTAGGACGGTTATGGGTGGACTATTCTTGCTTCTTCTTTCGCCTTACTTCATTAGATTAGAAGTAGAGTACTCAACTAATAGAGCATTACAACTTCATTAATTTGGAAGGAGCTTTATGGAATGGGTTTAAGAATACGTTGGATTGCACTTATTGCAGTGGTTATATATATCCTTTCTATGAGTCTATCATTGTATTTTCATAACCAATCAGATGACGATTTGCTGATATATGATGTGAGTCGTCTATTTCCTGATCAAGTTCATAAAATTGTAGACGGACAAGATGTTGAATCATTTCAATCGGCGATCGAATATGCCAATGAACACGACTTAACGGTTTCCATCGGTGGAGCCCGTCACAGCCAAGGCGGTCATACTTATTTTGAGGATTCCGTATTTTTGGATATGACGTCTTATAACGATATATTATCGATTGATACAGATAACAAGCGCATTACAGTTGAAAGTGGTACGACTTGGGCGGACGTTCAAGAAGCTGTGAATCCATACGATTTATCGGTTAAAGTTATGTAATCTTCCAATATTTTTACCATCGGTGGTTCACTAAGTTCAAATGTTCATGGGCGTGACCCTAGATATGGTTCTATTGTTGAAACAATACACTCCTTTCGCCTACTGCAGCACGATGGGTCAATCATTAACGTCACACCTCAAACAGATCCTGAGCTATTTCGTTCCGTTATAGGTGGGTTTGGACTATTTGGTGTGATTTTAGATGTAACGCTTGAACTTCAGGAAAATGAAATTTATACTGCCACAACGTAGTCGATTTGATCTTGAAGACTATCCTGATTACATCGGTGAACATATTAGTAATCAAGATAATGTCGGATTACATTTTTCTCGCTTATCAGCTAGTCCAGATCATTTACTTGAAGATATGTATATGACCACATATCATGTCGTTCCGTCATCCAATTCTAATTATCCAACATCGGATGAATGGGAAATATTACGACCATTAAATGAAGAAGAAAACGTCCTTCGTGATAAATTTGCTTTCGGTATAAGTCGAAAATTCGATTGGGCAAAAACCGTTGTTTGGGATTTGCAGCAAAAGATATATGGGGAAAACAATAGCACTTTGATTACGAGAAATAATGCGATGCGCCCACCGATTGAGTTTTTAGAATATGAATCTGGTAAAGATACGGATATTCTACAAGAATATTTCATCCCAGTTGAACAGTTCCCTGAATTTGTCCAGAAATTACGTCAGATAGTCAAAGAGGAGGAATTGAACTTGCTTAATGCAACTGTCCGTTATATGCCGAAGTCTACTGATGCGACTTTAAGCTATGCCCAAGAGAATATGCTGGCCATTGTGTTATATATTAATCATTCCATGTCAGATGAAGGAATTGAACATATGAAGAAATCCACCAGACAAATGGTTGAAGCGGCGCTTGACGTGAATGGAACATATTATTTAACGTATCAACTTTATCCTTCTAGTAAACAACTATCGCATGCTTATCCGGCATTCGATGATTTTGTTCGTTTGAAACAAACGTATGATCCTAAAGATCGATTCATGAATAATTTATATGAGGAATATCAACCATGATACTTAAATGGGTAGTTCGTTCGCAAAGTATGTTATTGTTTGGAACTGGATTAGTCTTTCCGTTTTATATCTTATTTTTAAGTGAAGTGGGTGCTAGTTTTTCAGAATTCGGATTAGCTTATGGGTTGTTTACGATCTCAGCAGCACTCGTTCATCGATTAATTACTTCTTTTTTCTATCGGTGACAACCATTACCCTAGACCTAACCGCTTTGACCTTACTACTAATACTTCTCTCCTCTTTCAAGAATTTAGCAAAATCTAATTTCCCGCATACTGCAAAATAATTGGCTCCATATCTCCCATAGTCGCTCGATATAAGCTAATCTCACCTGTTTGTGAAGAAGTTGTATTGGAATTCACTTCAAAGTTCTCGTTTAAGGCAATTGTCCATACTGCCTCATTTTCTCGAGTTAATACAACTGCTAGCGTCCCAAATTGAACAACATGTTCCCAGTCAAATAACTCTGTTTGATTGTTTTGAGTTACTGTGATACCTTCTTGACTACTTAGTACCTCGACACCTTCACCTTTCCATAAGCCATGTACCTCAGCTCCAACATAATAATAAGAAATACCACTACTGCGATCTCCATACGTTCCCACATATTGGTGAATCGTATCATCAGCTGCCTTATATGTTGCCACTGCCACATCGTCCGCCAACCACTTAACTTGAAAAGTTCCGTCTGTTTGGTAGGGTAACTTCTCCTTAGGGCGTGCTAAAATACCGTAGTACGATCGGTAAAATACTGCTTCCCCTGTGTCCGTGTTTTCTTTAATGGAAAATACTTGTTTAAAATTAGGAGAGATGCTTGTGACAAGACGAATATCTTTACTCGAAGTAACTAGTAACACTACATTTACTAGGATAAACACAACACTGATGCTGGCACCAAACCATTTCCATTTATTAGATAGTGCAAGCAATAACCATAATGCTAGCGCTAAACAAATCACAAAAAGCATATTGATGATGTAGAATAATCGATTGTCCACATACTCCGCTTCATAATTAGCTTGTAAGTACATGAACCCCATTTGTATACAAAAAAATCCTATAGCGAAAAGAAATAGCAACCATCCAATAATTTGAGTCTTTCTATTTGTTTTCATCCGGCATGACCTCTCTTAAAAATTCCCAAGTTAACCCATTATCATTTGAAACGAACTGCCCTTTTACTCGTCCACCTTCGTAATCTCCATTAGGTCCCTGGTTGACGAGCATAACCAACTCTTCCCCTTCCATTACCGGTACTTCCGCACTTACAAAAATCGGAATGTATTCTTCAGGAATTTGTACGTCTGATTTACTCCAAGATACTCCACCATCTTGGGTTACCCATAAATCTGGTTCGGTTGGATTAAGCGTTCCATAAGACAAAAATCCTGTATTTTCATCCACAAATCCTCCATCAGAAATGAGCCTAGTTACACCTGAATGATCAGTTTCCCGCCAGGTTTCTCCGCCATCATGAGTGAGGAACACCGTCGAGTATTCCTGTGACATCGTTCGATCGCCAGAGATAATAACATAACCGAACAATTCATTTATAAAATCAACCTTTCGGAACCGAAGCGAAGGAAACTGTTCGGATACAACAGTATCTCTCCATGTCTCACCTTGGTCAACAGAATAGGTTAACAAGATTTGTTTCTTACTCCAGTCTGATTCTCTTGAATATAAGAATGCAACTAGATCCTCCGTTAGAATATAACTTTGGTCAATTAGTTCACTTTTGCTCCCATTGTAATCTCCTTCAAAGAGCAAATCTTTTTCCACAGGCACAAGCGTCCAGTTATTCCCTCTATCATATGTAATATGAAGTTGATCATTTTGCAGTGAGTAACCAATGATGTCATCTTTCATAATCGGTTGTAGTTGTTCAGATTGGGATTACTCTGACTCAGTTTCTGGTTCATGAAAATCTTCGCTAGTACGGTTCACTGTTGGAGGATAGCTTGAAGAAGGTTGCTGAAACATGATCATTGCAAAAAAAGACCAACCATCATAAAACCTGACACGCTAACTAGTATTGTTTTCACAGATTCACCTTCTTTAAATTGATTCCGATTTTGTGATCTAGATATATCTACAGTATACTAATCTAGTAATGGAAACAAGAGTAATAGGAATATTATTCCACATCTAAAACTTGGCTCCCTCTACACCTTGTATAAACTTTACCGTGAACTAGATTTCAGAGTCGAAGAATTATTCCTGGAAGTTTAAAAACAAATCAAAACGAATAGCGAGTATAGCTAAGTCAAATTCTCTCTCCCACAACATCACCTCATATTATCATTCCATACCTGTCTCATCTCCTTCCAAAACTTCCCTAAAGGAGTGTCCCCCTCAATGAATGAAATCCAATCTCACTATCTCATTATATTTCACTACATTTAGCCACAAAGAAACACCCCAAAAGTCAGATTTCACTCTAACTTTTGGGGTGCAGTACTTCATCAAAACTGAATGATATTTTTCTAACTGTTACCATGCGATTCAATTTCCAACCGATATCCTTTTCAAGAACTTCATTGCCTAAAAACATCAAAGAACATAAACAAACACCCACCTCTATCTCCCTCTCGCTCGGCGATACGCCCAATGATTTGTAGGTCCATGCCCATTTCCAATACCGAGTGAATCTTCAATGGCAGCATGTATAAAATCCTTGGCAATTCCAACAGCAGTTGGAATGCTTTGTCCTTTAGCTAATTCTGCTGTAATCGCAGCCGCGAAAGTACAGCCTGTTCCATGCGTATGCTGGGTATCAATGCGGTTTCTCGTAAAATAATCAAATACTCTCCCATCATACAACAGGTCAACCGACTCATTTTGGCTATCAGCATGGCCACCTTTAATGACAACATGCTTTACCCCAAGGTCATATAATTGTTTTGCTGCTTCTTTTCGGTCATCTAGAGTTCGAATGGTTCTATCTGTTAAAACCTCCGCTTCCGGAATGTTAGGAGTGATTACTAGTGATACTGGTAAAAGCTGTTCTTTAATTGCTTTTACCGCTTCTTCTTGCAGTAAACGTGACCCACCTTTCGCAATCATCACTGGATCAATAACAACATTTTTCCATTCATACTGCTTGATTTTACTAGCAACCACTTCAATAATTTCTGAGCTAAACAACATACCTGTCTTTATTGCATCGACTCCAATATCTGTACTGACAGCATCAATCTGTTTGATAACAGCTTCTTCAGAAAGTGGATAGACACCATCTACCCCTAGTGTATTCTGTGCGGTAATAGCAGTTATAGCAGACATTCCAAATACATCCAATTCCTGAAATGTTTTAAGGTCTGCTTGTATACCGGCGCCACCACCACTATCCGAACCCGCTATCGTTAATGCTTTAAACGTAGTTTTCGTATCCATCGTATCACCTTTTTTCAATAGATTTTGATATGAGAATCTAAAAAAATAACAATCTAGCTCTTAATTCATCACCAATCCACCGTCCACATACAGTGTTTGCCCCGTCATAAACCGACTCCAATCCGATGCTAAAAACAGCACTGGACCTGGAATATCTTCAGGGGTTGCAATTCGTTTTAATGGTGTTTGTGAGATCAGCATTTCTTTTACTTCTTCTTTGGTGTACTGACTCACTGAGGTTGGATATACCAGCCCGGGCGCAACACTGTTTACCCGTATTCCAAATGCCCCTAATTCAGCAGCCAAATTACGGGTATATCCAATTAATGCAGATTTAGCCGTCGTATACTCATGGTATGGAATCATTGGTCTTGCCACTAAATCAGTAGCGATATTGATAATACTTCCTTGACTTTGTTTTTTCATGATGGGAATAACTGCTTGACACAAAAAATGAGTGGAACGAACTGCACCATCTATCTGTTTTTGGTAATCGTCCCAAGTTAATTCCCAGGCAAGCTTTCGTTGATCTGGATCAAAGATATATGGTTTAAATGCATTGTTTACAACAACATCAATTTTTGCTACCTCTAACAAGATTTCGTCGATCATTTGTTTAACATCACCCGCTGAGGTCACATCTGCTCGAATAGCCCATGCGTCTCCACCTGCTTTGATACATGCTTCTACAACTCGTTCTGCTGCTTCTTTGTTTTGTAAGTAATTAATAATAACGGTTGCACCCTCTTTAGCAAAGGCTTTGGCGATAGCAGCCCCGATTCCACGACTTGACCCTGTAACCAATACAACTTTATATTGAAACTTCATCCTATCCCCCACTACTCTTTCGGAATTAATTCATTCGATATAACTTCAGACATGTCTAAAGCATTTTCAATTAACCCTAGCTGCTTATATGTATCTGCCGCTTCTTGTAACACTTCTTCATCAATCGTACCTAATCCACTCTTTTCCGTGCTTTCAGAGATACTTGACGCATTTCGAAGCTTAATTATCTCAAGGTTATCCTCTTCATTTTTCCCGTCAATCGCATACTCTACCGCTAGCTCTGCTGCCTCTTCCGGACTCTGAATCATCCACGCTGCACTTGCACGATATCCTGCTAAAAACTTTGTGAGTAATTCTTTCTTCGTTTCATAGGTTTCCTCCGTCACGACAAACACATCACTAGGAAAGTTTAAATAATCTTTCACTTCCATGACGTTTACCTCACCCAAGCCCTTTTGTTTCCCTGTATATAACCCGGTGTCTGTTGCCGCAGTTGCATCGACCTGACCTTGCATTAACGGAGCAAAATTCAATAACCCCGTTTCGACTATTTCAACATCCTCTTCCGTTAATCCAGCTTGATGTAATAAAACGAGTAGATTTTGGCGTGTTCCACTGGATAGGCTGTAAACGCCCACTGTTTTTCCTTTTAAATCTTTAGGCGTCGTTATATTGGATTCTTTTAACGACACAACATTAAATACATTCTGTGGGTAAATATTATAAATTACTTTCAACTTCTCCCCTTGGTCTAACGAAAAAAACAAAGAACCAGGATCTGTAAAAGCGATGTCCGCTTTACCTGTTAGTACATTTTTAATGGCGTCCCCACCACCTACTCCAGGAATAACTTCCACATCTAATCCATGTTCTTGAAAAAATCCTTTTTCTTCGTCAACGAGTAGGTTTGTTTGCTCCGATATTAATTGACTCCAATTAGCAACTCGAACACGTTCTAACTCACCCTTTTCCTCTGATGCTTGATCACTTTCATCCCCACAGGAAGTAAGTATGACAATCAAACCTAGAACTAACATTATAAAAAAAGCTTTTAATCTCATTGATTTTTCCCCTTTGTATATCGTTTTAATAGATATTTCTCCGATAGGTTTACGAATTGATACAAAAGCATACCAATACCTGTTAATAAAAATAATACAGCAAACATCAGTGGCGTATCCATCATTCCTTGTGATGCAATGATTAAAGCACCGAGTCCTACACTGCCACCAATGAATTCACCAACGACCGCTCCAACTACCGCTAAAACAACCGCAACCCGCAGCCCTGCCATAATACCTGGTAACCCAGCTGGTATTTTTAACTGAAGAAGTGTTTGCCAGCGTGTAGCCCCTAATACACGGAACAATTCACGTTTATTGGAATCTGTATATTGAATCGATGTAACTGTATTTTCTAGTAAAGGAAAGAAACAAATAAGGGCAGTAATAACTACCTTTGATGTCATTCCAAAGCCAAACCATAAAATAAACATCGGTGCTAATGCCAGCTTCGGAACAGCTTGACTTGCGATCACGTACGGAAACAATAGTCTTCTAAGAAACGGAATCTCTCCCATTAAAATCCCGACTAGAAAACCAAGGAAGCTCCCAATCATAAGCCCCATTAAAATTTCGGATAAAGTTCGCAAAATATGTGGGAGTAAATAGCCTGTAGTGAGCCCTTCCCATAATGTCATCACGACAACCGATGGAGCAGGTAAAACAAGTTCAGACATAGCCCCCGATACAAGCTCCCATACGATAAGCAACACTATAAATAATAGGATCCCGTAGACGCGTACATTTCTCATATTTCTTGACCACTCATTTTCTGACGTACATTTAAACAGAGTTCATTAAAAGAATGCTGGTATCTCATTTCTGCTGTTCGATGTTTAGGTAAATCTACTGGCAAGTTATAAATAATCTTTCCGGCTTCCATTAACGCCACTTGATCGGATAAATATATCGCCTCTGAAATATCATGGGTTACAAATAACACACTCGTTTTTTCCATTTGACATAAACGTAACAAATCATCCTGCAATTCTTCCCTTGTTATCGCGTCTAGTGCGGCGAAAGGCTCATCCATGAATAATAAAGTTGGATATTTAATGAGTGCTCTGGCTATTGCTACTCTACTTTGCTGCCCCCCGGAAAGCTCTTCCGGATAACAGGAGCGATAGGAGGATAATCCGACTAGATCTAATAAATATTCTGCTCGATTAATCTCTTCTTTGTTTGGCTTTTTTTGTAGGGTGATTGGCAATAGGACATTATCGATTACATTTTTCCATTCTAGTAGGGTTGGCGATTGAAAAACAAAACCAACTGCAGTAGACGGCTTCACTACCTTTTTCTTCTGCAAATAAACTGCTCCTTCTACTGGATTCAATAATCCTGATGCAAGCTTTAGTAAAGTTGTTTTTCCACAACCACTCCTCCCTAGCAGACTATGAAACTCCCCTTTATTTATTTTCCAGCTAACGTCTGTAATAATTGGGGTTTCCCTTTTATAGCCAAAGGTTACTTGGTCGATCTCTAAAAATGCCATCAATAATCCCTCTCTTTTAGTCTACATAAGGAGCTAAAGCTTCTGCATAATCCTCAGCAGAATCTTCAATATCTACCATATTAATTAAATCAAGTAAGTTAAACCGTCCATCATGATGCCATCCAGCTTCAGGAGATGTCATACTTCCAAGTCCTGATATCCGAGTCACTCCAATATTTCCTAGTAAACCACCAACCTTAAAAAGCTCATCAGGAGTAGCAGCAATACCCACTGTTTGTAAGTAGGATCGATAAGGAGTAACTTCAGAGATAACCTCATCAAACTGATCAAAACCAACAACTTTTATCGACCGATTTAAACTACTAGGTGTAAATGCTCCACCTATATTTTCAAAAACAACCGTCCAAGCACCAGTATCGTCTCCAATTATTTCCTTTTCACGATCGGTGTAGGAAGCGAACTCTTCTTTTTGTCTCCATTCCGCTAACGAGGAGGCTTCCTCTATCGTTAACTCCCGTCTTGGATATCTCTTTTCAAAGCACGCTAGTTCATGAGCTAAATAATAGGCGAATTCTTTCGGGGATACTCTTCCACCACGCTGTACATAAAAAATATGAGGGGAATAACATCCTTGTTGATCGTAGCGTATCACGTCATAGGCAGCATCGTGTGCAGTCTTCCATGCTTTACGAGTATCTAGACTCGCCTTTGATAAGATACCAAAGCTAAGCTTATGTCCAAAAGGTAAAAATCGAGTTGTAATCGGGATACGGCTCCGTAGCGAATCAAGAGATTTATTCCCTCCATAGCCAACGACAACATCAGCTACATCAAAGAGATATCGCTCTCGGTCCTTATCGCCACCTTTCCACCAGACAACAGCTAAACAATCCGAAAGGCTCGGCTCAATCTCTACTAATAATTGAGCAAATAACCCAGCAAAAACAGGTTCCGAGCTAGAAACTTTGCCAATATTTCCTGACTTCACCAACAAGCCAGAAATAAGACTCCACAAAGGAAGTCCTGGCACATTTCCTGCCCAAACATGGACCGTCAAATCTGGACCTACCGCTTTTGAAAAGCCTCTTTTAGCTCGAGGTTGGAAGTCATCCAACAGCCCTGGATTACCTAGATCCTCGATTAGAAATCGCTGCAGTTGCTGCTTCCGAAACGTTTTCAAGTACGAAGTTAACCCCAACCTAACTAGCTCTTGATCATACCCAGTTACGATAGGAAGTAGCTTCTCCGCTTTTTGTCGATAGGGATTTTTTCGATCTATTAACTGCTCAATGGCTTTGTCTATAATCGTTACCATTTCTGAAACAGTTCTTGACTTTAAAACTTCCTTACTTGCCGTTTTGACCTTATCCGTAACTTTATTCATTTGTTGATTCGTCAACATGGGAACTTTTACATGGACCGTTTCATCGTTACCATGAAAGGTAAGTGTTTTATATTCAATATCCTCATCTTCTACTTGTGGTAAATATCCTGCTATTTCTTCCAACATAACTACCCCTTTGTTGCGTGGATCAATTCATCAACAGCGACCGAGCATCCTTTCGCTTCAGTTCCCTGCACCCTTCCTAATAAAAGAAAACCTTCATCCTGAGCAACCCCCATATCTTCTGTAAGAATCGTCGTTACAGAATTAAAGTTTGCTAAATCACAGTGTACAAGAACTCCTCGTTCCCCTTGTTTCACCTCATTACCTGTTAGCGGATTTACTACCCTTGTTCGCACCCAATGGGGACCAGATTTGGTAGAAGGGACAACTGTATTACCCGAGTCATAAAACTGTGTACTAAGCTCTGTCATTCCATACATATTGATACATTGCGAACGATCTACTCCGAGATAACCCGATAACCGCTCGTAAAATTCGTTTAGCTTCAACTCTTTTGATTGATTTTTAAAACCACCAGTATCAAACAGCTTACTTCCTTTTGGTAGTTTAAAAGAAATATTTTTCTGCTCTAAAGCCTCAAACAAATGTACAAAGCTAAATGTTGCTCCTAATAACGCATACGGTTCCCCTGACTCCTCCACATGCTTTAATTCATGTAGTAACTCATTGACTTCAAGTCCATTCTCACCGACAAAATAGCAACTGTCTTCTGTACCAAAATGCCCCTTGGCTAAAGCTAAGTAATGTGCAAGAGATGAATTAGGCATAACCTCTTCTGTCGGAAAAAGTATCCCCATACGGATTTTTTCCTGATCTTTCATAAAACGATCCATAAAATTGAGAACCATAGATCTATCATATACAGCTAGGGTTGGATGGTAGTGCTTCCCTTTTACCCCACTAGTTGTTCCGCTTGTCATAAAGACTGCCTCTGATTTGCTAGGATCCTCACAACTTAAGGTTAATTCTTTAAATCCATTAATCGGAACAGCAGGTATGTCTTTCCACGTTTTAACCGTTCGAAGTGTTTTACCCTTTTTCTTACAGAATGCCTGATAAGGTATATTATGCCCATATTGATAAGAAAACAGATATAAAGCTAGGTCATTAAAAGGTTCTTCGGATGAATCCTTATTCTCTATGAATTCTAGAACTCTATTTACAATCTCCTGTTGCGTCACCTCATCCCAACCTTTCTTAGAAAAATTGACTTGTCTCCATGCCTTTTTTCGACAAGTTTATTTGCAAAAAAATAAACACTTCACCCTAGGGTAAAGTGCTAAAATAATCATGACTTCCCTACGCTGGCATTATCCAACAGGTTCAACGGTCTACGAAGGATTATTCGTACTCTCAGCTGCTTCCACAAGCTCCCGTTCTATTTTTATTTACAAATGAATTCTTTCCTGTGTTGATGTTTGTGCTTTTGTGTCCGATGTTTCCGCTTTTGTGTCCGATGTTTCCTCTCAAGTGTCCGATGTTTCCGCGCGTGCGTCCGATGGTCCCGCTCTCAAGTCAGATATTCCCGCTCCCAAGTCCGATATTCACACCCACTATCCTAAATATCGGTGGTATAACGTCTTCGCCTCGGCAATGTCATTTGTACCATGAACAAGAACACGACCATCTTTAAATAAAACCAGACGATGGGTTCCTATTTGAAAGGAAAGGAGATACGGATTCTGTGAAACTTTTCCACCTTGTTCGGAAAGAATCTCTGCAAGCATTTCTAAGTCTCTTTCCACTTGTTCTGGTGGACGAATTTGAACCGTATCTCTTCCACATAAGACAGCTGTTTTCGTTTGATTTTCAAAAGATAAAAATGGATATGAAGGTGTTTCTCCACAGGATGAACAGCCTTCCTTTTTCATTTTATCGACACGAATAGCTGTTTGTTGGTTTTTCCATAAATCAAAAGAAACTAGTTTTTTTCTTAAGGATTGATAGTCTTCCACTAATATCTTCAGAGCTTCTGTCGTTTGATACGCAACAACCATTTGAACCGCTGGACTGATAATTCCCGCCGTATCACAGGTTAACCCACCCATCGGTACGGTTTCTAATAAGCAATGTAAGCAAGGGGTCTCTCCTGGCAGAATGGTATAACTAATTCCGTAACTACCAACACAGGCACCATATATCCATGGAATATAATGTTTCTGAGAGATATCATTCATAATCATTCGAATATCAAAATTATCTGTTGCATCCATAATCAAATCAACTTCATCAATTAGTTGTTCGATTTCTTCCACTGATACATCTAGAACCAAAGCTTCTATGTCGACTTCTGAATTAATCATTCTCAGACGATTTTCTGCCGCTACTGCTTTGGGGATACGTTGCTCTGCATCCACTTCGACATACAACTGCTGTCTTTGGAGGTTACTCCATTCCACATAGTCACGATCCACAATGGTAAGCTTACCGACCCCCGCGCGGACAAGTGCTTCAGCGCTACCTGTTCCAAGAGCGCCTGCACCAATCACTAATACATGCTTATTGCTAATTTTTGATTGTCCCCCTTTTCCGATCGGAGTGAACAATTCCTGACGGGAGTATCGTTCACTCAACTGATGCTCATTCCTTCCATCGGACTACTGGCTGTTGCATAACGTTTTTTTGGTATACGACCTGCTTCATATCCTAAACGTCCTGCTTCGATTGCCATACGCATTGCTTTTGCCATTTTCACCGGATCCTCTGCCCCTGACACAGCCGTATTTAACAATACACCGTCAGCACCTAATTCCATTGCGATAGCCGCATCAGAAGGGGTACCAATGCCTGCGTCAACAATAACAGGAACATTAGACTGTTCCATGATTAAGCTAAGATTTAATGGATTAATAATCCCTTGGCCTGAACCAATAGGTGAAGCACCAGGCATGATGGCATGACAGCCTAATTCCTCCAAACGTCTTGCTAACAAAACATCATCAGACGTATATGGTAAAACTATAAATCCTTCCTTTAACAGCTCTTCTGCTGCCTTTAATGTTTCGACCGGATCAGGTAACAGTGTTTTCTGACAACCAATTACTTCTACTTTAATCATGTCACAAAGACCCGAAGCTTTTGCTAATTTTGCTGTTCGGACAGCTTCTTCCGCTGTCTGTGCCCCTGCCGTATTAGGCAGCAGGTTGTATTTTTCTACATCAATTTTTTCTAAAAAATTCGGTTGGCTTGGTTCGAATATATTCATTCTACGAACGGAAAACGTCAGTATCTCCGTCTTTGAAACCTCTACCGCTTCTTTTTGAATCTCAAAGTTCGGATATTTCCCAGTTCCTAACAACAGTCTTGATGAAAATTCATATGGTCCAATATTTAACATAATCATCCGCCTCCTACAAAGTTTACAATTTCAATTTTGTCACGATCAGCAATCGTGGTTTCATGATGAGTTTCTTTCTCCAAAATGGACTGATTTAATTCCACAATAACTACCTTCTGGTCAATCCCAAAGTGATGTAATAAGGAAGAAACGGTTGTAATTGTATTTGGAATTTCTACCTTATCCCCATTAATAACTAACTCCATATGTACAACTCCTTCTTAAACGTTTGTTTTAACATGACGGTCAATCCGAAAAGCGGTCAAATCAATCGGTATAGATTCTCCTGTTACTAAACTAGCTATAATCTCACCGGTTATAGGAGAAAGCAAAATACCATTACGGTAATATCCTGTTGCGATGAATAATCCTTTGTATTTTGGATGCTCCCCTAAGTATGGCAAACCATCTCCCGTTTGAGGTCGGATGCCAGCCCAGGCTTTTTCCCATTCCGCATCCACAATAGATGTTACTAGCTTTTTGGCTTTTTCCATCAGTGAACTAATCCCATCAACTGTCACGGTTTGATCAAACGTGTTCGGCTTAACGGTCGCTCCCACAAGAAGACGTCCACCCATTTTAGGGACTAGATAACATCCAGGAGAAAAGATCGTTCTCGTGATCAATGGTTGGTGTGTACGTACCGAAAAACACTCTCCCTTAACTGGATATGTTTGTAATTGTACGCCAGCTTCCGACAATAATTTCTGAGTCCATGCTCCTCCTGCTACAATCACAGTATCACTTTCGAATTTACCAACGTTTGTTATTACCCCGGCAATTTTTCCATTTTCAACCTGAAAAGAAAAAACTTCTGTATACTCTTTGATCACTACCCCTAAAACTGCGGCCGCTTTCAAAAATCCTTCCGTTATTTTCGGCGCGGACACTTGACCATCTTTTTGAATAAACATAGCACCAGTTATCGCATTAGATAAGGCAGGTTCTCTCCTTCTAATTTCTTCTTGACTTATCCATTCCGCTTGTTCTCCAGCTTGCTGTTGCAAATCAATTATTTGTTTATACTCATTTTCTTCTTGTTCGGACAGGGCAATTTTGTACATCCCTTTATTTACTAGTTCGATATCAATTCCGCTTAATTCCTTTATTTCTTCCGCTATTGAAGGGAACATCGATCTGCTTTCCTTTGCCAATGCAAACAACGGACCATCTTCATCCAATTCAACTTGCGCAGCTAGCATCCCTGCTGCTGCTCCTGAGGATTTACTAGCAAGAATGTCTTTTTCCAACAAAAGCACCTTTTTACCTTTTTTGGCAAGGTTGTAAGCTATGGAACCACCATTAATTCCACCGCCTACCACAATTGCATCATATATATTAGGCATAAAAAATCTCCTTTCCCCATAAGATCTACAGCATCTAGTAACTAATAAAAGATACTTGTAGATGTTAGATTGAAAGATTCAAAGCATACTCTTTGGCCACTCCTAAAGGATTATCCGCTTCTAAAATTCCTGACATCACCGCGATCCCTTTGGCACCTGATTCCATTACTGATCTTACATTAATCGGATTTATCCCACCTATTGCAATGACAGGAATAGAAACAGAATTCGTAATGGAGCGTAATTGATCTAATCCTCTTGGAGCTAACCCAGCTTTAGAGTTTGTAGCAAATACATGACCAAAGGTGACATAGTCAGCACCTTGCGTTTGTGCGTGAAGCGCTTCACCAATGGTATGCACGGAACAACCAACACGGAAACCCGTGAAATTTTCTTTAACCATATCCAAAGGTAATGAATGGTACGCTAAATGAATTCCATGAACCTTCGAAATGTAGGCCACATCTAAGCGGTCATTAATTATTATTTTTGAAATCGGAACCTGTTTTTCAATGAGTAGCATTACCATTTCATAGATTTCTTTAGCAGTTTTTGTTTTTTCACGAATATGAATGGCATCGATATAAGGATGAATCTCCTCTATAATCTCTGCTAATGTTTCTGGGGATTGTTTCCCTGTTGAAATAATGTGTAACTCTCCATTTTCCATAAAACTTAACTCCCTATATAAGAAAAGCGCAAGCGCCCGTTTAGCGACGTACGAACTGCGCCAGCGTAACGCTGGTGGTTCAATGTTGCCACGCAAAGTGGTGGTTTTAATTGAACATTCCCCGTAGGAGATAAAGGAAACACGGTGACCGAAAGAAGCCGATGTTGACCTTATCGTACGGAGGTGAAGGAAGTTGCGATAGTCGCTGGACGCGGCTGTTCCTGCCAATAATTATCAACATGCATTTAATTTTATAATTTCCTATACAATTAGAAAAGGCCACTCCATATAGGGGTGGCCTTTTATATATGTTATGTAACATAAACATATGATAAAAATTCCCACTTCCCTACGCTGGTATTGCCAGATCAGGTTCAAAGGGTCCAGATAACATCTGTCTCAGCCTTTAACGGCTCCCCTAGTATGAATGCTATGTAATTATCAAAGTCAGTATAACATACCTTATCAAAAGACGATAGATGTTTCTATAAAATACTAACAGAACTTTTAGGTAGCATTGTTTCTTTACCCATTGTATGGTTTAGTAATTCATTTCATTCCTTTAAAATAAATCCTTTTAAGCTCTGTGTAGTGTATCTTTCACTGCCTTTATAATATCTGGCACTTGTGGAACATGTGCTTTTTCCAGTTCAGGATGATAAGGTACTGGCGATGGCTCCCCACCTAACCGCTTAATGGGTGCAACCAAAGAATCAAATGCTTCACTTTCAGCAATCATACTTGCGATTTCTGCCCCATATCCACCACGTTTAACGGCTTCATGAACCACTACCACACGTCCTGTTTTGGACACAGATTTCACAATTGCTTCCTCATCTAAAGGTACTAGTGTACGTGGATCAATAACTTCTACACTGATTCCTTCTAACGCAAGTTCTTCTGCTGCTTCTAGTGCACGATGCACCATGATAGCTGTGGCAACAATAGTTACATCGGAACCTTCCCGTTTCACATCTGCTTTCCCTAAAGGAATACTATAAGGATCTTCTGGTACATGGGAAGCAGTTTTGTATAATAATTTGTGCTCATAGAAAATAACTGGATTGTCATCATCGATTGCAGCTTTTAGTAAGCCTTTTGCATCGTAAGCTGTGGAAGGCTGAACCACTTTCAAGCCTGGGATATGTGCCACCCATGCTTCTAAGCTTTGGGAATGCTGTGCAGCAGCACCAGTACCAGAACCACTCGGTGTACGCAAAACCATCGGAACCTTCCCTTTACCACCATACATATATCGGATTTTTGCTGCTTGGTTTACGATTTGATCCATGGCAATGGTAATAAAATCAGAAAACTGTAAGTCAAGAATTGGACGCATCCCAGTTAACGCAGAACCAACTGCCGTACCAGCGATCCCCGCTTCACTTATCGGTGTATCACGAACACGCTCCGAACCAAACTCTTCAATCATCCCACTTGTCACACCAAATGCCCCACCATATACACCAATATCTTCACCTAAAATAAATACATCATTATTTATACGCATTTCCTGACTCATTGCTTCCCTTACTGCTTCTAGATATGTAATCACCCTCATTGCAAACCCCTCCTATGCATAAACGTCTGTTAGTAAGTCATCTAGAGTTGGCATGGGACTTTCTTCGGAAAATTTCACTGCAGCTTCGATTTCTTCTTTCGCCACGTCCTGGAGTTCTTCCGCTTTTTCTCCCGTTAAAATTCCCGCTTCCATCAAATCATTCTTAAAGCGTTTGATGGGGTCCATTTGAATCCATTCTTTTTCTTCTGCACGAGTACGATAAATCATATTCTTATCACTCTTGGAATGGCCTTTCCAGCGATATGTTTTTGCTTCAATGAAAGTTGGTCCTTCGCCTTTACGTGCTCGATCTATCGCTTGATCTGTTACATTCATCATTTCTATCATATCATTACCATCTGCAACAACTCCCGGAATTCCATAAGCCTGTGAACGAATTGCAATATCTTCTACGTTAACCATTTCTTTTATCGGACTTGACATACCATATTGGTTATTCTCACAAACAAAAATAACCGGTAATTTCCAAATTGAAGCTAAGTTCACTGCTTCATGAAAACTTCCTTCATTTGTAGCACCATCCCCAAAAAAGCAAACGGTAACGTAGTTCAGCTTTTTCATATGTGCTGTAAGAGCAGATCCTACAGCTAGCGGAATCCCACCTGCAACAATCCCATTTGCTCCAAGGTTTCCCATGTCCACATCAGCGATATGCATGGACCCACCTTTCCCTTTGCAATATCCAGTTGTCCGACCAAAAAGCTCTGCCATCATTTTGTCAGCGGTTGCACCTTTTGCAATACAATGTCCATGGCCCCGGTGCGTACTAGTTATTTTATCTTCCACACCTAGCAAAGCACATACACCAACTGCACTTGCTTCCTGCCCGATTGCCAAGTGCGTCGTACCGTGAATCATTCCTTTTGCAAAATACTCATCTACTTTTTCCTCAAAAAAACGAATAACCCACATTTGCTTATATAAATCGATTAATTTGTTGTCGGTAATTTTTTGGGGGACGTTCCATCTAGCCACGAGAACACTCTCCTTCTTCTATTTAACATTCATATAATGACCTATATTTCCCACTAAAAAACCAAGCAATCCGAGCCCGGTTCTTTTTACAAAACAAATTCCGTATGTGGTGTTTTCCATATGTTAAAACTAACACAGTTTTCGTTCGTGTGGTAGGAGGGGAATTTTTGACAAAATCCTGTTGTGATTTCACGTTCGAACTGGACCAGGAGAAGACTTTACTGCTCACTACCACAATATAATGGAGGAAAATTTCTATGTATTAGAAGGTGAATTAGAAATCCACATCGACAATGAGATATTCCATTGTAAGAAAGGTGATTTCATTCACGTAGAACCAAAGAAAGTACACTATCTAACCAATAAGGGAAACAGCGATTTCAAAGCCTGCTTTATGCTATCCCCCTTTCAAGAAAAAGACAAAGTAGAAGTGGAATACACACCATATAGAGATTGATAGAAATGAACAGATCGTATTATGGATGAACTAAAAAAACTATAGGTCGTATTTTACAGGGTAAGGGCTGTTTCAAAAGGTCATAAATAATGACCTTTTGAGTCTTATCCCACCAATAAATAAACAAACAATGGGACCAATACAGGCATGACTAATGTCATTAATAAGAATGATAATGTACTAATAGCCCCAGCATAATCATCGTCTTCCATCAGACGGGCGGTTCCGATTGCGTGAGAGGTTGATCCCATAGCTACTGCTTTAGCCAAGCTACTTTTTATGTTCAGCTTTTTAAAAATAGTTGGACCGATTACTGCACCAAGCATCCCAGACATAGTACAGATAACAGCTGTCAAAGCAGGAATCCCCCCATAAAATTCTGCAAGATCGATGGCGACTGGTGCAGTTATATTTTTCAACATAGCAGAAACTACATAACTGTTGTCTACTTGGAATGCCCATAAGAACACAGCACCTGTCAATACGCCTAGGATTGCGGCAATGACAACCCAACTTACAATTTTCAATCCATTTTGTGCGAGCATTTTACGATGTTTATATAGCGGAAAGCTTAATGCAACCACAGCAGGACCGAGCAACCAGTCAATCCACTGTGCACTCACATAATAGTCTGCATAGGTTTTTCCGCTAATGAGTACCAATATGATTAGGACCACCGTAGCTGTAAAAACAGGAATCAAATAATTGCGCTTCTTTCGTAAATAAACATACTGCGCTACAGCGAAAACAATTAAAGTTAATATTAGCCACATGAAGAGTCACTTACTTTCCGGTCCATCCAATAACTAACAAGCAAAATGATTAAAAATGAACTCACAAGCATTAAACTGAAGAATAAAACGCCAAATACACTTAGTAGATTGTCATATTGAATGATTCCAACTGTTACTGGCACAAAAAATAAAGGCAGATACTTAATGAAAAGCTGAGCCCCACCTTTTACCCAATTAACTAGTTTTTCACCATATACTAAAAAAAGACCAAATAGTAATATCATGCCAATTATACTGCCTGGAGCCCATGGCAAAAGATAAGTATTGATAGTTTCCCCCAATAAATAGAATCCTATAATTAAAATAATTCCGCTCACGGTTTTCAATATATTCACCTCATTAAAAAACTTAGCTTTTCTTATCCAACCTTGGAAAACTTGGCAATCACCATGCCTTTATGGTGATTGCCTTAGTTGCACTTATGCAGGAAGGAAAGTTTATATTTTCCTATCTACTAAGAAAGGCCACAACATGTGACCCTTTCATTATATCAAAGTTGCTTTCTTCGTTGTTTTTGATTGAATTACTGGATTTTCTAGTGTACCTATTCCTGTAACGGTACAAGATACTACATCACCAGCTTTAACAAAACCTGCTCCTACTGGACTCCCAGTAAGAATGACATCCCCAGGATTTAAAACCGTAACTTGAGACAAGTAAGAGATCATTTGTGAAATGGAGATGATCATGTGGCTAGTTGGACTATTTTGAAACGGTTCCCCGTTTACATAGGATTGAATCATTACATTTTCTAATTCAAATTCTGTTTCAATCACAGGCCCCAAGGGGGTAAAGCTAGGGAATGATTTCCCTACGAACCAATGACCATCTTCTCTAAAATAATCTGGGCTTGTTACATCGTTTGCGACAGTGATGCCGAAGATATAATCTAAATAATCCGATTCATCAATATTCCGAGCCTGTTTCCCAATGATTACAGCAATTTCCGATTCAAATTTTACTGATTCAATTCCAGGTGGCAATTCGATGGAATCTTCTGTCCCAATGACAGAATGCTTAGGTTTTGAAAAGAAAATTGGCGTGTTGGGTAACCATTCCGGTCGGTCCTTCTCATCAGCAATAAAGTTAGCTCCAATTCCGATGATTTCATTTGGAATAAGAGGAGAAATCAGACGAACCTCCTCTATATTCACTTTTTCATCTGTTTGTGCTGTATCTACGTTTAAAGGAGAACCTGTTAAGACAATAATTTCCTCATCTTTCAGGACACCATATTTATCTGTTTTTCCTTGCTTGAAACGTACATATTTCATTTCATTCACCTGCTTTTTAACGTAATGGATCATATGGTGTTAAATCAAGATCAATAGCTTCTTCTAATGCCAATCGTGCTGCCAATGAGCCAACGTATGGTCCCATCGTTAAGCCTGACGCACCGAGCCCGGTTGCAATAATTAAGTTCTCGAAGCCTGACACTTTTCCGAGCAATGGGTTTTTATCCGGACTCATCGGCCTGAAGCCGACCCGGACTTCTTTGAACGTAGCGTCAGCTAAACCAGGTGCAACACACAACCCTTCATGTAATACTTCATGAACTCCACCGGATGTTACCCGATAGTCAAAACCACTCCCTGTCTCACGCGTAGCACCAAATGCAATTCGGTTATCATTAAAAGATACCATATAATGGCTACTATCCTGCGGCAGGACAACTGGCCAATTAGAAGTATCCTCGTCAACGGTTAGATGAACAATTTGGCCTCTTTGCACCTCTTGATTAATCGCTACACCAACTGGTTTAAGCAAGTCGCCGGTCCAAGCACCTGCTGCCACAATTACTTGGTCTGCCTGTATGTTACCTTCACTCGTTTCTATTATTAGCCGATGATCTGAGTCTTTTATCAAACTTACTTTCTCTTCAATTACTTTTCCGCCATTTTGCTTAAAACCTTTTACCAACGCCTTTGCAAGTAATCTTCCATCTAAGCGAGCTGAACCTGAAATATAAAGTGCATGCAGGTTTTCATCCAAACCAGGGAAATAATCCTGGGCTTTTGGGGCTTCCAACAGTTTTATATCGCCAACAGCTGCATAGGACTCCTTATGTTTTTCTACTTTTTTCTTTAATTCCTTTAATTCTTCCCAATCGTCGCTCGTCGCTAATGCACCGGTAAAACCATAACCTGTTTCTGTATTCCCATCGGCTTCCAACGATGCGATCAGTTCAGGATAATATAGAGCTCCTTTACTCGCAATAGCAAACCAGTCCGGATCATCCACCCTTGATATCCAAGGGCAAATGATTCCTGCTCCTGCCGATGTGGCTTTTCCTTCAAATGCTTGATCGATAAGAATGACTTCTTGTTCTCCCTTTTGCGATAAATAGTAAGCAGCACATGCACCTACTATTCCTCCTCCAATTACTACATATGTCATGTAACTTCCCCCATCTAATGTTTTAGTGGATAATGGCATTTCACATAATGACCTGTGGCATATTCTCTTAGTTTCGGTCGATCAACCAAACAGTTGTCTTGTGCGAACGGACACCGTGCAGCAAATTTACACCCTTGGTCACTAGTCTCTTCCTGGTTCAATTCATCGGCGACCGCGTCACTGTCACCAATTGTCCGTTTAGTTGGATCAGTTGATGGAACAGCTGAAATCAACCTCTTTGTATAAGGGTGAAGCGTGTTTGAAAATAGTTTTTCATTCGTGGTCATCTCCACGATTTCCCCCATATACATTACAGCAATCCGGTCACTCACATATTTAACAGCCGGGATTCCATGCGCGATAAAGACATAGGTTAAATCCAGTTCATTTTGCAGTCTTTTTAATAGATTCAAAACCTGCGCCTGAATCGATACATCCAAAGCGGAAACCGGCTCATCACAAATTATCAATTCAGGATTTAGTGCAATAGCACGGGCAATACCAATCCGCTGTCGTTGTCCGCCACTAAACTCATGCGGATATCGATGCAAAAGCTCTGGATCTAATCCCACGATTTCCATCAATTCAACTACTCGTTTTTCAAGCTCCTTTCCTTTGTAGAGTTTGTGTGTAACAAGAGGCTCAGCGATAATATCAAAGACGTGCATTCTTGGATTTAAGGAAGAAAACGGATCCTGAAAGATCATCTGGATATTTTTCTTATACGGACGAAAATCCTTTGGTTTTACGCTAGCAATATTTTCACCGTTGAAGTAAACTTCTCCACTTGTCGGTTCAACCAATCGAATAATTGAATTTCCTGTCGTTGATTTTCCACACCCAGATTCTCCTACAATACCTAGTGTCTCTCCTTTTTTCACATATAATGATACATCATCCACAGCCTTTACATAACGAGTAGTTCGTTTGAATTTTCCAGATTTAATAGGAAAGTAAGTTTTTAGATTTTTTACTTCCAATAAAACCTTTTGATCTTCTGTAGTACGATGTTTTTCTTTAAGTTCCACTGCTTCCGTCAAGATGTCTTCACCTCTTCCTTATACAGCCAGCAATTCACCATCTCTTCCTCACCGTAGTACATATTTTCTGGTGCCTGACTTTTACAAATCTCCATTGCAAATGGACACCGTGGATGGAACGGACAACCACTTGGCTTGTTGGCAGGGGTAGGCACACTCCCTTTGATAGATTCGAGGTTATCCTCTTGATCGATGGATGGAGTACTCCTGATAAGTCCCTTGGAATAAGGATGCTTTGGGTTGGCAAAGAACTTTCCTACCTCATTCTCTTCAACAACTTGGCCCGAATACATTACTACCACTCGGTCGACCATTTCAGCCACGACACCTAAATCATGGGTAATGAGAATAATAGATGTATCTAGCTCTCTCGTAATCTTTTTCATTAATCCTAGGATCTGTTCCTGTATTGTCACATCAAGCGCAGTCGTTGGCTCATCCGCAATTAATAATTCCGGATCACAAGCTAAGGCAATAGCAATCATGATCCGCTGTCGCATCCCACCGCTCAACTGATGCGGATAGTACGCATACTTTTCTTCCGCCTGTGGAATCCCTACCATTTTCATCATGTTAATCGCATGGTTATGTGCCTCTATTTTCGAAAGTTCCTTCTTATGCAGTAAGACGGTTTCTTCGATTTGCTTTCCGACACGAATCAACGGATTAAGAGATGTTAGTGGCTCCTGAAAGATCATCGAAATTTCATTCCCTCGCACTTTTCTCATTTTCTTTGTTGAAAAAGTCGTTAAATCCTGTCCTTTAAAATGAATGTTGCCAGAGTTAATTTTTCCTTTATTGCCTAACAACTGTAATATAGACAATGACGTGACACTCTTCCCGCAACCAGATTCACCGACTATGCCAAGGACCTCGCCTTTTTTGACAGAGAAAGAGACACCGGTAAGTGCTGGGATCACACCATGATCTGTATAAAAGTTCGTATGCAAATCCTTTACTTCCAATAAATTCATTCCGTCATCTCCTTTTCTTATAATCTCGGATCGAGCACATCGCGGAGCCAGTCACCAAGAAAAATAATGCCAAGCACCGTAATAGTAATCGCAATACCTGGGAAAGTTCCCATCCACCAGTGTGTTGCCAAGTAATCCCTGCCATCATTCAACATCCCTCCCCAGGAAATGTCTGGTGGTTGAATGCCTAATCCAAGGAAACTCAGAGATGCTTCTAGAATAATCGTTGTCGCTACGCTCAACGTTGAAATAACGATAAATGTCGACATCACGTTTGGAATCAGATTCTTTCGGATGATGGTCAAGTGGCTTGTACCAATCGTCTGAGAAGCTTTCACAAATTCACGTTCCTTTAAGCTCAGAACCTCCCCCCGTATAATCCGTGCATAGTTCACCCAAGTAGTCAGTCCAATTACAATAATCAAAACGGTTAAGCTTGGGGAAAAAATAGTCAAAATAACCATGATGAACAAAATACTCGGTATGGACAAAAACGCATCGACTATTCGCATCAAAATTTGATCAACCCATTTTCCGAAATAAGCCGAAACAACTCCGATAATCAAACCGATAAAACCAGCAACTACCACGGATAAAACCCCAACAATCAGGGAGACACGCGTTCCATATATCAGTCTGCTAAAGACATCTCTCCCCAGGTTATCGGTTCCTAATAAGTAAGCTGATGTGCCTCCCTCTTGCCAAGAAGGTGGAACCAAAATATCGGATAATTGCGGTTCTGTTGGACTGTATGGTGTAATGAAATCGGCAAAAATCGCGATCAGTGTGACGCTGATTAAAATGAAGAGTCCGACCATTCCTGTTTTACTCTGTGCAAGTAATTTTAGAAATAACTTAACATTTCCAGATCTCTTATAGGTTTTAACTTTTTTCACTTCGCTAGTAGCCTCACTCAATTGGAACACCTCCTTAAGAATGTTTAATCCGTGGATCAATAATGAAATAAATCAAATCAGTGATTAAGTTAATGAGTATAACAAGTATCGCAATAATAAAAACGGAGGCCTGCACAACTGCCATATCACGTGCGTTTACCGCTTGAACGAGTAGCATACCCAAACCTGGCCACTGAAAGACGGATTCAGTAATAATCGCCCCACTAACAAGTATGGAAAGCTGTAAAGTGGTAATTGTGATGACAGGTATAAGTGTATTTCGGAATGCGTGATAAACAACCACCTTAACATAAGGTACTCCTTTACTTGACGCTGTCCGAATATAATCCTGTCCTAATGTGTCTAGCATCGAAGATCGAACAAGTCGAGTCATCTCCGCAGCAACCGACGTTCCCAGTGTAATGGCCGGTAAGACTAAATGCATAAAAGTTCCTCGTCCTGACACTGGGAAGGCTTGAAAATTGACTGCCAAAAGTAAGATCAACATAATCCCTAGCCAAAAATTTGGCATTGCTTTACCTAATACAGATCCACCAGTGATGAATAAGTCGACATAAGAATTTCTCCTATTCGCTGACCAAATCCCCAAAGGTATGGAGATGGCAAGAGCCACCAACATGGCGGCTCCTGCTAACTCAAAGGTTGCGGGCAAGCGATCAATCACAAGCGGAAGAGCGTCCATATCGTACCGAGTGGATGTTCCGAAATTCCCACGAGTAATATCCATAACAAAATTAGCATATTGAACAATGAACGGATCATTGAGTCCCAAGGATTCACGCATATATTCACGGTCTTCCTGACTGGCATCCTCAGGAAGCATCAAGGAAACCGGATCCCCAGCATGGTAGACGAGCACAAAAACCACAAAGGTGATGATAAACAAGACCGGTATTAACTCGAGTAATCGTTTAAATATGAATTTCTTCATTTGCTCACCCACCTCAAACAGTTAGTTTGGTTGTATATGATCGAAATACAACGCTTCATCTAAGCGTGGTTCGAACAGTATACTGTCAGATACGCCATAATTCACTTTATCCTGATACAAGAAAGTGTGTGGACGCTCTTCTGCGACGACTTGCTGAATTTCTTTAAACTGTTCCAATCTAGACTCTTCGTCTAAGTTACGAGATGCATCTTGGAATAGTTGGTCAACATCTGGATTATTGTAATCTGTTTGTCCAGCAGCCCGGTCTATCGTGTAATGTACCAAGGAATAAGAAGCATCCAACAATCCATCCGCAAGTCCAATCATAATCAATTCTTCGTTTTCATTTTCTGAATAAACATCAATGAATGTGCCTGACTCAAGAAGTTCCAAATTCACTTCAATACCGACCTCACCAAGCATTACAGCTATCAATTCTGCTACCTCACCATCTAATGGATAACGACCGCGTGGTGCCGTTAGGGTAATTTCTAATCCATCTTCATAACCCGCTTCTGCAAGTAACTCTTTTGCACGCTCTTTGTCATGCACATACGTATCATAAAGGTCAGGATTCGTTCCAAATACCCCTTCTGGTACACGCGAACGAACTGGAACACCAGAACCACGAAGAACAGAATCCACAATTGCTTGTTGGTCAATGGCTAAATCAATTGCTTCACGAACACGTTCATCTGATGTCGCAAATCCTTCTGTCAAACGGTTCATTAATAGCATGACGCGAGTTGTCTCACCTTGCACTAGGGAAGTTCCTTCATTATCATTGACCCGATCCCATTCATTCGGTGTAACATCCGTAATCAACTGAACACCACCTGTCAACAACTCTCCAACTCGAGTAGAACTCTCACTAATGGCCCGAACAGTAACCGTATCCCATATTCCAGGCTCACCATAATAGTCCTCAAATTTCTCCAACACTACTTCACTGTCCACATCCCAACTAACAAACTGGTAAGGTCCTGAACCAATCGGATTTTCAACAAACCCATCCATACCAACTTCTTCTACATATTCTTTCGGTAAGATATCTGCACCACTTTTAGCAAGTACATGTTGGATCGTTGGCATTGGGCCGTCGGTTACAATTTCAACCGTATACGTATCCAATACATTAACTTCTGCAAGCTGTGTGAAATATGGATATTCTTTTAATCCTTGATCTGTCATAACTCGTTCTAAGCTGAACTTAACATCCTCAGCCGTAAGTTCTTCACCATTATGGAATGTGATACCCTCAACTAAATTAAAATGCCATGTTTCTTCATCTACATTTTCATACGATTCAACGATCTCAGGAACAATCTCCATATCTTGATTTCTAGCAAATAAGCGATTATACATATTGCGGAAAATCCGCTCCCCATTAGTACTTAAAGAGTCCTGCGGGTCAAGGGTTGTGATATCTGCCGATTGGGCAATTACCAAGTTCCCATCCGTCACGCTACCATTTTCCGTTCCATTTTCCGTTCCTACTTCTCCACTTTCTCCACTACAAGCAGCTAGGAAAAATACCAAAGCTGCAATAAACGTTAGCCATTCCCACCTTTGTTTCATGCTTTTCTCCTCCTATTTTTTAAATTTATTTATAATGGTCGCCACCAATTGTGTACCCTGTATAAAATCCTGTATGGTGATATTTTCATTTGGTGCATGAAATTTAGAGCTTGTATTGGCCACCCCCACTTGTACTGCTGGCATCGGACAGTTCGATAATAATTTATGCATTGGACTAGAACCGGCTAGGTTACTGTATATGATCGCTTCTTCTTCATACGTTTCTGCCACTGCGTCCAACACCTGTGTTACAAACGGATCATCCGGATCGGTATTATACGATTCCAAATGGTTTAACTGATTAATTTCAATATCTTCAAACCCATGTTTGTCTAAATGCTTTCTTAGTAAAGAAACGATTCGGTCGGGTTTTTGTCCGGGAATCAACCTAAAGTCCAGCTTAGCAACTGCCTTGGAAGGAAGTACTGTCTTTGCACCTTCTTCTATATAGCCAGACTTTATGCCACAGATTGTACACGTGGGTTCTGCAATCAAACGACGTTTTAATTCATAGCCTGAGATGCCGTCAATGAATTCGTCGATCTCATAGTTCTCTTTTGTGTAAGTCTCATCGTACTCTAGCGTTTCAATGAATTGTTTTGATTTATCCGTAAGCGGCTTTACTTCATCATAAAAATGATCGATTAATACATTGTCGTTCCGATCCTTCAGTGTAGATAAAGCCCACGTTAGTTTCCATGCTGGATTCTCAATGATCGCTGCTTCAGATGAGTGTAAATCATGCTTCGCTCCCTTTGAGATCAGCTCAACGTACGCGATTCCCTTTACACCTAGCCCTACATGAAGTCGCTTATTGTTTACCTCACGCATACCGCCTTCCCATAAAATCGCATCTGCTCGAATGTCTTCTGTATGTTCCCTCGCAAGATATTCTAGGTGCGGGCTACCAACCTCTTCTTCACCTTCAATGATGAATTTGATATGAATCGGCAACTTTCCATGAACGACTTGATACGCATCGACTGCAGCTAAACGAGCAATGATATTTCCTTTGTTATCAGCTGTTCCCCTAGCAAAAACCACCCCATTACGAAAAGTTGTTTGAAAAGGTTCACTTTCCCACTCATCGAGAGGATCCTCCGGTTGAACATCGTAATGATTGTAAAATGCTAATGTTTCTTCCTTTTCACCTTGGAATTCACCAATTAAAACTGGATACCCTTCTGTTTGAATCGTTTTCGTCTGTGCCCCAACACGTTGCAAGAGCTCCTTTAAAATAGTAAACATCTCTTCCATCCCTCGGTTTTGAGCAGAAACACTTGGTTGATTACAAACCTTTTCAAGCCAACCTAAGTACTTCTCCTTGTTTGCTTCAATGTATTGATGCACCTTACTCATTGATTTTCCTCCCTTCCCTTAAATCGTTCTATTGAATAGGCTTCCATAGGAAAGCTTGATTCCCCTGTTGTAACAAGCTCAGCCATTGATTTTCCTAAAATTGCTGAGAGTGTCATACCGCTATGTGTAACGGCTACATATAGACTTTTTTGTTCAGGTACCTCACCAAATATTGGTAATCCATCATCTGGCATAACTCGAATGCCAGAAAAGGCTCGAACAATCTTCACATCCTTTAGTTTCGGTACCAAATTGACCGACTTTTTGGCTGTATCCTGCAGCACATCCAATGTCGTTCGTCGGTCATATCCGACATCCTCTTTAGAAAAACCCATTAACACAATTCCATTGTTTAACTGCCTCATACCAACGATCACATGATGTATAAGTGGCTTCGTAGGTTCAGTAACTAAAATTTGTCCCCGAGAAGTATGAGTTGGTATTCGAATGTTCAGAAATTTACCAATGGATTTTGACCATAGTCCCGCCGCTAGAATGACTTTCTCGGCTTCATAAACACCTCTATTCGTTGTTACTTTGTAACCTACTTCTGTCTTCTCTAGCGCTCTCACTCCGTTGTAAAAAGAAAAATGTGCTCCATTTATCTTCGCCTGAAGATGATAACGTTGAATTAGCTTAAAAGGATTCACGTGACCATCAATGGATGAATAGGTTGCACCGAGTAGATTGGGTGATAGATTCGGCTCTAGCTTAAGAACCTCTTCTCTTGAAAGAAGATCTACCGGGATGTTTGCTTTATTCATTTCTAGTTGTAATGCTTTAGCATCATAAAGTTCCTGTTTTGAAAAAATAGGCGCTATGCCGCCAGACCTTATATATTCAATGTCACCAATTTCCTCCTGTATTTCCTGGTACCGATTGGCACTAGCCAGACTAAGTTGACCATACGTATAAGGGGTTTTGCTGTGAACCCAAATCCATGCCTGTGTCGCACCTGAGGTACCACTCATTGGATAACCCTGATCTATTGTCAATGTTTTGAGCTCTTGCTGTTTGGATAATTCATATGTAATGCCTAGTCCAACGACTCCTGCCCCAATCACAATAGCATCATAGGTTTCAACCTTCATGAAATCCCCCCTCTATGAACACTTTCAGAGGAACCGGTCGAATTGGCATCCGGTGACGTGTGTTAGGAAGATATTCCACGGGAACCTTGGACCAATTGGCCAAATGTTCATTGGCAGTATTGAAGCAATATTTTGCTTGACAATGTCCCATGCCACATCGACTCATTCGTTTCAAGTCGTCAAAGGTACGCGCCCCATGATCAAATGCCATTTTTAAATCCGCAACTGTAAGTTCTTCACAGTGACACACGATTACTTGATTCGCTTCCATGTTCCTCACCTTCTTTCTCCAAATAGGTCAAGATGTTATGCGCCACCTGAATTCCCGATTGAACCGACTCTTCTTCTGTTTGTGTTCCACTTGCTCGACCGGCAACAAAAAAGGATGTTTGTCTTGTTTTATCAACTGGTAGGGCTGCCCATCCACCTGAATCCTTCTTATACTTCAGCGGATATCCGTATAAATGAGCTAATTCGTTGACTGGAACATAACCCTTGCTAGAAATGACAACATCCACATCATGTTTTGCTCCATCAACAGAAAGTTTTTTTACCTGATCCTTACCAAAAGCGGTCACTGACTGATTCGTTGAGGCTAAAACAACCTCGTGACCTTCTTCTCTAAGGTTTTGTGCAACCTTAGGAAGGGAGGGATGTGCTCCTACAATACCGATTCGCTTCGGAAAGATAATGCCTTCTATATAACGTAGCTTCAAATAAGCATCCAACGTAATCACTCCCGGTAATTGCCAGCCTTCGAATTGTTCAGGAAGGTCACGAGCACCGGAAGATTGAAGCACCACCTTAGATCGAAAACAAGTCATCGTTTGTTGATCTGTTACTCCGAGGGAATTATCAGCATAAAGCCCAATTGCTTGGTGGTTAAGAAAGACATCTGTTGACGGTTCGATCACTTGATCTAGCAATCTATTAAAAGAATGTCGGTGATCAATTAACCATCTGCGTTTTAAGTAATTCCCACCAAGCTCATGTTTGTCATCAATGATAGCGACTTTTAAGGAGTGTTGTTGAATGACCTGTAGTGCCGCCAATCCCGATAAACCTGCTCCAACTATAAAAACATCATATTCCAAACAATTCACCTCTCATGACAATCATCCCTTCCTTTGGTGGTGTTTGGCAGGCTAGCACCATCTCATTTTGGACATTCACGTAACAACTGCAGCAATCACCGGTCATACAGAATGAACCTACTTGTGATTTCGTCTTTTTTGATAAACTTATGCCGTAGATCCCAGCTTGGAAGAGAGCTCCAGCAATCGTTTGACCTTCTCGAAAAGGAATTTCTTTTCCTTCAAACATAAATACTTTCAATGTCCCCACCACCTTTAAAAATATAATATTATAATATTATAACTTTTATGTATTAAAGCATACTTTAACACGAAAGTATGTTTTAAATATTTACTTCGATATAGAACTGATAATGTTCCTGTCTAACGATAAACTTAGAATACTCAATTACTTCACCTTGCACTGTCCTTGTAAAACGTTCAATGACGAATAGTTGCTCACCAACTGGGATCTGGAGTAATTCTGCTTCCGTCTCATTTGCTGTTAATGTAGAAAAATATATTTTTGCTTTTCCCAGTTCAATTGAATACTGATTTTGTAAAACACTATAAAGTAACTCGTCTTGAATCATTTCTTCTTTGAGATCAGGTAGTAGCTTCACCGGTAGATAAGTATACTCCAAACCAATAGGCATGGAATCATTCATCTTAATCCTGCTCAGTTTATATACTTTATCTTCCTCGTCCACTTCCAAAAGCTTCGCTATTAAGAGATTAGCTTCTTGCTTATGAAATTCTCTCGTATGGTGAGGATGTTTTACTCCTTCTTTCTGACCATACTTTAGTGTAACTAAACTCTGTAAGTCAGTTTCCTTTTTAGAAGTAACAAAGGTTCCTTTCCCACGTTGTCGATATAATACTCCTTGATGTACAAGTTCCAAAACGGCCCGTTTAATCGTGATTGTCGAAACATCAAAGCGCTCTGCTAGCTCTTTTTCTGTAGGAATTTGGAACCCTTTTGGCCACTCTCCCGATACAATCTTTGCTTCTAGATGATCTTTCACTTGATGATATAAAGGATGTGGTGCATTTTTATTAATCATAGATGCCTCCGATAATTTATAATATTATAACTTTTAATTATCGATATCTTAACACTATGAAATAAAATGTCAACCCTTTTACATGAATTTTAAGAATTTTATTTAAAATTAATTAACAATTATTATAAAGATTTAAAAAGTTTCGCTAAGGTAAATTTGAGATTTTGTTGTAACAGTTTTTTCTTCATATACTTGAGGGTCAGACCCCTCGTCCCAAAAGTGATTGGGTCGAAGGGACTGACCCCTATATCCCGTGGGGTCTGACCCCTTAAAGGGTATATGCAAATACTAATTGGTTAATAATGTTCATATCAGATAAAAGGAGTAATGATATGAACAGTTATTACGAAGAATTATGTCATCTCGTATTTCAGAAGCATGGAATTGATGCTCAACATAAATATACATACCAGAATTATAGCCTGGAAGTAAAAGATTATTTATTTGCAGTTAGCACGAGAGATAATAAAAAGTGGATCCTTTATACGTTGGAAAAATGCGAAACAAAGGAACAAGTTTTATTTTTTCTCAGAGGTGCTATAACGAGAATAATTGTAGAGACGTTAAAGAGAACTCCAGAGTATTATAGTTCCTACAAAGATAAATTAATAAAGGAAATATCCTAATTAACTAGTTTCTATTATTGATAATACCTAATAAAAATGACCACCAATTTGGTGGTCATTTTTTGGTGTATTATAGGAAAACTCTTCGATAGTAGTAATGAAGAGTGGGACGAGGGGACTGTCCCTCATTCCCCTAACTCCCGCTCTAATCCAACAAATCTGGTTCTTCACTAACAATCCGTTCCCACAATGGTTGAAAGCTTTCCCATCCATCGATTTCTCTACCGACTTGTTCTGCCGTATGTGCTGCATCTTCAGGTGCGATGGGATTTACAATGCCAGCTGATTCTGCCAATAGTTGAGATTGACATGACCGCTCCATAGTAATGAACCAAAATGCAGCTGAGTCTACGGATTGCCCGACGGTTAAAAGCCCATGACTACGTAAAATAACTGCTTTATTATCACCTAATGCCTTTCCAATGCGCACTCCTTCTTCTTCGTCATAGGCAACACCTTTATATTCATCAAAAATAGAGTGATCATTATAAAAAGAGCAAGCATCCTGTGTTAAAGGGTCTAATAATCTTCCACTTACTGACCAGGTTTTTCCATATACAGAATGAGCATGGGCAGATGCAACTACATCTGGGCGAGCTTCATGGACAGCTGAATGGATAGAAAATGCGGATTTGTGTACCGAATATTTCCCTTCCACCACTTTCCCTTCACTATTAACTAGTACAAGGTCCGAAGCTTTTATTTTGCTAAAGTGCATACCATATGGATTCACCCATAAATGATCCGTTAATTCTGGATCGCGATACGTAATATGCCCAGCAGCTCCCTCTGAAAACCCAAACCGACCAAACAAGCGAAATGCTGCAGCTAATTTTTGTTTATTATGTTGACGTTCTTCCTCTATTGCTTTAAAGGTTGGTCTTACCAAATAATCCTTGACACCTTCTCCAACAACTCGTTCCATCTGTTGACTCATAATATACCTCCTATTTAATGTAACAATTAATAGTAATTTTCCCCTACAGTTCGACCTGCTCTATTTCTTCTTTTACTTTCTTAGCTACTTTTTCTGGTACCCATTCTGTCCAAATAGATTCATTTTCTTGTAGGAATTTCACAGCTGCATCATATGCAGAAGAATCGGTTTCTTGGATATACGCTAGAGCTTCATTAGCAATATCGCTTGAAGTTTGGTAGTTACCTAGAAAATCCGTTACTTTTGGTGCACGGTCCGGTAATGATTTAGTTACAACAATTTCAATATCCTGTGTAGCAATTTCAGCCAAAGGACCATCCTCTTTTTCTATTAATTGGGTCATATCATACATACCGATAATCCAGTTAGGCTCATAATTATAACCTACCCATGGCTCGCCTTTTTCATAAGCTTCAGTTAGTGATGCATTAATTGCCGCCTCAGAACCTGGGCGAGAATAATTAAATGTATCTTCTAAACCATACTGCTCATACGCTTCATATAATATTTCATCAATCGTCCATCCTGAAATAGCACCAATAATACGCCCTTTCTCACTGTCTTCTGGATCTTCAAATAGATCCTTATATTTTGGCAAATCGGTGATATATTTTAAATCAGGGGCAATTGGTTCAATCCCCCGTTCTGGATCCCCTTCAATCACATATGTCGGGACATAGAATCCTTGGTAATTATCATCAAAATTTAGGGATACTTTTTGAAAATCCCCATTTTCAATCCCACTTTCATAAATGTCTACTAGATTATCTTTCCATACCTCCATATGGACATCAATATCTCCCTCTTCAATACCGACCCATACTGCCGTACTTGAACCAGTTCGTTGTTCTGTATCATAACCATAGCCAGCCTCGATTATGATACCGGCAACTTCATTGTGAAAACGAAGACTGTCCCACCCTGCATCTGCAAAAACAATTGGCTCATTTTTGTCACTAGAGACATTATCCCCACACCCAACGACTATAAAAATAAGGATTACAATACTGATTCCACTTATGATATGTTTAAATTTCTTCAATGTACATTCTCCTATTTATTTAAATTTAATAGTTCACTATAGTTTTTGGGTGAACGATTTTCATTATATTTTAAATTTGGGTCCCTCTTTTCATTAATAGGGATTTCAACTGTTTGAATTGCCGCTTTGTTGTCTAATTTAATAAGTCGATTCCCATAGGCATCATAGGCAGCACTTTCCCCAAAAAAGATAAGCTCTCTTTCTCTACCTATACGGTTACATGAAGCAATGGGTAACTCATTTTCCATTGCTCTACTTTGTAAATATACCTCATGATAATGTTGATAGGGTCCCATATTATTCGTCGGTGAAAGAACAATATCAGCACCTTTTAAGTTTAATATTCTAGTAGACTCCGGAAAGTCCAAATCAAAACAAATCATTAGCCCAATTCTACCGAGTTTTGTATCAAATACATTAAATTCATTACCTGCTGCAAAAACTTCCCTTTCCGTTCCATACAGATGGACTTTTCGGTAGGTACCAATGATTACTCCTGTATCAGAAATGAGACATGCCGAGTTATATACGCTTCCATCATCAGCAAGTTCCGGCCAGGGTAAAATGGTATGTACGTTCAAGCTTCTACTCTTCTCTTGGATAATTTGAATACTTTCTCCATCAATTGGTTCTGCTAAATTGGTATTAACATCTTGGATAAAATATCCGGTTAAACTTAGTTCTGGAAAAATAACAATGTCTGCTGCTTCCTTCGAAGCTTGTTCCATGATCCTGATCATCTGATTTACATTATTAGATTTATTACCTAATACAGGATCAAACTGACCAAACGTCACTCTCATTCTATCCCTCCTTTCGAACACACTTATTCCATGTTAGTTCAACTAAAAGTAGTAATCAAACCGCATATAGCCTCAAATAATAGTAAATAACAGTGCCTTTCATCATAGTACAACTAGAATTATTACATTATTATTTAAACCTTGAAAATAAGACTAAATCCAATAAAATACTCGTAATTTGCGGATAAACCCATATTTTTCCTATACATACATGAGAATTCAGCAACATCTTTCGACAAATTTCGGGTGGTGACAGGCACCTTTGAAGAACCAACAAAAATGAGCATAAACCCAATCTCAATGGGTTCATGCTCATTTTTTTATGATAGTAAGAGGTTCGTTGTGGACGGATGCACCCATCTATCATCTCTTCCTACTTCTATTGGTTAGGTAAGAAACATACCAAGAATCAGTTCTTAACAGTTATGGAAATAACTTTTAATGCTTGTTCTAAATCAGAAATAATATCTTCTACATCTTCCAATCCAACGGACAATCGAATTAACCCTTTGGCAATACCAAAGTTATCAAGTTCGTTTTCTGGTATGGATGAATGAGTCATGGATGCAGGATGTTGCACCAATGTTTCAGGATCACCAAGACTAAATGAGATCATGGCAATCTTTAACGCACGAATAAAATCTTTCCCCGCTTGAACGCCTCCTTTTACTTCAAAGGAGACAATTCCTCCCATCCTTTTCATTTGTTGCTTAGCCAAATGATGTTGTGGGTGGGATTTAAGTCCCGGATAGTATACATGATCAACCAATGGATGGGTATCCAGAAATTCTGCTACTTGTTGGGCATTACTACAATGTCGATCTAAACGAACCCCAAGTGTTTTAATGCCTCTAAGTATTAAGAATGATTCCCATGCATTCAAATTTTGACCAAGATCGCCCATAATATTTTTACGCATATAATCAATAACTGCCTTTTTACCACAAATAATTCCCGCAATAACATCGCCATGTCCATTTAAATATTTGGTCGCACTATGAACAACAATGTCAGCACCAAGCTCCAATGGCTTTTGCAAATAAGGTGTCATAAATGTGTTATCAACAATTAATACAATGTTATAACGCTTCGTTATTTCAGCAACAGCCTCAATCTCTATTAAGGTAAGACTGGGATTAGAAGGAGTTTCTATATAAATAGCTCGAGTTTCTTGTCTGATAGCGTTTTCAATAGAATCTAAATTTGTACAGTCGACAAAGTCATACTGCATATCATACCTTGATGCAATGTTGCATAAAAATTTATGTGTCCCTCCATAGACATCCTTTGTAACGACTACATGATCCCCAGCACGAAGGTTTGCCATTAGGGCAATGCTAATTGCAGCCATTCCACTACTTACACCTAAAGCATCCTCTGCTCCTTCTAATGCTGCAACTTTTTTCTCTAGTGTTCGTGTAGTTGGATTCCCATATCTTCCATAATAGCTTCCTTCTTTCTCACCAGAAACAACAGCTACGGCCGTATCAGCATCCTCAAACGAATATGCTACGGCAGGGATAATTGGCTGGGAAATAGCACCTGTTTTTTTGTCAGGATATTGCTCGCTGTGAATAGCTTGGGTGTTAAAATTCCAATGTGACATAGTATCTTACGTCCTCCCTAAGTAATAACTGGAATAGCCTATTAGTTTTATTGACCATAATGACTAACTATTGCTAATCACCAAATAGATTCTTGATTTTTCTCATATATTTCAATAGCAGTTACAGCAGAAGATAAGCTATTATCGATATGTTTTTTCATCGCGGCTTCTGCTCCAACAGCATCTTTATTGGCAATACAATTTACAATGACTAGGTGTTCTTCTCCTTCTTCCATCATTCTTTTTTCACTTTGACTTGGAACAAGGTATCTATATCGTTGAATATGGTCATTTAGTTGCGATAGAAAGTCTTTAACTGTTTTATTCCCGCTTAGGTCGTAGATATAGGTGTGAAATTTGGCTCCATAAAGTAAAACCTTTTCAATATCTCCGTCAGCAGTAGCTCTTTTGATTTCATTTGCAAGGTCTAGGAGATGCTTGCTATCGACTTCATTAGCGTTTTCTGTTGCCTGAACGACAGCAATCTCTTCCAGCTTAGACCGGACTTTAAATATCTCTTTCACTTCCTCCACGGAAATAGGAGAAATTTTAAGTCTTCCATTTGATTGACGTACAACTAGCTTTTCAAACTCGAGTTTTTCCAATGCACCGCGTAAAGGTGTACGACTTATATTTAGTTTGGAAGATATTTCTTCTTCTCGAATTGGCTGGTTGGGGTATAATTTTCCTTCAATGATTCGTTGCTTGATTTGGGTGTACGCATAATCTTTTGCGGTACCCCCTTTTTGAGATGTTTGTTTTAGCCGATTTTCCATGAAATGACCTCATTTGTAATTTTTGTTTTTTATTCTATTACCTCACCAAAAAATGTATACATAAATTGTATACAGAAATCATAGTTGATGCACATCGAATTGTCAATACAATTTGATATTTTTTTAATCATATATTCATGCTTTCCTGCCCGATGTGTAACATGGGAATAATTCTCTTAACTAAATAGAATAAACACAATCATATGTATTTAATTGAACAGGTATAAGTATGCAAAATATAAGAACCCTGGTCTTCAGCATTGAGCCAAATTGTTGAGAAAAAAAGCACCAATAACGGTGAAACTTACCATAAATAGAGGTGTCTTACAAAGGAAAATCGGAAAATAGAGTGGAAAAAATTGATTATTGATTAATAGCCTCATAGCCAAAAATAGGATTACTGGGATCATTTACCTGAAGTTTCAAGATTATTGTCGATTCAACAAAAAAACACCGATTCTTTTATATATGGAATCAGTGTTTCTTTTTTTAATCATTATTTCCGCAAAATCTTCTCCATCGCTTTTCCCTTCGCTAACTCATCAATCAGCTTATCCAAATAGCGAATTTCTTGCATAGTTGGTTCTTCGATGTCTTCCACTCGAATACCACAGACCACACCTTTGATCAAAGCCCTCGAAGGATTTAATTGGGGAGCTTCCGCAAAGAAGTTCTCAAAGTCTGTCTGTTTTTCCAGTTGCGCTTCTAACTCTTCCTGGCTATACCCTGTCAACCAACGGATAATTTCATCGACTTCTGTTTTCGTACGTCCTTTTTTCTCTGCCTTCGTAACATAATGGGGATAGACACTTGCGACACTCATTGTATAAATCTTATGTTTGGTCATGATACAACCTCCCTTATATGATTTTCTTTATTATAGTAAGAAAAATAGTAGGGTTCAAACTAAGTAACCTTGTGTGTAGCCTTCAATTATTTATTGCTTACTATACGATAATCCGAATACCCAGAAAAAGAAAGCAATTTAATAGGTTTATTTTTAATTTTTTTACTGATAGTGTTGAGAAACACTTGTTCCAGTAGAAAATGCGGTTCAATTAGGGGCGTGTGGAACTACGGAGTTAAGATACAACTCCAGAAAAGAATAAAGAATTTAAGTTTGGTCTAGAAGTAATCCTAGAAGGATTGAAGAAAATTAACGTAAAACCAATAGTTTGGTGTGTGTTTTACCTAAGGAGATTTATCCGACTAATGTAGGGTTAAGAGCGCGTCGATAGCACTAGGGGTAGACAGGCCACTTACACCTGTCTATCCCCCAATATTCACCAATGAAAAAACTGTTTAGAGACGCGCACGCATTGACTCACAGACTCCACGCACACCTATCACCTTATGTCCAGCTACAGTGCCGGTATAAGTGCCGACCATTTGCCAGTAGTCAATTGAGGCTAGGACGAGTTGGTGCTTGACGTCCTTTCGATCCTCGGGGGTGAATGTGACGTCCAATTGCCCATCAGCTGATGTGACTCTCCAAGGTGCGAGTGGATCGTCAGACGTCTGTTCGAATGTGATGTCCGTGAGAGACTCACAGTCACCCGGAGTCCACAGGCAGGATTCTTCTTCGGTATTTGGCACGATTGGTCGTTTGGCGAAGTTCGCACCGATTATCCCATCAGGAGTGATTGTAGCAAACGTTCCCCATAGCCAGGTAGTCCTGTATGGCAGGAAGGTCCGATGCTCGTCTTGTCCCTTGGAAGTAAGGACTTTCAGCTACATCAGATCGCCAAACTTGGAATACAATAAACAATCCCTCTACTAAGTGCATTTTTTCACAACTTAATTATAAGCCCTTATATAGATGTCACGAAAGGTTCATACACCCTCCCCCAGAAGTCCAGGCAACGATGTATAAATAAAGTTGGAAAAATTGGAAAGTATGATAAGAACAAGGTCTTTCAATAGTAGGTTATAAAATTTAGAAGGGGGTTATCCAGATAGTTGTCGTTCTTACTTTCGTTTTAACGCTGTTCATCCTATTTACTTACTGTTCGAATAGAAAATACTTACATCTATATGAACAATTTTTTATATATTTTATTTTATTGCTCGGTAATACTGGCTTTCTTTCCATCATCACTGTAAACCTAGAAGTTTGGGAACTGAATAAACAGCTAGAGAAAATTATAGCATTACGGCTATATGGGGTGATTTTTGTTCCATTAACCATCCTATTTCTCATTGACGTATGGTACCGAACAAAAGGGATTATCAATAAGTCTGTATCACTAGCCACCTTCTTATTCCTGTTGTTCCTAGGAGATTTTATTCTACGGTCTTTTCACGTATATGAATATCCTACTTGGAACCATTGGATGTTGATTCTTGTCTGGGTTACTTTCTTTGTCGTTCTATTATTTGCTCAAAAACTATACCGAAGATTACTAAAGAAGGATGAGGTTATATCTTGAGTATACTTCCAATGCCAACGAATTTTGGTGCTAATGAATGGTTTGTTATTTTGTCAATAGTAGTGACATATACGATATTATTTTTACTACGAAAATATTTTTCTGCAAGCTTCACCATCCTGATCATCTTATTTTCAGCATCTATAGCCAGAATTGTTGATCACGTATTGGCCGGACCACCATTTGATTTATATGATATAATGGATACAGAAAAATTTGATTTGCTCGATGTCTTCTCCTACTTCCTTTATGGACCTTTTGCTTATATATTTCTTTACCTCTATCAAAAGTTCAACATACAGGGTATGTATACTTATATATATACCCTGTTGTGGTCGGGACTAAGTGTTGCATATGAATGGATAACAGTTTTATTCGGTGTATTTTCATTTAAAGAATGGGAACCGCTCTATTCGTTTCCAGTATATTTGTTTGTGCAGTCCTTAACCATTTTGTTTTATCATATCTGTCTATCGGCAAAAAACAGCTAAGGCAAAGATATATCTTAAAAACTATATCTAACTAAATACAGCAAAACCTTCCAATTAAAGGAAAGTGGAAGGTTATTTGGCATGCACATTTTTAGTATATAACATAACTTATTTAAACTTTTTATTGAAAAATATTGACAAACTATTAACTGGTTTAATTGAACAAATCATTCATTATCATCTTCAATTTTTCTTGTTAAATCTTGAACCAATTCCCCATCTCTCCAGTAATACCATTCCAAATACTTAGCGTGTTCACCTTTAATGGTATACCCAACTACAATGTATTTTTCTTTGTACTCCACTTCGTCAATAAAGTCTATTGTAAAAGTTTCATTTTCGACTTTTTCTTTAATCACATCATGAACAGCATTTTCCAATTTATTTTCTTTAAAGAATAGAAACAACACCACTATTAAAACAATAAGACATAATACCAGTTCTATCCAATCTATTACTTTTGTTTTGATATTCTGTTTCTTGTTGTACCACATTATTTTGATTACAGACATTATCAATGCGAGCATTAAAACAGGTACCAATATCACGGGTAGAGAAACTCGAAAGGCGGTAGTTAGATACAAAACTACCAGCCAAAATATAATAAGAAAAATAAACCTCTCGACCCGATACTTTTGCCCGTTAAATAGGAATTCAATAACTTTTTTGTTTATCAAAACCCCACTCCTTTAATACTTTAAACTGCCCTATAGTGAAACATCCTTTATTCAAAAAAAGCATCCGTTAGCTTAACAAGTAAACACTAATTTTCAACTATTTTATTCTCTGTTCCATTTACAATTCTCTTTATATTTTGTCGATGTAAAATGATTATTGATACGCTTATTAGTAGAGAAAGTGCTATGATAACTTTATCTTCAAATATAAGACTGTAAATGAATAATGCTATACTAGCCAACATGGAACTTAGTGATACATATTTAGTAAATAGCAAAGTTAATACAAACACAACAAAACCAACAAAAACACCTATAGGAGCCAAAAATAAGAAAACTCCAGTTGTTGTCGCAACAGCCTTTCCACCTTTAAAACTAGCAAAAACAGAAAATATATGCCCTAAAATGGCTAATAACCCACATACAATAGGGTTAACTGTAGAACCAAGAATTAGGGGAAGTAAACAAACAAATGTACCTTTTAATATATCAGCAATTGCAACAATTACTCCTGCTTGTATACCTAGTACTCTATAAGCATTAGTTGCACCAAGATTACCACTTCCGTAATCACGAATATCTTTCTTATAAAATATTTTACCAATTACTAAAGCAAATGAGATTGAGCCAATTAAATAACTTAGAATCAAAGTTAAAATGTTCAAAGTATTATCTCCTTACCCCGTTACATAGTTTGTTAAGTAAGTATTTCTATTTATTGCACATGATTTCCTGCAATCCTTCTTACATTAAGCGCATCTATTAGCTGAATAAGGAATAATCACTAGCTAGAACAGAACTTTTATGTGTGTTTTGTTTGGAAAACGTAATAATAACTAATTAAAAATGTTATTTCCAGTAAGAATAAAGCAACCATTATAGTAGTTGCTAACATTGGAATGAAATTAAAGACAGCACTTATACCTGCCAGGATGAATAGAAACATCATAATGTTTACTAGATTGTATAACAGCTTTTTATTCGTTTTACCAGTTAAACCGTCCATCAGTTTGAAAATAATAATAAATACCATAAACATACCTGCAACAATAAACACAACCCCAACCAAAACTATAATTGTCTCTAGTGTAGTTGACATACCCATCGTTAACGGCGAATTATCTGTAATATTCAACAAGAAAAAGATAATACTATGAGTAACCATAATAATGACATAAGGTTTGACCTTTAAAAGACTTTGATTTGTTCTCCCTAATTCTTGTATCCCAAAATATATCGATACATACCCAATTATATTGGTTATGTAATAGGTCACTCCGATATCCCAAAAACTTAAATTTGTTTTGAAGAAGACAAAGATAAGGCCTACGAAAATATTTATCATAATTAACTTACCTCCTTTATGGTTGGATATTTATAACTGTAATAGGCAAACTCTTTACTTCTACTAAACTGCTGCGTTACTTCAACAAAGAAAAGCGAATACCCTAGCACAGTATTCGCATCCTATAGTAGAAATTTTTATTCTCTTTAATTTTTTTTATCTCTTTTTAATTCTTCGTATTCTCCCCAAACCAAATAAACTATTCCTGCTATAAGTGAGAGTAAGCTAAAGTTACTAAGGGTGTTCCCAACATCACCTTGCCACATGGCTTCACTTATATATTTAATTGCAATTAGAATTGTTGATATGGCGATAAATGACATCCCCACGCTTCTTCTTCTCATATGTAATCACTCTCCCAAAATCATGTTACCAAACTTATCTTGTTACTCTTTAATAAGGACTAATTTGTTGAATAAGACTAATTCCTTGTATATGCATAAAAATTAACCGGAAAAGATGTGTGCCATTTTATCAAGCGAAAACTGTTTCATATATTAATCTTTCACACAGGGCTAACCTTAATCCCCTCTTCCCTCTTGATATTATATAAATTTCAGAATGTTGTAAAGTGGTTAAATATTGGTGTTTACTCGGTTACACCGTATTGAAATACCCGAAAGAAACAAAAACAATAACGGTTTCTATGAAAAATCAGGAACAAAGAAAGAAGTCCATGAACGGTTATCTACAGAAAAAGGAGATAAGCTTTACTAGTAAAAGATATGGGTAAAAAGGTGGGATAATCCATCTGCTTTCCCAAAATATGAATTCTAAAAACGAAAAAAGAGAGGGTGCCCCTCTAAAAATCACTTTTCAGTGAACTTTTGGGACAGCCTCTTCATCCAATAATAATTTACTTCTACTGATTATCATATAACATTTCTAGATCAACAATCGTCTTCCCTTCAAAAGTATACGAATCAGTAATTTTCCATTTATCTCTTACTTTCTCTGCCTCGAAGATATGATTTATTCCATCCTCCGTCTTATAGACGACGTATGCATTTGCGTTCGAACTCTCTTCTATTAGAGCAGTAGTCTTCACCACATTCTTTTTATTTATTTTCTGCTCTTTTTGAAAATCACTTGCAAATTCAAGACTTAAAACCGTTACTTCAGCTTTAGAATATTCTCCTAGCTCAATTCCCAATTCACTACCAATTTCCTCGACCATATAATTTCTTAAGAAGGTTTCTTGATCGACCTTATCGTCTATTAGCCCATAATTGGCTGCTTCATTGGAAATCTCCTTCCCCTTAACAGTACTCAAATCAACCACAATCGCTAATTTCTTCATCTCGATTAATTTTCCATCATCATATAAAGCAGGAATGATAGTAAATACATGATCCTCAGATGGTTCATATAACGCGCTCGTCTTTACAACATCCTTTTCAAAATTGACTAAAGGAATGGTTTTCTTATCTTCCTCTAGGAGTTCCAGTTTTTCCCCATTATGGTTATAAACAAGAAAATCATAAGTTGTATCTTCACTCATTGGCGTATCCAGTTTCATATGGATTTTCGTTCCACTAGGTGCTAATTGAACATCAACTACTTCAAATGTATAAGCATCCATTTCCTTTGTTTTCGTTACATCGTAGACTAGTGCATCTGTATTTTTTCTTACAGGTAGTTGAAAACTCCAGTCGCCTATTTTATTAAACACTTCACTAAAGCTAATATCTAAAGTAAAACTTTCCGGTAGCCTGACATTGGTCTCAATCGTTCCGAGAACAAGGTCATCTTTTACCGTACTATGTGTGTTCATACCTGTGACTATCTGATCATCCACTCTCATTTTAATCTCTGTTTCCAACGCTTTGTAATCATCCATTTGTTCTTGAATTGGGATGGAGTATCCAACTACTAATCGAAAATTATCATAGTATACTTCTGTAATCGTTATCGGAATATCTCGATCAACAAACGTTTCCCCAACACTTGTTACAAGACCTTCATTTGAGGCTTGTTCTAATCCAGTATCAAAATAAGACAATACACTCCCAACTAATGGGACCTGGCTAAAAATCTTAGCCATAGCAGGAGAAACAAATGCAGATCCGAATAGAATTACCATTAGGGTAGCAGCCACTGCGATAACGTAACTGACCTTTCTAGGTCTTTTTTTAGCAGAAGAAATAGAACCAGTAATTGCAGAGTTCAACTGATCTTCCGGAATCGGAATCGCATTAATTTTCTCTTTAAAGTTCTCTATTTCATTACCCATTCATATAGTCCTCCTCTATCTTTCCTTTCAATAATTTAAGTGACCGATGCAATGATGATTTAACTGTTCCCTCCGGACATTGTAGAATATCAGCTATTTCTCGATTAGTTAAATCCTCGTAGTATTTTAGAATAATAACCGTTTTATCTCTTTCATTTAAGTAATCTAATAGTTGATATAGATCTATTTTTTCTTCGGAATGAATAGTTCGTTCTTCTTTTAAATCAACATTTCCGTTTTCAAATGGGACGATTTTTTTCTGGCGCCTTAGAAAGTCAATGGCACAATTGATGGTTATTCTTTTAAGCCAAGCAGAAACTTGGTTAACATCTTTTATTTTCCCGATAGAGATTAAAGATTTGTACGTTGAATCCTGAACGATATCCACAGCATCATTTTCATTTTTTACGTATAGAAAAGCAATTCGGTAAAGCCTATGTTTTTCTGCAAGAATGATTTTTTCAAAGGCTTTTTTATTTCCTTTTACGGCTTTTTTTACATCGTGTATCGTATACATGTTGTCCTCCTTTCCTATACTTGACGGCTGAAGGGGTAGAAATCGTTGCATTTATTTGTAGAAAGAATTAATAATCTAGATATTATGTACTAAAAAAAGAAACCACTATATTAGATTAGCGGTTACTTTTGGTTTCATCAATTTAATTTTTAAAATGTATAAAAATCTATTACTGAAGGCTTGCTGTAAAGATTTTCTTTCCTTTCCTACTTATATCAAGCCACCACCCAAATGATTCCGAGTGTCACTCCATCCTCAGCCTCATCTCTTCGACCTTCTAACCAACCAATATACAACAATTCCGATCACTAAAATAACAAATGCCCCATAAATATACAATCGATAGGATTCAAAAAATTGTCTAAATGCATCATAACTCCCATTAAAATAGTTACCAAGCATAATCATTGCGTACGACCAAGGATAAATCCCAATACATGTTAAAATTAAAAAATTCGCTACATTAACCTTGCTCAACCCTGCAACATACGAAATATAATTTCCAATACCAAATGGACGTGATAAGGCTATACTCCATATCCCATACCGATTAAAAAACGTCTCCGCTTTATCAAATCCCTTATTAATATATCGGTTAGAAGTAACTTTTTTCAGTTTCCTTGCCAGGAAATAAGGAAATAAGCTGGCAAGACTGTAACACAAACTCATTTTTGCTGCCAGCAAAATAGCATCAACATAACTTGGAGACAATATGTAACCAAATGATAGCACTAGTATAACTCCCGGGAAGGGTAAAGAAGATCCTTCCAATAACATGACAAAATATAAACCAGGCTCTCCGATGGCTTGAAACCAGTCTAATAACTTTTGGAACATCGTATTTTTCCTACCTCCCACTGAAGTATCCTTAACCAAGGCAGGTTATTTGTTCATCATAGTATTTGCTAATGTGATGATTTTTACTTATATATATGTGTTATAAGTGATAGCCATCAACACATAGAAGCCACTTTTAGATCTTCTGTTTTAAGATAAGAAAAATCCTACTGCTACCCCATTACATCTCGAGATTCCTTTTTAATTTGGGAAATGAAACAAGCCAAGCTTCAAGTAATTTTTCATCTCATATAAAATATGCACGAGATCCATCCCATGCTTTCCTTTTGAAAATACAAAAACCACACAAATTGTGTAGTAAAATAACCTCATACACTTAATTTGTGTGGCTACACCTTGTAAATGAACAATAGAACAAGGAGCTTTTCCCTCATCCCAGAAAAATTATTTCATAATAATTCAACTAATTCATGGCATCTTTCTTTTGTAGGGTTTGCTAGCACGGTCACAAATTCTAAATGTTCCATTGTACCGCCTTCATATTTAAGTGATGCCTCTTTTGCATTTTCATCTCTATACTTGATACCTCTTCCATCCCTAACAAAACTTCCACCAGCCTATAAAGTTAGTCCTCATCGAGTACAGTTGAAATTATCCTTTAGATTAAAAACGTTTGCCAATAGGTAACTTAGGGGCAGACCCAATGTCGCCCCACTTTATCCATCCGCTCTCTAAAAATGTGTCTTTCCTAACTGACTTTTTCAAATACGTAGGTACTATCTTTTATTTCTTTAATTGTTACTTTATCTCCAATGTTTACTTTGTCTTTCATAAATCCTGTTACTTTCAGCTTATTGGATAGTTCAATTAACACTACTTGATAAGGTGCTAGATCTGCAAATTCTGGTGGAGCTATATGAATGGTTGTATAGCTATACACAGTTCCGTCTCCTGAGACATCGACAATCTCATACGCTGTTGCTCTACACTCTGGACAGTAGTATTTTTTCGTAATAGACTTATAACCACATTCACTACATTTATATGCTTTCATCTAGTTACACCCTTTCCAGAATGTGGACGGTAGAGTAAGATCCCGTTCCACCTAAATTTTGTGCTAAACCGATTCTAGCTCCTTCAACCTGGTTTGGTGCCATGCCACGCAATTGCAACACAATTTGATAAAGTTGAGAAATACCGGTTGCTCCAATTGGATGTCCCTTGGATAATAATCCACCACTTGTATTAATTGGCACTTCCCCATTTTGCTTGGTCTTACCCTGCTCAACTGCTAAATAACCTTCCCGCTTATTAAAGAATCCAAGTTCCTCCGAAGAAATAATTTCTGTCATAGTGAAGCAATCGTGAATCTCCACTACATCAATATCCTTTGGGCCTACACCAGCTTTTTCATATGCAAGCCTACCAGATTCACCAACAGCAGGTATCGATAATAAATCATCTGCATTTTGCATTTGTGTTGGTCCAGAGGCTTGTGCACTTGCCAATACTTTAATATCCGATTTTTTCTTTGAAATAACAAGAGCTGCAGCTCCATCAGTTGTAGGTGAACAATCAAATAACCCTAGTGGTTCGGTGATCATCCGTGCCTCCAAAACCTCCTCTATGGAAGTTGCTTTCTTAAACTGAGCAAGTGGATTATTTAATGCATTTTTCCTATTCTTTAAAGCTACCATTGCTAGATGTTCCTTCGTAGCTTCCGTTTCATAAAAATAACGATTAGCCAACACACCAAAAAATCCTGGGAATGTAAGTCCCGCATGTTTTTCATTGGAATCATTATCCATCGCAGCGTTGATCGCTTTGGTCACCTCTACTGTTGATACGTGCTTCATTTTTTCCACTCCAGCAACCAGTACCGTTTCATATTCACCACTGATAATTCCTAATATCGCCTGACGAACTGCAATACCACCAGAAGCACATGCCCCTTCCACTTTTGCTGTCGGAATATAGCCTAGACCTAAGTCATTGGCCACAATTGCACCAAGGATTTCTTGGTTATAAATCGAACCACTCATAAAATTTCCCACGAAAACAGCATCTACTTCAGGATTTCCCGCATCGTTTAAAGCATCAATGGAAGCATCTAACAGCAAATCCTTTAATGTACGATCTTCAAATTTTCCAAACTGAGTCATTCCAACACCATGTACATATACACTCATTCCTTAACAACTCCTACCGTTTCAAGATGCTGCTTTTTCAACTCACGCTTCAGTATTTTTCCATAAGAGCTTTTTGGAAGACTATCAACGATATGAACTTCTTTAGGCTTTTTAAAGCTAGCTAAATGTTGTTTACATAGCTCAACCAGTTCTTCTGCATCAATAATTTCTTTTCCGTTTGGAACGACATAGGCAACAATGGATTCGCCCCATTTTTCATCCGGAATACCAATGACACATGTTTCCTTTACACCACTATGTTTGTTCAATACCTCTTCCACTTCACGAGGGTATATATTAACACCACCAGAAATAATGACATCTTTGATCCGATCTACAATGTGCAAATATCCCTCATTGTCTACCCAGCCGAGATCTCCCGTCTGTAACCAACCATCGATCAACGTTTTTTCTGTTGCTTCTTCATTATTCCAATATCCCCGCATTACCAAGGAGCCTTTACATATAATCTCACCAATCTCACCCGTGGGAACTTCCTTTCCATCTGAATCAACGATCTTCATTTCAACAAATGCACCTGTTCTTCCACAGGATTCCAGGCGATGAGAAATTTCATCTCTAGGCATAACAGTAATACACATCGGTGCTTCCACTTGGCCATATGTTTCTACAAACTTCGGCCCCAGTTTATCTAATGCCAACTTCAGCTTACTAGCAGCAATTGGTGAACCTGCCATATTAATAGATTTCACCCCAGCTAGTTTACTAGAATCAAATTGAGGATGCTGGATCATTAAGTTAACCATCGTCGGAACTAAGAAAATAACGGATACTTTATCCTGTTCTATATCATCGATAAAGTCTTCTGGATTAAATTTGTTATAGATAACTTGCGTTGTCCCGTGTAGCCACGCCACATGAGATAAGAAATTACTTCCGTGAGTTAGAGGAGCTACATGTCCAATAACATCCTGGTTATTCACTTCACAAACTAAACTCAAAGATATTGCTCCTGCCAGAATATTTTTATGACTTAGCATAACCCCCTTAGGATTACCAGTTGTTCCAGAAGTGTACATGATCGCAAATAAATCATTTTCATTTACCTCTTCATTTACGACCTCTCCAATATGATCAGTCAACGCTTGATCATATTCATCTCCAACGAAAACACTCTCCACCTCAACATCAATTAGTTTTATTAGCTCCTCTTCCCCAATTAATATAGATAAATCCGCGTCCTCAATTTGAAATTTATGCTCATTTGGATGAAGCTTATAATTAAGTGGAACTTTAACAAAACCACCATAAGCAGCCGCTAAATCTAATTCGACATATTCTAATCTATTAGACATAAGGACACCGAAGCGATCGCCTTTTTTCAGACCCTTGTTTCTCAAAAAAGCCGTAATTGCCATTGCACGTGAATATAGCGTTTCATAGGTAATTGACTTTACTTCAAATTTAACCGCTGTTTTATTTGGATATGCGCGTATAACTTTGTTAGCTTGAGAACCTATTGTTTCCATATCGATGATTAACTCCTTTCTGTAAATTGAAATACTGGCAGATTCCACACCGGATCAATGTTTCGTTGCAAATGGATATCATTAGTTGGCTGAATGACATATTCAATTGTTACAGCAGTGGGATTTTCCCCACGTAAAAAATGTCCTCCAGATATCGTTCCTTTACTATCGACAAAAAGCCCATGGTAATGAATATCCAACTCACCATCGGCATCAAGACCTATAAATCCTGTTCCCGCTAACAACTCAACTGGACTCTCTAGATAAATTGGATCAGAATAACCAATTTCTTTTTCCTCATTCAAGGCAATTTGAACAAATCCTACTTGTGATAAAGAACCAATACACTGAAAACTCGCTGTCTTTATTCCGTGCTCTTCACAAGCCTGGATAATCCCCTCAAACAAATCAACACCTTTTGTTAGTCTTCCCATCACACATTGGTCATTAGTTCCTATGACACTTTGAATTTGTTCTTTGGAATACTTTTTAGCCAATGTCTACACCTCCATCAACACGCAATGTTTGTGCAGTAGTATACCCTGCGGAAGGTGATGCAAAATAGCGAACCGCTTCCGCAATATCCTCAGGCGTCCCCATTCGTTTAATTACTTGCTGGTCATAATTATAGTCTAAGCCCTGTGTAATTCCCGTCTGCGTTGCACCTGGAGCAACTGAGTTGCATGTAATCCCAAACTCCCCTAATTCCTTAGCAACCCATTTCGTTAAAGCAATCAAAGCACCTTTTGATGCTGCATAAGCTGGACCTGAACGACCTTTTTTGGACCCTACATGGCTAGACAAAACTCCACCATTTATCCCTGACACAGAGCTAATATTTACAATCCGGCCATAATTATTTTTCAACATATGTGGATAGACGACTGCTTGCATAAATAAATAAGCAGCTTTTACATTAGTATCCATATCTCGGTACCAAATCTCTTCCGTCATTTCTTCCAAATCAACTCTTCCACAAGTACCAGCATTATTAACTAAAATATGAACATTACCAAATTCACGAACTGTATCCTCGACAACCTCATTCACAAAAGAAGCATTACGGATATCACCGAGTTTTTCTAACACGTGAACTTCTTCATTTACAGCTTTAATTTTACAAATAGTTTCCTCACATGAATTTAAATCTACTAATGTAACATTAACACCACGTTCTGCTAATTTGATAGCTGATGCGCCGCCTATCCCTCCAGCGGCTCCAGTTACAATTGCAGCTTGATTCCTCAACTCCATAAAAAACCTTCCCTTCTATATAAATTCGTTCTTAATCTATTTTTAATAAGTCCGGCAAGAAGTTTGATATAGCCGGAACATATGTAATTAGCAACAATACTGCTATTGCAGCTACTACAAATGGGATGATTGCTTTAGATATTTCTACTAAGGAGGAATTCGATATCCCGCTCGCAACATATAAGTTCAATCCTACTGGCGGTGTAAACAATCCAATTGCTAAGTTTACCGTCATAAACACACCAAATACAGTTGGATCGATATCAAAAAACAAAACTACCGGTATCAAAATCGGTACGAAAATGTACAATGCGGAAATAGCATCGATGAATGCGCCAGCAATCAATAAAATTAAATTAATTAGAAGCAAAATAATGATCGGATTTTCTGATAAACCTAATAACAAATTAGAGATATCTCTTGCAATCTGCTCTGTCGTTATAATGTAGGCAAAGATGGAAGCCGTACTTACAATGAACATTACAATTGCAGTTTGTACGGATGCATCAACAAAAATTTTATAAAGCTTTTTGAAGGTTAATTCTCTGTAAATAACTGCACCAACAAATAAACCATAAAATACCGATACTACCGCAGCTTCTGTCGGTGTAAATATTCCTCCATAAATACCTCCAAGAATAATAACTGGGATTAATAATCCCCATAGTGCTTGGTAAAAGGATTTTCCGACTTCGCTCAAGGATGCACGTTCAGTTGTTACTGCAATTTCAGCTTCTGTTTTTGTATCTTCGGTAAGTACTTTTGCTTTTTTGTGGTCATTTCTCCAGCGCACATACATCATAGCTAGGACCAACCCAAACGCAAGTAAAATACCTGGAATGATACCCGCGATAAATAATCGTCCGATAGACACTGGAATTTGGTCTCCAGCCACTACTGCGAAAACGATAAATGCAATACTAGGTGGGATAATAATCCCAATCGAGCCGGAACTTGCAACAAGGCTTGCAGCAGTCTCTTTTTTATAGCCATTTTTCACTAAAGCAGGAATCAACATGCCACCAATCGCAGCTACAGTGGCAGGACCAGATCCGGAGATAGCAGCAAAGAAAACTGCTACAATAACCGTTATAAATACGATCCCACTCTTAAAATGGCCAACAAGAGCTTGTGCAAAGTTTATTAACCTTTTTGATATACCAGAATACTCCATAATAACCCCAGCCAAAATAAAAAACGGTATCGCGAGGAGAGTAAACTTAGCAACACTGGCATACATGATATCTGCAATCAGATCTAATCCATTAGTTCCAATAGATACTAATAATGCGCAAATTGAAGAAACAGCAAGGGAAATCCCAATTGGTATTCGTAAAAGAATTAGCAAGAAAAATAACCCAAATAACAATAACGCAATCATTGACTCCCCTCCTGTTCCAATGATACTTCCTTCCATTCTTTAATTAGCGCCTCAATGGAACGAATCGTACATAATAATGCGCCAAACGGTAACCCTAACGAGAATGTCCAACGCGGCCAACCTAATGCTGGTGTTGTTGAATTCATATCCATTTGAAATGCAACCATGGCAAAACCGTAATAGGTAAACAAAGAGAAAATTACAATGGAAATAAATCCAATTAAAATAGTTAAAAAGCGCTTTAGCGAAGCTGGTGATTTATCATAAATTAAGGAAAACCCAAGGTGTGCCTTTTTACGCACACCTATGGATGTACCAACAAATGTCAGCATCACAAATAGATTAATAGTCACTTCCTCCGTAAATGCCAAGGATAGGTCAAACAAATTACGGGTTAATACATTACTGAAAGCGATAATAGACATGACAGCTAACACGAATACAACAATCATTTCTTCTACACGACTGAGCCATTTAGTCACGTCTTTAACCCCCTTTTCCAATTAAGGTGTGAATGCCTCAAGTAAGTCGGCTCCCCAAATATCTTCATATTTGTCATAAACTGGTTGTACGGTTTCTTTAAACATAGTAAGTTCTTCATCTGTTGGATAGTAGAACTGCATACCTTTATCTTCCAGTTCACTAATTTGCTCTGCTTCTTTATCACGTGCTAACTCAACTTGATATTCAGCAGCTTCTGCACCTAATTTAGTAATTAATTCTTGATCTTCTTCACTCATAGAATCAAATAATTCTTTATTGATTCCGAGTACTAGAGGATCGTAAGAGTAGTTCCACATAGTAATATAATCCTGAACTTCCTCTAATCTAGAAGAATGGATAACATCGATTGGATTTTCTTGGCCATCAATTGTATTTTGTTGAAGAGAAGTGAAAACTTCAGAGAATGTCATTGTCGATGGGTCTGCTCCTAATTCACGCCATAAATCGGTATACATCGTGATTCCAGGAATACGCATCTTTAATCCTTCAACGTCAGCAGGTGATTTGATTTCATGTACACTGTTTGTCACTTGGCGGAAACCATTTTGACCATAACCAAGTGGTTCAACACCAATTTCTCTTAAAATATCTTTTAACGCTTCTCCACCGTCTCCACCGAACACTTGATCAACTTCATCTAAGTCTTTAAAAAGGAATGGAGCACTTGCTACCCCAAAGCGCTCATCTAAAATGGAATAAATAATAGTTGAGTTAAACGTTAAATCAATCGTTCCTTTAGATAGCAACTCTACCGCCTTACCAGAGTCCCCACCTGATAATTGTTCATTTGGGAAAACTTCCATCGTAATACGTCCGTCTGTTTCTGATTCAAGGTCTTCAGCAAGCTTCTCAGCTGCTTGGTACCAAGTTGAAGAATCATTTACCGTTACAGACATCTGTAATTCATATTCCTCTCCACCATCTGAACTTGAACCTGAATTAGAGGAACAAGCACTTACAAATGCAACGATAAATAACAATAATAAAACACTAATAAACTTCTTCTTCAATTAAATTACCCCCTATAATTTGATCTCTTAATAAATAATCATAAATAAAATCAATAATATGAAGCGCTTCTATTTTGTCGGAAAGCCCTGCCCTCTCAATGCCTAATTTCATTTGTAATAGGCATCCAGGATTCGTAGTAATAATAATATGCGTTCCACTTTTCTTTACATTATCCATTCGATTATCTAAGATTTTCATGGACATTTCTGAGTGGATTAAATTGTAAATACCAGCAGAACCACAGCATTGATCTGCCCCTTCAAGCTCCAAATATTCCACATTTTCAATAGACTGTAAGATTTCCCTAGGTTCCTTAATTACATGATTTACATTTCTTAGATGACAGGAATCCTGATACGTAACCATCAGTTTTTCGCCATTTGTGTTTCGAAGTGGAAGTTCCGTGATACCCAACTTGTGAATGAAGGATGTAATGTCAATTGTTTTTTTTGAAAATAGCTTTGCCTTCTCCAAATATTCTGGTTCATCCTTTAAAAGGTGTTCATATTCCGATAAAAATGCTCCACAGCCACCTGCATTATTAACAATATAATCAACATCTCTAGCGAAAAAACTATCCAGATTCCTCCTTGCGTTTTGTTTCGCCTTTTCCAACTCGCCACTATGACCATGTAATGCCCCACAGCAAAATTGGTCCTCTGGAATCCATACCTCACAGCCTAATTTTTGGAGTACTTTAACGGTTGCGTCATTCGTTTTAGAAAAAACAGTCTCCATTAAGCATCCCGTAAAAAATGCTACCTTCGTCGTTTTCGTTACCGGTTGATAAACCCTTCCTCGAACATTTCTGTCCTTCTCAATTGGTGGTAAGACTTTTTCCATACCACCTAATATATCAGGGAAGAATGATAAAATTTTCATCTTCCTTGTAAGCGTTTGCATTCCGGACCTTTGATAAAACCGTACTAATCCCACGGTTTTACTCATTTTATCTGGTTCTTGGAATAGGTAATCAAATGCAACTTTACGTGCAGTTTTTTCTTTTAGTGTTGATTTCCTTTCCTGCTGAATGACATCTCTAGCATTTTCCAAAAGATGGCCATATTCTACTCCAGCTGGACAAGCTGGTTCACACGCCCGACACCCAAGACATAAATCCAAGGATTCTTCAACCGAATCATCAAATGGAACATCTCCATCTCGTACCGCCTTCATTATTGCTAATCTACCTCTAGGTGACTGGGTTTCATCGTAATTCAAATGTATGTAGGTCGGACATGCTGGTAAGCAAAATCCACATCGCATACAATCTAGCAATTTTTCTTCTTCTAAATTCTCTTTAAAACCCTGCTGAATTCTTTCAGTTAATGATAGATTAGACATTAGCCATCACCAAACGTTCTTTTGTTGACTTCGCAAACACTTTTCCAGGATTCATTATGTTATGTGGATCTAACACTTCTTTTATTGCCGTCATAACCTGAATTCCTGCCTTACCTATTTTCCATTCTAGATATGGAGCTTTCATTTCACCTACTCCATGTTCTCCAGTAATGGTTCCCCCTAGATCAATTGATGCATAAAAGATTTCTTCAAACGCCTGCTCGACTCTTTCCATTTCCTCTTTGTCACGTATGTCTGTCAAACAAGTTGGATGTAAATTTCCATCCCCAGCATGACCAAATGTCCTTATCGTTACATTATACTTTTCAGCAATGCGAGTAATTTCACGTACCATTGGTGCAATCTTAGACCTTGGTACAGTTGCATCCTCTAAAATCGTTGTCGGACGCAGTCTAGCTAAAGCAGATAAAGCATCGCGTCTAGCAGATCGTAAATCCTCTGCCTCTTCTTCTGTTTCTGCTTTTTGTACATCAATAGCACCGTAATTCGAACAAATTTGATAAATTCTCTCTATGTCTTTTACTACTGTCTCTATCGCCCCGTCTTGTTCGATTAATAACACAGCCTCACAATCCGTAGGAAGACCAATTTGTTTATAATCTTCCATTACTTGAATGGTACCTTGATCCATAAATTCAAGTGTAGTCGGAATAATTCTAGCAGCTAAAATAGCTGATACTGTTTCTGCAGCGTCCTCTAACGTTTTAAACATCGCTAAAATCGTCTCCTTATACGAAGGCTTTGGAATTAACCTCAAAGTAGCTTCCGTAATAACAGCTAGCGTCCCTTCTGAGCCCACAAGCAAACTAGTTAAATCATACCCTGCCACATCTTTGGCAAGTTTTCCACCAGTGCGAATGATCTTTCCATTAGGTAAAACAGCTTCAAGTCCTAAAACATAGTCTTTTGTCACACCATATTTCAATCCTCGAAGTCCACCAGAGTTTTCACTAATATTGCCACCGATCGTAGAAATTTTTAATGAACTCGGATCAGGGGGATAGAATAAGCTTTCTCCTTCAACATAGTCTATTAATGTTTTTGTAATAACACCCGGTTGTACAGTAACAGTTAGATTTTCCTCATCTAACTCTAGGATGCGATTCATATTCTTAAAAAGTAAAACGGCACCTCCATTGGATGGACTTGTTCCAGCCGATAGATTTGTTCCAGAACCTCTTGGAACAATTGGGATTTTATTTTCAGCACACACTTGAACGACTTGGGCAACTTCTTCCTTATTACGAGGTGCTAGAATAACATCTGGCATCGTTTGGAAGTTAGCAGTTGCATCATAGGAATAAGCAAGTTTTGCTGCTGTCGAATATTGAACATTTTCAACCCCACAAATTTCTTGAAAAGTTTCAATTACATTTTCTGCAAGTTTTATATATATCCCCCTCTACCCTAGTTTATTGGCGCCTTGAAATTTATTATATTATTCGGAATCGTATAAATCTATATGATAGGTTACAAAAAAATAAGAATTTTTATGCAATTACTTTGTGATAGAATACAAATTCCCATGACAAAATTTAGGATGTAGCCTTATTTTTCATACAGAAAACGATATCCAACGTATAAAATTACAAGATCGTGTATTTTACTTAAACTTAGTCTAGTTAACTCTTCAATTCGTTTTAGTCGGTAAAGTAAAGTGTTTTTATGAATATGTAATTGTTTAGCCGCCCTTTGATTGGACATATCATTATGGAACCAACATTCAAGTGTTTGTAATAGAACTTCCTCACCTACTAGAGGTTGAATAGTTCGTTCTACAAAATTTCGTTTGGTACCATCATTTAAAGCTTGCTGTAAAATATCAAATCTCAATTCATCTTCAAATATAATATTATGTTTCTCAGAGGACGCTCCACATGCTCGGTCTGCCTGTTCAAAAGAAACATACAGCTTTTCAAATCCTGTAGCTTGCCCGACCCCAACATAAACATCTGCTTTCATCGTTATTTCTATTTCCTTTAGGAACTTATCTAACTTATGATATAAGCCACATTTCTCATAGCTATCCGTTAAAAGCATTAGAATTTTATCCTGCCCCCATCGTATGAATAAAGTATCTCCTTTTTGGTCCCAAGCAGTTTTTAATAGATTAATATCCTTATAAGAAAGTTGTAATGCTGATTGTTCCGTTTTTAATACAACTACACGTTCATATTGGTTCATTTGGATATTAAAAAAATGACTACGCTCTATTAAAGATTTAGATACCTCCTTTGAATTTAACCAATCAAAAACGAAAAACTCTAGTTCTCGTGCTTGCCTTTCTTGGTTTGTTTGAATGATCGAATCCTGAACAAAGAGCTCGGCTACTTTTTGAACAAGTAATGCAAATGGTTCCACCACTTTTGGTTCCCCCGTAATACCTAAGCACCCTTGTGGTTTGTCATCTATCATAATTGGCAGAGCAACACCTTTACGAACCCCTTTTAATTTTTTCGTTAATTCTTCCGTCATAAACATGTTTTGTTTTTTTTGCATCGATAATAGTGCACCTTCGTGAAACTGACCTATACGTGAGGGGTCTGTACTGGCTACAATAGTTCCTTCTTGATTAGTTAAAATTACATCTTCGTTAATTAATTTGTGTACTTCTTGGACTACGGTGGCATAGAATTTCCCAGAGTGGAAAAGTTCGTTCATGGAATTCCTCCTTATATTGAATATTTCGACTTTTTCAGTTAAATTAATACCTTTTAACAGACTTAATTGATAGCGGGATCTTAGAGGATATATAGGCTTAAGTAGGGTTTATTATATTTTTATATAATTCGACATTATTATTAAAATTCCTTTGAGATGTAGATGAAAGAAAAATAATCCTACTTACTAGAAACTGAAGCAAATGGATGGGATTCGTCCTTAGGAGGGGCTTGTACTATTAGCTATTGATGTACTTACCATATCGATTTTTGTTTCGATTTCTAAACTCCGCTTCCTCCGCTCTAGAGCACACTTCATTAAAAAGCCATATCTTTTCTGCCCTATATTTCGTTTATTATTAAGTAAGAGATTTTTAAATTATGGAGGGGATAACCATTAAAATCGCAGCGATTTATGATATTCATGGGAATTTGCCTGCACTGAACGCAGTGCTAAATGAACTTGCAGACATTAAGCCGGATTCTATTGTTGTCGGAGGGGATATTGTTTCTGGACCTATGCCTAGTCGAACTTTAGAACGGATTTTCTCATTGACTGATAAGGTAAGTTTTATTCTTGGAAACGGAGACAGGGAAGTTGTGATGGCCTTTGATGGTAAGCCACTCCCGTCCGTTATGTCGGAAAAAGGACGGGAGAGGACACAATGGGTTGCTGAACAGATAACTCGATCTCAAAGGAATTTTCTATCAGAGTTACCAACAACGATAACGTTTTCTGTTGATGGATTAGGTGACGTTCTATTTTGTCATGCCACTCCAAGTAGTGATGAAGATATTTTTACACCTCTTACCTCGCAGGAACGACTTGCCACTATTTTTGCAAATATCGAGCAACAGACTGTCGTTTGTGGACATACTCATATGCAATTTGAAAAACAAATAAATGATAAGCATATTATCAATGCAGGGAGTGTAGGGATGCCCTTTGCTGATGAACCAGGAGCATATTGGCTTCTACTTAGCCCAAAGGGAATAGAATTCCGTCGGACGACATTTGATTTGGAGATGGCTGCACAAGAGATCAGGAAAAGCAAAGACCCACAAGGGAATGAATTTGCTGAGAAAAACGTGCTTGAAATTCCAACAGCTGTAGAAATCGCGAAATTATTAGAGCGAACTTAGTGTGTTGTTGTATAATTAATAATTTGCCACAATAGTGCGCAAGACTGGAATAAGAAGACCTCCTTATCTTCTGCTATACTGGCCATCGTATTATTTGGTCAATCAGAACAATTTCTGGTTGGCCTATATCTTATTATAAACCAAGGTGCCTGTCCCTGCGGTCTTTTGTTTATATACAAGTCCCTAGCAAGTAGTTACATAAGATAAGACGAAGGCACAATTAAATCCGCTAGTTGTGCCTTCTTTCACGCAAATACTTCCGATTGTCCCCTTATTTACCACTCTTCCTAAAATGAGCAATAGAAACGTCCCCATGTTCACCAAAAACCCTTTTATCTTATATACTTATTCAATGTAGGGATAAATAGATAATATTTTCTAACAGCATTTTGATAAACTCCGTTATGTTCATTCATTTCACCATTCTTAATTCACATTAGCACCGCATAGGTATGGTCATCACTTTTAACTATTTCGTCTAAATTAACACCTAAATCACGTTCAACCTTTTTTGCCTTCGCAACCCTAGATCTAACCGCCTTGTCCTTACTACTAATACTCCCCTGCTCATTCAAGAATCTAGCAAAATCAAATTCCCTCATAATAATCCCTCTTTCCTTTAGTTATTATAGTTCTATTATATATTAAATATCTGCAGCTGGATTTATATGTTTTATGATCAACAACCGTCATTAAACAACATAAGCAAAGTGTTGGTCAACACCGAGTCCTTGTACATAATTTGAGAAGAAGCATTAATCCCTTGAGATTACTCTTGTCACTCATCATTTCGTTCAGCTGGCTCATATGGACTCAACTTCCAAATATTGCAGTATACGCATCCACTTTTCTTTTTTGAGTTGATACAAGGACTGATACCGCTGAAAATGTAACACAATTAAGCAGGGTATCTGGTTGGGTTCTGAACCCACAGCTGAAAATATTCCATTGGGGGTGTTTTTGTTAAATTCAAGGAGTTTTCTTCCATAAACAGACAGATAAAAAAGAACCCAACATCTCAGGTTGAGTTCCATCCATATTCTAATATGTCATGGCATCATAGACATAATTATTAACCGGGTCAATGCCATACCAGCCCCAAGTCGCTGTATGTCCTTCTTTCGTTTCTGAGTTATTAATGACCACTTCGTATAACAAAAAAACATAATCGCCATTTTCTAAATCATGGTCATATTCTAATCGTACATTTGAATTACTTAGTGGATCTCCAGAATACAAGCTTATTAGATATTCATGAACATACTGTCTTGCTTCCTCATGGGAAAATTTAGATGATTTCGCTTGTTCTTCTTGTTTTTTACGTTCCTCTTCCTCTTTCTTTCGCTGTTCTTCTTCTTTCTTGCGTTGCTCCTCTTCCGCCTTTTTTCGTTCTTCCTCTGCCTTCTTCTCTGCGGCGATTCTTTCCTGTTCTTCAACGTACTCTGCTTTTTCATGATCTGTTTGTTCAATTAAAGACGATGCTTCTTCCTTTAATTGATTGACACTATTATTGTTAGGAGATTCCGTGGAATTTGCTATTTCTTCAAAAAGATTTAGTGCCTCATCTTATTCCTGCTCTTTTAAATAGTCCTTTCCCTGCTCCAACAACTCCACCATACGTGTATACGTTTCAATAGTTTCTTCCGTTTGTGCTATCAGCTTATCTCGATCACGCTCTACCTTCTTCAAAACAGTTAATTCCTCTATTGGTAACTCACCAATTCCTTGATAAGCTTCTAAGCTTTGTTCAAAATTACCCTGCTCAAATAAACTCATACCATCTACCATCAACTCTAATATTTCATAGATAGTTTCCGCTTCTTCAGTTTCTTTCTCTGTCATTGCTTTAGAGTAATTTGTTAATGCATCTTCATAATTTCCTTCATGGATTGAGTTATTACCAGCCTCAATAAAGGATTTGTACTCCGATGAGGTGCAACCGACCATCAATACAAATAAACAAATGCATACTACTAATAATATTCTCTTGTTCACGGATAATCCCCCTTGTAAATCTATCAAATCATCTAAGTATCTGCGATAATTAAGTTTCTGTTAAATTTGAAAAATATATTTTATCATCAAAGCATGTGTTTTTTGTGTTTTCTACGAGCTGTGTAGAGGTGGGACAGACCTATGACCTAATGGGACATGGTGCCTGTCCCCTTTTTTTCCATTATACCTCTAGAAGTTTAAGAAACAGTAATGGTCCCACTTTACAATAGGATCATTTGTATTTTTTGTATAATTCCAGAAATTATAACGATTATTGCATTTAGTAACAAGCACAAGGTCAATGGCTCTTACCTTAGAAGCTACTAATAGCTAGGTCTATCAACAATCTTGAATTCCCCTACCGCCACAAGTTCATTATTAATGTATGCCTCTAGATTATATTTACCGACTTCAAAGTTCACATCTCTTAATAGAGTATTTACAAGTAAACTACGCTTACCTGTACCACCTTCATAGTTTTCATCCCATTCTTTTAAGACTTTCCCCTCACTAATAAATACAAAGTGTACAGAGCTGACATTATATGATTCTTCTATGTCCAACTCTATCATACTAGGTCTTCTGTCATCCCTAAGATAATATGTTGTATCTTCATAATACGCATTAATATTGAATGTAGTAGATGATTCCTTTGCTATATATCCATTTTCTTTATTGCCATAGAACTTAATTTCTGGCACTTTATTAATTTGAATAATAAAAATTACCACTAACAATAGAACTATAATCATAATAGGAATAATTATTCTTTTGTTCTGAATGAAACTTTGAAGTAGTCCATTAAAATTTTTCTTCTTTTCTTTTTTTGGTAACTCTAATTTTTTCATTTCCAAACCACAATTCGAACAATACTTTATTTCTTCACTTATTTTGCCACCGCAACTTGGACAATACTTTAATCTCATAGATAATCACCCCTTTATTTAAAAGGATTATACGAATCCTTAATTTGCATCTCCTCTTTAAATTCATTTGCACAATAATCTCCCTTAGAAGTATTTTCTTCTCAACAATTATGACAATATTTCACTAGAGTATCCCTTCCTTTCATTTTTTTCATATTAAATATCTTTTACAGCAATTTAAGTGTTAAATTATCCCCTATGGGCTTTTAGCTAAGTATTAGCAAATTTAATAAACGAAATTATAAATATTTATGTAGATCATGTAGTAAGTTTAAAATACGCCATTGACTAGTTTAAATAGTTTAGTCTTTGTTCGGTTTTTCGACAAAAAAATATAAACCCCTTCTTCTGTCGACAACTTTATAAATGTTTTGAACTTATCGTCAAGAAAAATATTTAACCGTAATACAACAGTAGTAGCTACAGTGAATTCTACCGTCCAAACGGTCTATTAATATGCATAAAGCGTATGCCTAACTTAACAGCTGACTTAGGATAAAGGATTCCGACCCAAGCAATCATAAACCCATTGATCACTTTTATGTAATTAATTCCTTACAACATCTTTCCATTTGACACAATCTGAGGAGTAACAGGCACCTACACGCTTTGACACTCATCATTATTTAGTTTTTTGCTGCCTATTACTTTTAGGTTCTTTCTGGTTTGCCTTTTCCATCTTTTAACTGCATCGATAGGACATTTCCTTGTTCTGCGATTTTTCGGAGTGGCATGGTGACTTTCATTAATAGAGTATAACTACATCCTCACATGCTTTTAGGATTTTTAAATTTACTCCCCACAGTAAGTTCTTTTAGACACAAAAAATACTCCCCTTTATAGTAGCAGATTTTTACTTTTTAATCTGTCTACCGAAAGGGGAGTATATCAGCCAACTGCCTAGCGGGTAATTTATTTAATCCTTCAGATTATAATACTCCACATACCAATCAGCAAACTTCTGCAGTCCATCTTCAATTGAAGTTTCAGGCTTAAAGCCTACAGCTTTTTGCAATAAATTAGTTGAAGCATAAGTAGCTGGTACATCCCCAGGCTTGATTGGTTCAAAAATCTTCTCAAATTGTACTTCTTTGCCTAACGCTTTACTTAAGGCCATTTCTAAAGTTTCGATAAACACCATTAACTTTTCTGGACTGTTATTCCCAATGTTAAAGACCTTATGTTGAACATTATCTTCAGGTGGGTTACTTAATAATCGTTCAATCCCCTCGACAATGTCATCAATATAAGTAAAGTCACGATAGAGGTCATTCTCAAAATCACCATTATTGAATATTTTAATTGGTTCTCCATTAAAATATTTATTTGCAAATCCAAAATAGGCCATATCTGGACGCCCCATCGGACCATAAACCGTAAAGAATCGAAGCCCCGTAGCTGGAATCTTATAAAGCTGGCTATACGTATGAGCCATCAATTCATTTGATTTCTTAGTAGATGCATAAAGTGATACTGGATTGTCTACAAAATCTGTCTCTTCAAATGGAACCTTTTTATTGGCACCATAAACAGAACTAGATGATGCATATACAAGATGGTCAACTGGATTATATCTGCAGGCCTCAAGGATATTATAAAAGCCAATGATATTACTTTGAATATAGACATCCGGATTCTCTATTGAATACCTTACTCCCGCTTGAGCAGCTAGGTTAACTACAACATTAGGCTTGTACTCTTCAAAGGTTCTTATTAACATATCCTTGTCTGATATGTCGCCTTTAATAAAGGTAAACTTCTCATAAGGTTCCAAGTTCCCCAAACGGCTATGTTTAAGGTTCACATCATAGTATTCATTGACGTTATCAATACCAACCACCTGGCAGCCCTGTTCTAGTAGTTTTTTAGATAAGTAGTATCCGATAAAACCCGCTGCTCCAGTGATTAGGTATGTTTTACTAGGATCAAGAGTTTTGTAATTCAAGATTCTTCGACTCCTTAACAGCTTCTCTAATTGCAGGTTTTCTACCGATTGAGTGATACTCTACTCCTGCTTCTTGCATATCTTCCACAGGATATATATTTCTGCCGTCATATACTAAAGGAGTTCTCATTAAATTCTTATAAGTTTCAGGAGTTAATGCTTTCACTTCTCCCCATTCAGTAAAGATAAAGCAAACATTTGCATCTTCTAGAGCATGCTCGATATTGGAAACATAAGTAATACTTCCTTTGCCATTATTACCTTCTGGGTGAACTTTAGTAAAATTCTCTGCTCCAACCGGATCAAATGCATAAATGTCTGCACCTTGTTCTAATAATAATGGTACATTTTCAAGAGATGCTGCCTCTCTTAAATCGTCCGTGCCAGGCTTAAAAGTTAATCCTAACACTGCAACCTTAAGACTGTTTAACGTAATGAGTCTTTTACTAGCTTTCTTATAAAGCATTATTTTTTGTTCTTGGTTTACATCAATAGCCGCTTTAACTGTTTTGAGTTCATAACCGTTCTGTCTAGCAATATACTCAAGTGCTTTAGTGTCCTTAGGGAAACATGAACCTCCGAAACCGATTCCTGCATTTAGAAACTTGCTTCCAATACGCTCATCAAAACTCATCCCTTTTGCCACATCTTGAATATCAGCACCAACTAATTCACAAAGATTTGCAATGTCATTCATATAGGATATTTTAAGGGCAAGGAAGTCATTAGATGCATACTTAATCATTTCTGCCGATCTTCTATTTACGGAAACGATAGGTAATTTGAACGGCTCATAAATCTTCAATAATAATTCTTCCGCCCATTTGCTTTCAGTTCCAATAATTATTCTTTCTGCATGCAACGTATCGTGTACCGCAGATCCTTGGGCCAAAAATTCTGGGTTTGAAGCTACTTCTACTTTCACATCATTTACTAAAAAGTCCTGAATAAACTGTTCCACTTTATCATTCGTTCCAACTGGAACTGTCGATTTAACTACAACTAGACAATCCTTTTCTACCGATTCAGCAATTTGTCTAGCAACTGTAGCTATATATGATAGATTTGCAGATCCATCCGGTTGTTCTGGAGTACCAACACCGATAAAAATTGCATCCGCATCTCTATAAGCTGATTCATAATCAGTTGTGTACTCGATTCTTCCAGCAGCATAATTTTTTTGCATCAACTCTTCTAAACCTGTTTCATAAATTGGAGAAACTCCAGATTTCATTAAATTGACTTTATTCTCATTAATGTCCACACAAGTTACTTTATGCCCAATTTCGGCAAAGCATACACCTGCTACTAAGCCGACATAGCCTGTTCCTGCAACTGCTATTTTAAACATAATTACCCTACTTTCATTTTATTTTTTTGTAGACTAAGCTTCTAACTTTTCTTATTATTAACAATGATCGTATTTTCTAGATAAATAGTCTGTAAAGTATTTACACAATCTATAGATTCCAGTAGGTATATCCTTTTTCTTCTATTTCTAACTTATTCAATATACTTTTAACATCAATAATTACTTTCTCTTTATTATCAAAATCTCCAAATAAAGAGTTAACTTCATTCCAATCCAGCTCTAAAAACAAATCATGAGCAACAGCAAAAACAATACAGTCAGCATCTTTTACATCTTTTACATCTTTTATATCGACTAACTCAATACCGTATTCTTGTTTAGCCTCAATAGCATCTGCTTCGGGGTCAACTACAATTGGTTCAATGCCATATTCTTTTAATTCTTTCAAAATATCAACTATTTTCGAAATTATTGTATCAGGTGTATTTTCTTTAAAGGTAATACCGAGAATAACTACTTTAGATTGCTTGATTAGTTTGTTTGCAAGTATTAATTTCTTAATAATACTATCTGCTACAAATTCACCCATGCCATCATTGATCTTCCTACCTGATAGTACAATCTGACTGTGATATCCTAATCTTTCTGCCTCGTAAATAAAGTAATATGGGTCAACACCAATACAATGACCATCTACAAGTCCTGGATAAAATTTAAGCGCATTCCACTTTGTATTCATTGCATCAATAACTTCTTTTGTATCAATCCCCATACGATCAAACACCATAGCTAATTCATTCATGAATACAATGTTAATATCACGTTGACTGTTCTCAACTACTTTGGTAGCTTCACCTACTTTAATCGAACTAGCGCTATGCACTCCTGCATAACTAACTCATAAGTTTTTGCAATTTCTTCCAAAGTGTCTTTATCAATTCCTGATACTATTTTAATAATATTTTCTAATCGATGTACTTTATCTCCAGGATTGATCCTTTCTGGTGAATATCCTACTTTGAAATCAACCCCACAATCTAGACCTGATTCCCTTTCAAGAATAGGGATACAAATATCTTCTGTTACTCCAGGATATACCGTTGATTCATATACTACAATAGATCCTTTAGTCAAATTACGTCCTATAATAGAACTAGCTCCTTCTACGGAGAAAGATTTGGTGTTTTATCTGAATTAATTGGAGTAGGGACGGCAACTATATGAAATTTAGCTTCTTTTAACTTTGTTTCATAGTTGTAAAATCAATGGTAGTTTGCTCTATTGCTTCATTACCAACCTCATTGGTAGGATCAATTCCAGATTTATATAAATCAATTTTATTTTGATTTATATCAAAACCAATAATATCTACTTTTTTAGCTAAATCTACTGCTAAAGGTATCCCAACGTATCCTAAACCTACAACTGAGACTCTCGCTTGTTTATTTACTATTTTTCATATACTGAAATACTTTAATTCCTCTTTTCATTTTTTAATAATATATTATCTTTTTCCATACGCGAACTTCATTATGCTAATAAAGTAAATAACATAAACTAATGAAAATACAATTGTTATTGACATCAAATATTGGTGGACATTAAAATCTAATAATTTTGATATAACTAAACAAGCTACTGAGGAAATTATAAACATAAGTTGAAGCCCAAGTTCTAACTGTTGTTTCTTAACAACCTGTAATCCATAAGCTACAGTATTAACTACAAATCTAACACCAAACATAGGTGCCAGAATTTGAACATATACACCGGCTTCTTTCCAACCTGACCCAAAGACAATTTCAAATGCTATAGGTGCTAAATAATATAATGCTAAAACCATAGGAATCGCGATAAGTAGGAGTATAATGCTTGTCTTTGTAAAACTTTTTGCAAACTTACCAGTTTCATCATATTCTCTCGAAGCCTCTTGAAAAAAAACTTTTGCTACATTATTACTCATCACTGTTAAAGGTAAACCTAGCACTTTATATGATATCGAGTAAAGGCCTAATACAGATAAACCAAATAAAGATTCAATAAAGAGAGCTATGGAAGCATAAGAGAAACGATTAGCAAATGCTGCAGGTGCTGAATAAAGCGGTAAGCGGTAATGACTTTTCATAACCACATTCATCTCCGCCTTACTTGATGACAATATTTCCTTTAAATGAGATTTCATAGTTATTGATTGCTTTTTAAGTCCAGCTAACATTCCAACAGTATGTGAAATCAATAATCCAAAAACCCCAAATTTAAGAACTCCTAAAACTACAGATCCAAAATTTTGAGCTAACGTTTTTAAGACATATACAGAAGTCATTACCTTATACTCTTTATAACGGTTATTATAAGCTTCAAGTGTTCTCATCAATCCATTGACTAATAACATCGCAAAGATAAAAATAATCGCATAAGAATAGTTTCGATATTCATCTTGTAAAAGGAAGTAATATGACCCATATCCGATTGATGCTATTAAACTAAATATAATTGTAATAAAAAAAGATAACTTAATAATTGGATATATTCTCTTTTTATCTGGCTCAGTAACAATTGCTACATCGTACCTGCCACATATAATACTTCCAAATAGGCTTTCTGCAGTTAAAATTAATGTATATACCCCTAACTCCTTTGGTGAATATATCCTTGTTAAAAGGGGAGCTACTAATATAGTTAATGCTTGAGCAAATATTGATCCCGATGTTAATGTCATAACTGACCTAAAGAATCCGTCATTAAAAAGATTTTTGATTCTATTCATTAAAATGCATATCCTTCAGTATTATTGAGCAAATATTATAATAGTATTCTTCTGATAAGGAAGTATCACTTAAATTATTAACTGTATTTTTTGCATTATCTCTAATTCTCATTTGCTCCTCAGGATTTAATGTCATTACATGATAAATAGTTTGATGAATAGCATTTTCATCATTAGAATCAGTTAAAAATCCATTTTCACCATCTATAACAATACCGTCAATACCCTGACCTCTTGTCGCTATTATAATACAACCTGCAGCCATAGCTTCTAAATATACGAGACCCAATGTTTCCTTCTTACTAACCATAATAAAAATATCCGCTTCTTGCATTAGCGTAAAAGTTTTCTCCCTAGTCACTCTACCTTCAAAAGTTATCTTTTCAGAAACACCTAAATTACTAACTAAATTTTCAATATTTTTCTTTTCTTCTCCATCACCAACAATAGTAAAAGAATATGGTACACTTTTACCTAACTTATTTAAAGCCAATACACTTCTAGCAACATTTTTATTATCATCTAATCTACCAGCATACATTAATTTAATATTTTCATTTATATTATAATTAGGTTTGTTTACTTCTAATGTTATATATTCCTCAGGAATACCAGACAAAGACATGAACGAATTATTTCTGGTTCCAATTAGTTTTTCAAATTCTTTTTTTATTACATATGACCTAAAGCCAATAGCATCAAATTCCTCAAAATACTTTTTCCAAAAGACTAAGCTATATCCGTTTTTAATATTCTTAATATCGAACGAGTGAATTACTGCTATTTTTTTGGGGAATATATCCATATTTTTCATAAGATCATTATAATAAGTTGGAAAATGTACCACACCTACTTCTGGTTTATATTGTTCCTCTTTACAGTATTGTTTTATAAAACTAGCATACTTATTACTAAAATAACGAAAAGTTTTAATTGTTTTAGGGAATAATAATAAGTATTCAAAGAAAAGAATATTGTTTCCGTAATCATCAGTGTATAAATATTTTCTATAGTTCGATTTTAGGGGCAACACTTTTGGTAACTGTCGCCATGCGTTCTTGAATCCATGCATGAATAAATGTATTATAAGAATATCATTATCATTAGCAAACTCTTTTAACAAATAAAATACTGCCTTTGTATCTTCAAACAAGTCATTTCTATGTTTTATTGGATAAAAGGGAGTAATAATTGCTATTCTATTATTCTTGTCTTTTTTCATTTATATCTAACCTTCTTAATATTTTTGCCGGATTACCCGCTATTACGCATAGGCCGTCTGGAAAACTTTTAGTAACTACTGAACCTGCCCCAACGATGGTACCGTCACCTAACACTGTTCCAGGTAAAATAGTTGAATTCATACCTATCCAACAATCCTTGCCTATAATAATATCTTTTGCCTCTTCATGATTATCTAAATCCCCAATTTTGTGATTCTGTGTAATTAACCCAACATTGGGGGCAATGTATGTTCCATCACCAATGTGAATTTTCCCATGAAAATTTTGGTAATAACAACCGAAATTTTGGAAATTATTCATGTCATTGGAACTAAAGATAAGATTTCGGTGATTCCCTACATTGTTTCTATGAGATACAGGAAAAGGAATTCTCCTATTATATCCAATTATTTTTTGCATAAAAACACTCCGCCAGCACCAGCGCCAACCTTTAGTGGAATTATCAAACCAGCGACCTTTTAAAAATTTTTTATCATAAACACAAGACATAATTAATCTAGATATTACTATAAACACTTTGGAGAATATCTTTTTCATACAGTATTCCTCCTCTTCATTCCTTAAACTTTCTTAATTATACTTCTACTTTTTATAGTGAATAGCACTTTAGTTTTTAGTTTAATTTAAATCATTGTTCACTTCGTTTAGTTTCTATTAACCTTTTTTCATATATATATATATATATTATTATTAAAAGTAACAAGACAATATCTAATCTATTTCGCACAATTGCAGATAAATCAGCATTATTTAATATACCTATCATCGAAAAAGATATTCTATACAACACGATCCTTATAGCAAAATTGTTTTTAAAAAAGTAAAATATTAAATCTAATCTACGGAGTATTCTACCTATTACTAAACACATAGGTAATAATGTGAAATAACCAAATTGATAGTAATTGAAGGTTAATAAATCGACAGGGATCCCCCCAGTAGGGTCTACCCCTAAAAATGCTCCATAAGCTTTCGTATTAAAAGTTGACACTGAAATAATTGATTCTTTGCTAATCCCAATTAACTCTAATATCGAACTTGGTATCATTGTAAATGGCCATATAACATAATCGTACATATAGCGATATCCAGAATATTGTATTAATTCATTTCTTAAAGAAAAATTTGCAAATGGATAGCTAAATTGACTTAAAAACTCAGTAATATAGTTACCGCTTTGCTCGACAGCATAATATCCATAAGCTAAATATTGAAATATTGCATCTAAATAGGCAAGCAAAAATAGTCCTACCCCAAATAGTATAGCCAACCCCAATACACCTTTTTTCCTCCTTTTACCGATTGCAAAAAAGAATGGTAAAAAGAAAATGACAAGGGGAGCCCTTCCTTGATTATAAAGTAGAAATAATACTGCAAAAATTAACGATATAAAAAATTTTAAAAGGATTATCTTACTATTCTTTAAACGGTATAAATATAGATACAAATATGGTGGTATTAAGATTATTACTGAGAGTGTAACCAGTTGTAAATAGCTTGATCCAATATAATCAGTTGGTGACTTGTCTAACCCTCTCGTTAATGAGCCTAACGCCAAGTATGTTTTTAAGGAACCAACTTCAAAAATTAGTAAAACTATACTTGCTACACCAACAAGGAATATAATGTCTGTAATAAGTTTGATTTTTTTGTATAAAACCTTTCCCTCTAATCCTTTTTGTTTCCAAGTCTCCTTGAATTTTATGTTACCCATTGATTTAAACCTTAAATGATACGAAACAATAATTAGAAGTAAGCAAATTGCACTCATTAATAAGTTGAAGAAAACCTCTCCATTACTCATCTGATTTAAAAGAATTGTAAAAAGTGATGTATTATCTCTATAGGTCTTAAAAAACATTTGAATAAATGGGACAACAAAATAAAACATACTAAATGTTAAAATAAACATGCTTAATCCATTAAAACCACTTTGGGAAATTATCTTTTTTACATATATATATACTAGTACAAATATAAGAATATATATAAGAAAAGCCAAATAGGAAAATATACTATCAAATACCATAAAGAGCTCCAATCAAATCATTATTCTTTGAGTTTAAACCCATAACTTTTTCTAAAAATCCGACGATATGTCAGATGGGAAAAATATCTTAAAACATCAATTACTCCAACATTCCTATCTTTTAGCATGTTATATCCTTCAGTCAAGTTTCTAGTCGTAACAACTCTATAACGAAAAAGTTGTAGATTAATTAACTTATAAAATTTAATTTTCTCTTCTTCGGATAGTTCATCAATATGTGATTTGAAAGTAGATAAATAGTGTTTTGTAATTTTATCCATATCAAAAAATCTTTTTTCAGGATGCCTATGATAAATGAGTCCCATTTCATCAACATAGGCCAGCTTATATTTTTTTAAAAGCCTAACAGTAAATTCAATATCTTGATTTCTTTGAAAGGTTTCATCAAACCCACCTAATTCTTCAAAAACTTCTCTACGCATCATTAAATTTGATCCAGCTTGAATAAAAAGGTTTCTACATAGCTCTTTAAAATACAAATTACCTTCCTGGTTTTCTGCACAGACAGTATCAATTTTTCCATTTTTTAATCGTTTATATTTTGTATAACAGGCTCCCCAAGAACTATCCCGTTTTTCTAAGCACTTAACTTGTACTTCTACTTTATTAGGAAGAAACTCATCATCATCATCTAAAAGCATGATATATTCTCCTTTTGAATTCTTAAAGCCCGTATTCCTAGCTGCTGATCCATTCTTATTAAACTCATGTTTAACATATTTCACCTTTGGATTTCCACTATATCTCAGCATTAACTCTTCAGTTTCTATTCTTTCGTCTGTATTAGGATTATTATCATCTACAACTATAACTTCAATATTAGAGAATGTTTGAATCAAAACTGAATTAATTGCCCTAGATAGTGTTAAAGGCCTTTGGTATGTTGGAATTATTACGCTAACCAATTTATTTTTCATCCTATTTCCCTTCAATCATTATAATTTTCTTTCGCCTGTTTTCTTATTACATTTAAATATTCATTAATAATTATTTGTCTATCAAACTCGTTTTCTACTTTTTCCCTTCCTGCAATTCCCATTTCTCTTTTAGCCTCATAATCTAAATCTAGAAATTTTTCAATCTTACCTATTAAATCTTGACTGTTTTTTTGCTCTACAATATAACCATTAATCCCTTCATCAATGATTTCTTTGCACCCATTGCGGTTTGTTGTAATAATTGGCCTACCACAAGCAGCACTTTCAAGCAAAACATTGGACATACCCTCTGGATAATAGGTTGGATGAATTGTACAATGTGAAATTTTGTGAAATTCTCTTACATCACTTTGTTTTCCGTGGTATTTTATAATCCCTTTTTCTTGCATTTCCATAAGTTTTTCTTCATATGCATCTTCACAAAAGCCTATAATATGAAAAGCAGTATTTGGATACTTTTTTTTAATATGACTTGCAGCATCCAAATATTGATCAATTCCTTTTTCTTTCATCACGCGTGAAATAAACAGAAAATTAATAGTAGTATTGTCTGATGGATAATCCAATAGCGCATAATGGTTGAGGTTCACGCCAGATCCGGGTAATACTTTATAGTTTCCTTTAATTACCTTCTGTTTAGTTAGGAAATTCATGTTCCCGCTATTTTGAAAAAACACACATTTCGCTCTTTTTAGGGATGCTTTATATAACAGTAGAGTGATTTTTTGCAATAACCCTCCATTTTCAACAGCAGTTCCCAATCCAGTAATATTTACAAGATACGACACATTTGCTAACCGACAGGCTAATCCACCATAAATATTAGGTTTAATAGTATATGTTAAAACCACATCAGGCTTAATATTTCTGATCATTTTTTTGTAATTCAATAATAACCTAAAATCGGTTATTGGGTTAGTCCCTCTTCTACTTACTGGTGTATTAATAAACTTACAACCCAATCTTTCTAACTTCGGTACATACTCTTGGTCATTTGGTAAAGAAATATAAACCTCATGATTCTGTTCAATCAATTTTTCCAATAATTCTTTTCTAAAGTTATATAATCCCATACCGAAATTAGCTAATACTAGAATCCTCATAATTTAAACTCTCCTAACTGGTACACCAACATAAACTCCAGGCTCAGGTATATCCTTAATAACAACAGCTCCTGCACCAATGTTGCAATCACTAGTGATATTTAGGTTATTGTTTATTACACTACCTATACCTATCCATGAACCTTTTCCAACTTTAACGGTTCCTGCTAAATGAACTCCAGGTGATATATGAACAAAATCTTCAATATAATTATCATGGTCTACTGTAGAACCAGTATTAATAATGCAACCTTTTCCAATTTTAGAGCAGCAATTAATAACTGCTCCTGCCATTACTGCTGTCCCATTCCCTATATCCACTTGATTCCCAATTACTGCATTCGGATGAATTAATACCGGAATACTAGCCCCTGCTTTTTCTAGCATCAAATATATCTTTTGTCTTGTAATATTATTCCCAATACCCACGAATACGTCGTAATCATCGATATGAGCAAATAAATCATCCGAAGTTCCAATGACTTCTATACCCATTGACAATCCGATACTTTCATTATCGTCTAAAAAGAAAATTCTATCCCATCTATTCATTTGTAATGCGATGTCAGCAACCACTTTCCCATGACCACTAGCACCTATAATTAGAAGTTTATTTTTCATAGCTCTATTCATTCCTTTTTAGTTCCCTTAAAAGGTTCCATTGTTGCCGCAGTTTGTGAGTTAATTCCTTCCCTGACAAAAACCTTTTTAATAGTAGAAAAAATGATTTTCCAATCATTACTAAAGCTAACATTTTCAACATAAATCACATCTAGATTAAACTTATCTTCCCAACTAATAGCGTTCCTTCCACTTACCTGAGCCAAACCAGAAAGACCTGGCCTTACTTCATGACGTCTCTTTTGATGCTTATTATAAAGAGGAAGGTACTGTACCAATAAAGGCCTTGGACCTATAATAGACAAATCTCCCTTAAGAATATTAAAAAGTTCTGGAAGTTCATCGAGTGATGTGGAACGTAGAAATTTGCCAAACTTCGTTAACCTAACACTGTCAGGAAGTAAATCTCCATTTTCATCCTTTTCGTCCGTCATTGTTCTAAATTTATACATCATAAAAATCTTCTCATTAAGCCCTGGCCTTTTTTGTTTAAACAACACTGGACTACCTAACTTATTTCTAACGAGTATAGCTACCATTAACAGAACTGGGCTAAGCATTATAATAGCTATCAAGGATAGTATGAAGTCCATTGGCCTTTTTAAAACTCTTCTATAAATACCGCCTTTAGAATGCCTCATTACTTCAACCACAACCCTTTTATAATCTTAACGACTCTTTCCAAATCCTGATTCGTCATCTTCGTATCAGATGGTAGACACACACCATTTTCAAATAGTTTCTCTGATACACCAATCCCCACAAAATCAAACTTTTCAAAGAATGGCTGCAAATGCATTGGTTTCCAAATTGGTCTTGATTCAATATTCTCTTGTTCTAGAGCTTCCATAACATTAAAGGGTCTAACCTGTCCTCTTAATGTCATTGAACTCAACCAATAGTTTGGTTCATCCCACTCATTAACAGGCATAAACTCAACACTCTCAAGTTCACCAAGTTCTCTCTTATAGAACTCAAAAATATATTTCTTCTTTTCTACTCTCTTATCTAAAACCTTAAGCTGTCCACGACCGATACCAGCAACAACATTACTCATACGGTAATTAAAACCTAGTTCACTATGCTGAAAATGCCTTGCTTGATCTCTTGATTGAGTTGCCCAGAACCTCACTTTTGCAACCTTCTCATCATTATTAGAAACTAGCATTCCACCACCGGACGTAGTAATTATCTTGTTTCCATTAAATGAGAAAATGCCATAATCACCAAAAGTACCAGTGTGTTGTCCTTTATAGTAACCACCTAGTGATTCTGCCGCATCTTCAATAACTACAACATTTTGTTTCTTACAAATCTCCATAATCTTATCCATATCAGCAGAAAGGCCATAAAGGTGAACAACAACTACCGCTTTTACTTCTGGGTATTTTTCAAATGCTTCTTCCAATGCATTTGGGCACATATTCCAAGTTTCATGATCGCTATCTATAAATACAGGAGTGGCATTTTGATAGATGATTGGATTTGCAGTTGCAGAAAAAGTAAGTGTCGGACAGAAAACAATATCCCCTTCTCCAACGCCTGCTGCTTTTAAAGCTAAGTGAATAGCTGCTGTACCTGAAGATAGTGCAGCAGCTGATTTAGAACCAACCTTCCCAGCTAGCTCTCTTTCAAATCCATTTACATTTTCACCAAGGGGCGCAATCCAGTTTGTATCAAAAGCTTCCTGTACATATTGCATTTCATAACCTTCATCACTCATATGTGGTGAAGAAAGGAATATTCTTTCTTTCACTTTTGTTGACTCCATTATTCTAGACTTCCTTCCCTTGTAAAGTTAATATTATTTTAGTAGATTAGGACTTAATTAGAACCTCTTCCTTTCTAACCAACTACTAAGCCACTAAAATTGTTATCTACTTAGCCACTTCGCATATTATAGCCATTATGCGAAATAGATGAAAAAATCAATATGTTGTATCGTTCCTTATTTTTAATCAGATTTAAATGCTATATATTGTGTTTTTATCTACTTAATCAATTTGTGTCAGTTTTTTAAATCCATTTCATATAATAGTAATTCGTATGGTTACACAAAATAAATGAAATCAATATATTGCGTTTAATATGTGATTTTTAGTAAATTTTAATATTACATATTGTGTTTATCTGATACTCACCTCGTAATATCTATTCAATCTACCTAACAAATACGAAATAGATAATCACTTTATAAAAATCTTAAACCGAGTTTCTTCCTATTATATAAACCATTCAATCAATCTATAAATCTCAATAATAACGCCTCAAACCCTTAGTCCGCAAGGTTTCTAGCGTTCTATCTAACCACGATACTCAGTTCCCCTACACCATTCAACCAAATAATCTGGAACCAGATGCAATAACAAGATATATGACTCCCTTCCCATTAACAACGATCTATTAACTATCTTACAAAAATGGCACTTCCTCTATTCTATCATTTTCAATCCCCCCTCAGAGTGTTCACTACAAATAACATCACCGTCCACATAGGATATCACTCCATCTTCTGGACATATTGTTTCATCAAACTCTCTAATGAATTGAAAAAAAAAAGAGTTTCAGAATGCTCAATATCATCAAGTGTTAAATGCATTTCATAATGTCTTTCTAGTTCAATAATATTTGAATAGCAAACTTCCCTATTAGCTTTTTCAACACTAGAAGAAATGCTCGGAACAACGATAAGTAATATGATACTTAATATAGCTAACACGCCAAGTAAATCCATCAAAGTAAACCCTCTATTGTATTTTAGTTTAGATGTTATATCATTTTATTTAATAATCCCTCCCAATTTGACAATTTAAATTCAAATGATAATACTTTTTCAATGCTACTCTGCCAAATCTAGTTAGAATTAATATAATTAATAGGGCATCTAACCCCACCTCACACCACACTACCGACAACAAGTGTCTAAGGTATATTTCAACCCACAGCATAACCGAGCGCCCCCATTGATAAAGGTAAAGAGACATCACCTGTATTAAAATCATCTTGAGACTAGCCTCATATTTTATCCAACAGAACCTCAATGTTCCACAAAATTCACCATCAAACTATAGGTTAGCTAAAAACTAAACCCCAACCTTACTGCCTTTCACCAATCCAACCAAGTACTCCATCAACTCATCCTTAATCTCATCATTCTTCAAAGCTATTTCAATATTCGTCTTCACAAACCCCAACTTCTCACCAACATCATAACGCATACCTTCAAAATCATAAGCATACACACTCTGTAACTCATTCAACATCTGGATAGCATCCGTCAATTGAATCTCACCACCAGCACCAATCTCTTGCTTATCTAAGAAAGTAATGATTTCTGGAGTAAATACATAACGCCCCATAATAGCTAGATTAGAAGGCGCAGTACCTTGCGCTGGTTTCTCCACAAAATTATTTACTCGATATCGACGCCCTTCAACAGTACTAGGATCCACAATCCCATAACGATGTGTTTCATTATCAGGAACCTGCTGCACACCTACAACAGAACGTTGAGTCTCCTCGAACTGCTGGATCAACTGTCTTAACCCAGGTGTTCCAGCTTGAACAATATCATCACCTAGCAACACTGCAAAAGGCTCATTCCCGATAAACTTACGCGCACACCATACAGCATGTCCTAATCCTTTAGGGTCTTTTTGACGAATATAATGAATATCAACATTAGAAGGCTGTTTCACCTTTTCTAACATCTCAAATTTCTCTTTTTTCACTAGATTATCTTCCAACTCAAAATTATGATCAAAATGATCTTCAATTGCACGTTTTCCTTTACCCGTAACAATAATAATATCTTCAATACCAGATTCAATAGCCTCTTCTACTATGTACTGAATAGTAGGCTTATCAACAATTGGTAGCATTTCTTTTGGCATTGCTTTTGTAGCTGGTAAAAATCTAGTACCTAACCCCGCAGCTGGTATAATGGCCTTTTTAACTGTCTTCACAAAAATTACCCCCATTAATAAACATTTACAAAAATACTAAAAAGCTCCCTATAAGCCTTTTGCAGTCAACAATTCTCTCTCCTCAAACACAATTCCCATCAACTCATTCTTAAGTTGAACATTATCCAAACCATCAAATCTACGAATCAACCGATCCAAAGCCGAAGAATCTACTTCAACCGTCCGACCAACATAAATCTTTTCATAAATAGCCCCGGGATGAACTTCCTTCTCATTCAGAAGCTCCTCATACATCTTCTCCCCAGGTCGAATCCCAGAAAATGCTACCGGAATCTCTTCTTCACTATAACCGGATAGTCTAATAAGGTTCTTAGCTAAATCCACAATCTTAACCGGTTCACCCATATCCAACACAAAAATCTCCCCACCATGTGCAAGCGTGCCAGCTTGTACCACAAGACGTGACGCTTCGGGAATCGTCATAAAATACCGAGTCATCTCTGGATGTGTCACCGTTACCGGTCCCCCGCGCTCAATCTGCTTCTTAAACAACGGAATAACACTACCACGACTGCCGAGGACATTACCAAATCGTACCGCAACAAATTTGGTCTTACTATACTTTGCCATATCCTGAACAACCATCTCCGCAAGACGTTTCGTTGCACCCATAACATTTGTCGGATTAACTGCCTTATCCGTCGAAACTAACACAAACGTACTAACTCCAAAAGCATCAGCAGCCTGAGCTACATTCCTCGTACCAATCACATTGTTCTTGACCGCTTCATGCGGATTATATTCCATCAACGGTACATGCTTATGCGCTGCAGCATGGTAGATTATCGTTGGTTGATGTTCTTCTACAACTGAAAATATACGTTCACGGTCCTGAACATCCCCAATGACCGGAATAATTTCTATATTGGTTTGTCCATATTTTTCACGAAGTTCCATATCAATCGTATAAATACTGAATTCCCCGTGGCCAACAAGCACAATTTTTTTCGGAGTAAATCTCATTAGCTGCCGACATATTTCCGATCCAATCGACCCACCGGCACCTGTTACCATTACGGTATTACCTGTAACATATTCTGAAATTTTATTAATATCTAGTTCAACCGGCTCTCGCCCGAGTACATCTTCTACTTCTACATTTTTTAAGTTACTAACCGATATTTTACCCGTCATTAGATCCTCGATTTTCGGGATCATTTGCACGATTGCTTTCGTTTGGTTACACTTCGCAACAATTTGTTGTAGTTCACCATTACGTAAAGATGGAATGGCAATGACGACATGTTCGACTTGATGATTTTCTACGATACTAGCAATATCCTTTACCCCACCTAATACTGGTACACCATAGATTTCCATTTTCCACTTACTCATATCATCATCAACAAATGCAACTGGTAGCAACTCATTATTTTCTTGATTATTATTCATTTGTCGAGCGATCATCGTTCCCGCTGCACCAGCACCAACAATTAACGTGCGTTTTTTACCTTTGTCGTTCGCAATATAGCGGTCCCGGTAGATACGCCATATAAACCGTGAACCACCGATTAATATAATATGTAGAAGCCACGTGACAATTAGTGCTCGCTTATATAGGGAGAATCCATTTACTAAGAATTGAATCATTCCTGTAGTTACAACCGACAGCGTAATAGCTTTCACTATCGCTATTAACTCGCCGACACTCGCATACGCCCAGACCTTATTATATAATTTATAAATAAATGCATAAAAATGATGGAAAAATAATAGTGCGATGGAACTGATGGTCAGAACGTGAAAATTAAATGAATTAAGTGCCATACCTGGATAGACAATCCATGATGCAGCAAAGATAGCAAATGTCACAATGATGGAATCTAGTAGAATTAATAATATCAAACGCTTTCGATAACTCATTTTATATACACCCCTTTCTCTTCCACTGTGTGGTTACATTGCATTAAACAACTCCACAACAGCTTTCCGTCTCTTCATCCCCAATTTCTTATAAATATGACTTATATGTACTTTCACCGTGCCCTCGGTTACGCCAATAATTCTAGCAATCTCGCTATTTTTCAATCCACGTCGCATTAAATAAGCAATCTGTGATTCTTTTGGACTTAAATCATAGTTGTAGTTCTGTAATTTAGCGTAGAACTTTCCTCGCTGGATTGTTTGTAGCTTGTCTACTTCTTTTATAAATATCGGCATTGTATGCTGTGGAATATAATAATAGCCTTCATTTACTGTTTGAAGAATAAATGCGATTCTTTCTAATGTATCATTTTCCTTATGTAGAACAGTATCTAATCCAACTTCTATCCAAGGAAATAAAGCGCAGGCTTCTTTTCCTTCCGTAACACCGATAAGTTTTATCTGTTTTTCTTTTAATAATTGAACAATAGGTTTAGTTTCCTCTAGAGCCATTGCATCGATATCGAACATAACAATATCAGCATGAATGTTGGTAACGAAATCCATGCTAAGCTCTTGAAAAGTTGTTACTTGCATAGCTTCTATTTGGTAGATTTCATGATGAATCAATTGCATGTACGGAGTGTGACTAACTACGATAACATCTATCATCTAATTCTCGACCGCCTAATGTAATATGTAGACTTAATAAAATGCAATGAGACAGTTAGAAAATGATATACACTAATAGAAAAAAGTTATACTTTTCCAGTTCTTTTATCTTATAAATCCATATCATTTATAACAATTAAAACTATAATACTAAATACCTAGTCACCTTCTATAGTGACTTTCCCAAATAAAGTAATAATTCCGTCGAAAATAGTCAGGTTTAAAAAATAATTAACTTATTTATAGTAAGGTATGAGGTAAAATCCTACATTTGCTTTACATATCAACTAAATTATTTAAGTACATAATTGCTTTTTGTCTATTGTTGATATTAAGCTTCATATAAAGATCACTGATATAATTCTTTATCGTTCCTTCCGATAAATGAATGTGCCGGGCAATTTGTTTGTTTGTCTTACCCTCCATAAACAATTTCGCAATCTCCAGCTCTCTACTCGTTAACCGAATACCACGATTTTCTAATCGAATCGCTAGAACCTGCTTCGTATTCATCGTTAATTCCCGAATGGAATCCACAAGAATGGCAGCCACTTCCCCAGACAAAACATTTTGACCCTGATAAGCATCTCGGATCGCTCGATATAATTCCTTAGGGTGTAGTTCTTTTAATAAGAACCCCTCCGCAATACTGACCCCTCGAATAATTAAATCCTTTTCCGTATACGAAGTAAGGAATACTACTTTCACATCGTCATTCATGCTTTTCATATGTGTTGCAGCACGAATGCCATCTAAATCCGGCAAATGGATATCCATTAGTACAACATCCGGATTCAATTTTGTTACTAATTTAATCCCTTCATCGCCATCCTTTGCCATTCCCACTACTTCCATATCAGATTCCTGATCAATTAACGCTTGCACGCCATTTCGAAATAATCGTTGCTCTTCAACCAGCAAAACTTTAATCATAGATGACATTCCTTTTTGTGAAATTTCATAGCTTTAGAGCGTTAAAGTGGTTGGACATAGTTAATCGGTCGTACAGTAAAATTTAGAAGACGCCCGAACGTACACAGATACCGCTTTTACCTGCACCCTTACCAATTGGCAATTCCAACTCGAAAGCGAATATACTTTACACATATTGGTTATTTCCTAGTGCTTTATATCTATGCGAACGTCATTAAAAAATTCCGAGGAATTTTTTCTTTCGTATTATTTCAGGTTCTTCTCGAATAACGTTTTCACCATCAATTATTAATTGGGAGTTCTCCATAAACATGTAAAATGCTTCATTGCCATGATCCTTACGTAATTCTTGATATGCTTCTTGCATGACAAAGCCACGAGTAGTGGTATTATGTGCATCAGATGCGAGAAAATGGGTTAGATTTGCATCCACTAATTGATGGGAGAACTTCTTAATGTTTTTCCCGAAATTCCCAATTAGGCTTGCTGCTGTTAATTGGGTTAATGCTCCATTATGAACAAAGTCATACAATATCGATGGATGTTCGATAATTTGCTGATTTCGCTCGGGGTGAACAATGATAGGTGTATAGCCAGCAACCTGTATATCAAATAGCATTTGCTTTGCATAACGAGGTACTTGACCAGATGGGAACTCTACAAATACATATTTGGTGTTATTTAAAGTTGCTATTTTACCGTTTTGTAATTCCTCGATCATATCTCCATTGATCCTAGTTTCTTGACCGACAAGGACATTTAGTGGAATACTTTCGTTTTGTAATTCATCATTTAATTCTAATACTAATGTATGAATATCCTCTTTTTCGTTGGTAAAACTACCGTTTTGATGATGTGGAGTGGCAATAATCGTATGAATTCCCTGTTTCACAGCAGATTGTGCCATTGCTAGACTATCTGTAAATGTTTGCGCGCCATCATCAATCCCGGGTAATATATGACTATGAATATCGATCATATCGGTCACTTCCTGTAAATTGGTAATTCAAGTATAGCAAAGGTCGACATTAATTTACAATTGCATTTTGGAAAAAAGTCTAACAATTTCTATACCATAGGTAAAGTGAACTAGTAATTGTTATTTTGGTCTATTTATGTAAATTTTATACAATTACATGCCGCAAAAAAGCTAGATATAGATCCGATCGAACCCATCTCTAGCTCTCAATTACTTACTAAATACTTTCCACAACTTTTGCGTTACAACACGCTCTGGTTCATTTTTATATAATGCAAGTCCACCTACTAGTGCCTCACTGTTTTCCATCAATTGATATGAAATGGTGGTTCCGAACGTTCTTCCAATTTCCTGAAATGCTTCTCTCATATAGAAACCACGTCTTTTTAAATTATGTGCATCAGATCCAACAAAGTGGGTTAGATTTGATGCAATTAATTGCTGAGTAAATTTTTGGATCTTCTTACCTGCTTTCCCTATAACACTACTTGCAGTTATCGAGGTTACCGCACCATTTTTCACGAGTCGATATAGCTTATCGGGATTATCAATTAACTCCTGGTTCCGTTCCGGATGAGTAATTATTGGTATATACCCTGCAATCTGCATATCGAATAATAACTGTGTCGTGTATTGTGGCACATGCGTATCAGGCAATTCCACAAACACATATTGGCTCGTCTCATTGAGCGGTAATAAATCCCCCGTTTTCAGGTCAGTAACCATTTCACCGTATATCCTCGTTTCCTGACCCGGAAGAATTTCCACTGGGATATTAGCTTCTAGTAATTTAACGTTTAATAATTTGACCATCGGCTTGATATCGCTTGCCGAATTCGTAAACGCCCCATTTTGATGATGTGGTGTTGCAATAATCTTTTGGATCCCCTGTTTCTCCGCTTCTCGTGCCATTACCATACTCTCCGTCATCGTCCTTGCCCCATCATCAACACCAGGTAAAATATGACAATGAATATCGATCATAAACTCACCCCTTATTCGAATTACAATAACATAATCTATCTCTTAAAATTATCGTACGAAATTTTTCGACAAAATACTACATTTTACCTAGTTAAAATTAACTACGTTCATTATAACAGATGTTTTGGTAACCGTATACATATTTTTGTAAATTTGGTAATGCAAATTGCTGACATAGAACAAAAGCGCAAGCGCCCGTTTAGCGACGTACGAACTGGACTGAGCCGCAGGAGATAAAGGAAACACGGCGACCGAAGGAAGCCGATGTTGACTTATCGTACGGAGGTGAGGGAAGTTGCGCTAGTCGCTGGGCGCTGGAGCTGGACGTGGCTGTTCTTGCCAAGAAGTATCCACAGGTATTAAATTTTATAATTTCCTAGTCTACCAAAAAGAACCCCTTTTCTATAGCAGAATAGGAGTTCTTTATAAAGGATATTATATTATTTTCCCATGACTATACAGGGAACAAAGCCTAGTTGTTTCCGTAATAGTAATAATAGTTAGCTTCTTTTTTATCGCGATCATTCAAGACCGTACCAAGTAACTTTGCTTTAGCAGGTTTTAAAGCCTCAATCGATTTTTTCGCACCTTCGTAATCAGTGTGTTTACTTCGAATTACTAGCAATGATCCATCACAACTATTTGCTAGAATTTGTGCATCTGTCACCGCAAGAACTGGCGGTGCATCAAATAGAACAATATCATATCGATTTTTCGCTTCCTCAATGAATTTTTCCATACGTCTGGATCCTAATAACTCAGATGGATTTGGCGGAATTGGTCCACACCCAATTACATCTAGCCCAGGAACACCACCATCTGCAATTGCTTCATCCATTGTTGTATCTCCAACAAGAATATTGCTCAACCCTTTTAGGTTATCCATCCGGAACGTATAATGCATCGTCGGTTTACGCAAATCCGCGTCAATAAGTAGAACACGTTTCCCTTGCTGCGCATACACCACAGCTAGATTTGAAATCGTAGAGGATTTTCCTTCACTCGGTCCCGCTGACGTCACTAGTATTGTTTTTAACTCTTCATCAACAGAACTAAATTGTAAATTTGTTCGTAGCGTACGATACTGCTCAGATATCGGAGACTTCGGGTTCAACTTTGCAATAAGATGTCTTGCACTATTCAACATTGCTTGTTTTTTTCGACGTGCCACCATTAAGCCCCCCTCTGTCTTCTACTTGCTGCACTTTGTAATTTTTCAACACGAAGATCAGAATCATCGACATGACTGATAATTCCAAGCACAGGTACATCTAAATGCTTCTCAATGTCATCTTCCGTTTTAACCGTATTATCTAGGTACTCTAATAAGAAAGCAAGACCGACACCAACCATACCACCTAGCACAATCGCAATAGCGATATTTAGTGTTTTATTCGGACTAACCGGCGAAGGATCAGCGGCAGTTACAGCAGGTGATAGAACCTGTACATTATCCACATTCATCAAACTAGGAAGCTCCTCCTGAAACACCTGAACGGTCATATTCGCAATATCCGTCGCAAGCTCAGGATCAATATCTGTAGCCTTTACCGTAACAACCTGGGAAGAATCAGGACTAGACACTTGCACCTTCTCTTGTAAATGTGAGCTTGAAAGAGATAAATTCAGCTCTTCAATTACTAAATCTAAAATTCGTGGACTTCTTATAATTTCATTATACGTATTAATAAGTTCAACATTATACCGTACATCATTAACGCTATATTGTGCATTCGGATCCTGCTGTTGCTGATTCACAATAAACTGCGAACTAGATTGATAGGTTGGCGTTAGCACAAAATAACTAATCACACTACTAATCAAAGCAGCCACTACGATCAGACCAATAATCAGGCCAATGCGCTTTTTAAGTACATCAAATATTTCCTTTAAGGAAATTGTTTCTTCCATGATAGAACCTCCAAAATATATATTACAAAATAATGTAATTTTTCATATACAAAGGAAATTATATCATAACTAGTAATAATGTAGTATCGTTTTTTGGAAAATAGTGTCGAATTACTAGATGTTGTGTTGAGGGAATGAGCGGGTTTGGAGGGTGGTGGTGGGGTGGATCAACTTTTTGTGGGTGTCGCTCAACTTCGTGGTGGGATGGATCGACTTTTGGTGGGTGTCGCTCAACTTGGTGGAAGGGTGGATCAACTTTTGAGGGGTGTCGCTCAACTTGGTGGAAGTGTGGATCAACTTTAGGGGGTGTCGCTCAACTTGATGGAGGGGTGGATCAACTTCGTTGGTGCCACCTTTTATGTTCTTTTTGATAGATTAAATTACTTTTTTTAAGTATTCTGGTTGCTAGACTTTTGGAGTTGATTTGTAGAAAGTGCATGCAATCTTTGTTTGTTATGAAGGAGCTTTTTAATTAGAAGGTAATCGGATATTGCTTTAATATGCGCTGACTTTGATCGGCACTTGCAGCTTTGGCATTCCCAGTAGGCATAGGTGCGATGCATTCCTAAAAGTCCGCATTCTGGGCATTGAACTCCTGGCATGATATCTGTTGATTTAACTCCATATTTATGGAGGATATCAAAGTCGAACTCCCCACATTCTTGTAGGATGGCTTTACCTAGTTTATAATCCTGGAATTTGTCTTCTAGCTTTCGATCAATATCTAATATTAATTTCGGCAACTGGTCACCGTGGACGACTTTATTAGCAATTTCCTGTTCGTTCCCTTTAACTTCAATGATCGTACCTGGGTTACTTAAAGCAACAAAATAGTAGATTGGAACGTCACCTATATTATGTTTTGCAAGCCAATTCTCAAGCTGGATTTTTTGATTTTCGACCTGGGTAATGGGGTAATTAACACCTGTCTCTACTTTTCCATTGGATAGGATACATTGCTTTAGTACCGTATCAAATATTACTCTCTTATTATAGTCCTTGGTTTCGATTATATAGCAGGCACGTTTCGTAGCAAGAATTGAATCAATTTGAAACGATTTGCCGTTTACTGTTAAATAGACATCATGAAGGATTGTGCAGCGATTGGCTAGGATATTTAGATAATAATCTATCTGTTTTTCCCCTTTGTAGCCTTTTAATCGGTTCTTTTCCTCATTGCATAATGCGGCATAGTTTGGAAAGTCTGGCTGTAAGCGTGGAATTACTGCTTGTAGTTTTTGCAGTGGTTTTGGTACTTGAAGACCTCGAATTTTCATAATAAACCCTCCTTTTTTTCTAGCATACAATGATTAACAAATTCTTACCAAAAGGTAAAAAATTATTTTGACGCGTGATAAAGGGTTGAAAGATTACCTTTGGCTAGAGGAAAAGGGTTTTTTATCTAGTTAATAGGGTTGCTAAACATAAATTTAATGATTTGACTGAAATATACTTTTATAATTATCAATCTTTTGAACTATTTTGGATATTTTTCATCCATTTTCTGCCAAAATTCTATTAATCTCTACAAATTATGTAGTATAATAGAAAAAACTAGATTCCCATAAAGGAGGTATTTTTATTGGCCAATAAAAAAATATTTATGTCGGTTACGGCTACTGCATTTATCGCTTCAGCATTCATCGGTGCAGAGGAAGCGGAGGCAGCAACCTACAAAGTTAAAGGCGGAGATTCACTGTGGGTGATCGCCCAGAAATTTGATACAAGTGTATCAGAATTAAAATCTATTAATAACCTTAATAATGACATCATTTTTCCAAATCAAGTGTTAGAAACATCAAAAGACCAGAAACAAGTAACGAATAGCAGTAGCAAAACAAGTTCTTCTGATAAATCTTCACCTACATATACGGTGAAATTAGGAGACACATTGAGTGGTATTGCATCCAAACATAAAATATCTCTTTCTGACTTGATGAAATGGAATGATATGAATAGTACACTAATTTATCCTGGGAACGTGTTAGTCGTTAGCAAAGCGGAAAAAGTAGAATCTAATCCAAGTAGTAGTTCAACGGAAAAGAAAACTACCGATAAACCAAATGCAAAAGTTGGATCCTCTGTTGTTTATACCGTAAAATCGGGAGATAGCTTGTCTAAGATTGCAGCACAACATAAGGTCACTGTTGCACAAATTAGAAACTGGAACAACTTGAGATCCGACCTTATTTTAATTGGTCAAAAACTCAATATTGGTAAAGGAACATCTACAACAAATACTCCAAAAGAACAGGCACCAGATTCAACTGATATTAGTTATAACGTAGATAGCTTAATTAAAGTAGTCAAAAAACAACTAGGTGCAACTTATGCATGGGGAGGAACTACTCCTAGTGGTTTTGATTGTAGTGGATTCATTTATTATGCTTACAAACAAGCAGGAATGGATTTCAAACGATATTCCAGTGAGGGGTATTATAATCGTTCCTATTATGTGAACACACCGAAAATTGGTGATCTAGTATTCTTTGAGGGAACGTACAAAACATGCATCTCACATGTTGGAATTTATATAGGGAATAACGAGTTCATCCACGCTAGCTCAGGTGGAGTAGAAATTACAAGCCTAAATAACTCCTACTGGAAAAAGCATTTTGAAGGGTTTAAGAGATTTTATTAATAGATTAGGGGGACTCTAACGAGAGCTCCCTTTTTTGTACTTTTTTGTAGGTGCCTGTCACTTGTCGAATTATATTTATTAAATTTTTTCTGTTGTGCTTAGGGGTTCGATAGCAGAACCAGGGATATAAATAGGTTGGGAGTGGATCAACTTTCGGGTGGGATCGCTCATCTTTTGAGGTGGGTGGATCAACTTTCGGGTGAGGTTGCTCAACTTTTGGAGTGGGTGGATCAACTTTCGGGTGGGATCGCTCAACTTTAAGGCGAAGTCGCTCAACTTTATAGGTATATGAATCAGTTTTGAGACATTTTATTAATAAATAAGGGAACCCGCTTAGGTTCCCTTATTTATGCTATTTTTCTACGAGTAATTACGGGGATATATTTTAACAATCCTTAACGCCATACTTAACATAGGAAAGTAAAGGGAGAGGAAGACCGCGAATCACCCTCTCCCACAAAGATTCCTCTACAATCTGCTCTTTTGGTGTTTGTATATCTCCAACATCAATTCGTTCATCTTCATCAAAAAACCATACCTAGATCTTCATCCCACCAATATCGATCCCAATTATAATCACGACAATTCTCAGCACCTATTTTTCACAAACAGATGCCAATCTTTTATTAAAGATTCACCTTTGATTTTGTCTCACTAGAACGATAAGCTGCCAAAGCAACTTCCACTGCTTTTAACCCGTCATATCCGGTAATCGATGGTTCTCTTCCCTGCTCAACACAGTCTACGAAATCACAAATTAATCCAAAGTCCATATCATTTCCATAGAAGACATGTGATAAAGACCTATCTCCATTGGCGAACAGCCTGAAATGTTCCTTCAACGCATCGACTTTTACTGTTTGCTTTGTACCAACGACTTCGATCGTCACATCTCCCCATGTAGGGTATTCCGAAAATCTAGACCAGCTTGCATCATGGGAGGCAATCACACCGTTTTCAAATTCAAATGTAAGAATTCCAGCATCATCTATGGGTATATCATGGAAGTACGAATCAACAATCGAATATACTTCGGTAATTTCCTTTCCTAAATACCAGCGCATAATATCCACCATATGAACTGTGTGATCTAGTACCGCACCCCCGCCAGATAGATCCTCATCAATAAACCAGCCACTAGGGTTTTGCCCACGGTTCGTCGTTCGGAAGGCAACAATATCCCCAAGTTCACCTTCATCGATCATTGTTTTTAATTGCTGAATAGGCGAACTGAACCGTACAGGAAATGCGACTTGCAAAATAACCTCCTGTTCCACACATACGTCAATCATTTCTTGTGCATCCTCAACGGTTGTCGCAATCGGTTTTTCACATAGAATATGTTTTTTCGCTTTGGCAACGTTCAACACCATTTCCTTATGGCGAATATTTTCACTACAAATAATGACGGCATCCATGTCTAATGTGAGGAAAGAATCTTGATCGGAAAAATGTACCGTATTATATTTTTTTGCTACCTCTTTTCCGCGAGCAATGTCATCATCAAAAATCCCTACGAGATCAACATGTGGTAGTTTCATCAAACTATCCGCATAACTATAGGCATGCATATGCGCAAAACTCATCATACCGATTTTCATGAATGAACACCTCCGTCTACCACTTGCTGAAATTGTTCCAGTTTCTCAACTAGTTCATCGTCCACTTGATAAGACAGTTTTAAAATAGCGTCTACACTATAAGAAAGCGGAAGCGCAGTATGCAGTTTCGACCCAAACGGATTCATTTCATTGCTATTGAATTCGATAATCCTTTGCATGCCACTCCATTCCAGTTCAATATACTCCTGCCCCGAAAACGTATAATCAAGATGGGCCATAGTACCACCGCCAAAGTTTACAGTCACAATCACATGTTGTGTTGCAATGTCTTCACGACTTCGCTTCACATAAACATGCTCTGGTTCACCAAATACTGTAGATAAAACGTAAAGATCACTAGCTATAATTGAATTATCCTCATCTCCGACAATTCTTCGTAATCGAAAAACGCCCTTTGTATTCTTGCTGATAACTTCCCTCGCCTTTTGAAAAAAAGGATACAGCTCCAAATCAAAATACACGTTTCCATCCTTAACATGACTACCATCCATCAACGTTGATGGCATGTAAACCGAATGACTATCAAGTGGTACTTTATGAACATTTTCATAGTCGATAACAGATAACCGATCATCTGTTATCTGCTCCTCGGATTCAACTAGATCTACTACTTTTCTAGTAGTTTGAAAATCTAGCTTTCCAACGTCTGCTATCACAACATTTGCCATCGTCATCCCTCCTATTTCAATAGTTTCCTTAAACGACGGACAGCTTCTTCACTCGCTACCGCGGGATCATCCTTGCCCTCGTATTCAATCGATAACCAACCATTATATTCGATTTCCTTTAATCCATGAACAATATAGGATAGATTCACCTGGCCATCACCTGGCACTGTTCCGACCAGTTCTACTCCTTGTGTCGAACGGAATCCGTTCATCATTTCCGCTGGATCTTTTACACGAAAATCTTTGAAATGAACATGAACTATTTTTCCGCGTAGGTTGTCAAAAGCTTCCTCTGGCTGTTCATGAACGAGTAGGAAGTTCCCAGTATCAAATGTTGATTTCACATACGGACTATTTACTTTTTCAATGATCTCTTCCACCTGTTCACTTTTACCTGCTAGCAATCCATGATTTTCGATCGCTAAGAAAACTTTTTCTTGTTCTGCCTTTACTGCAGATCGCTTCAATCCTTCGACAATCCAATCCTGACCATCCTCATAGGTTAAATCTCCCTGTAAATCCCCACAAAATACCCGAACAACTTTTGTACCTAATCTTTTCGCGACAGCGATGCCATCGTTAATTTTTTCTACTTCATTCGCACGTTCTTCGGCTGACGCTTTCACAAAATTATTTGTCACGTCATATGCGGAAACAGGTAATTGCAACGATTCCAATTTAGCAACAACTTCTTCGATTTCCTTTTCTTTATCCTTCCAGTAGATGTCTAGTAATTCGACACCATCCAAACCAATTTCTTTGGCATAGTTTAAGAAATCTATTGTCGTCCAGTTTTCTCTGTGAATCGTGGAATTCAAACTATACATACTAACACTTACTTTCATGCTTTATCCTCCTTTAAGCTTCCATTTGTTTTGCAATAAAGGCGATTATCTTCTCTTCATGAAACAGGTTTTGTTCATGAGTAAATTGCGGGTAAACTTCCATTTCTTTCTTCGTTGTAGCCAAATGATTATATGCGGCAAATACGGTTGATGGCGGTGTTATTGCATCCTCCAATCCCGTTCCCATCAAGGTTGGACATGTGATTGCGTCACAAAAATGGACACTGTCAATATATCCAAGTGTTCTCATGACATCTTCATATGTCTCGTATTGCGGATCATTCCATTTAAAATAGTTCACAATCTCCATATATGGACCAGATAATGCTACCTCCAACGCCCGTTCAAAATGGGAGATAAATGGCCAATCGGAAGCGACAAAATCCATGTTTTCATCTAAACCTGCAGCAACTAATGCCAAACCACCACCTTGCGAGCCTCCCATCACTCCTAGCTTTGTTGGTTGAACAGGAAATTCACTTGATCGAATCCAATTTAATTGCAGCAACATATCCCGATATACATTCGTATAGTAATAGTTCTTTGGATCATGGATACCGTTTAACATCCAGCCAACAATTCGACTACCATTGCTATACTTACCATAATCTGGAGAGTCCCCTTGCCCTCTAACATCAAAAGAAATAACTGCAACACCAAGCGTCGTCCATTTCAGAAAATCTACGGCAAGCCCACGAGAACCAGTGTATCCGTGAAAGAAAAAGATGACCGGACATTCCGTTACACCTTTTGGCTTGATGAAAAGTCCCCTTAAGGGCGTATCATCCCAACTCGTAAACGTAAGATCAGCCACTTCAACCGATGGCACAGCGTAATCTCGCCAACTAACCACAACCTCTGGTGTAAACTTACGAATCATTTCCTTTTCCATATCCCAAAAATCCTGAAAATCAACTGGCTTATTTGCTAGTTCTGGATGATATTTTCGTAGTTCATCTAATGCAAAGTCACCAACCTTTCTTCCCATTTATCCTTCACTCCAATTTATATAATATTTCTCTGCTATTCCGGCTCTAATCCTTCTTATCCTGCTTCTTTAACAGCCCTACATTATTTCTGTTTCTACCGAGGTTACATTGCCTCACGGGCCTGTCAATTTCCCACAGTCAGTAACATCAACATCCTTTACAAATACACTTCCTTACCCGTTTTTGCAGATTCATAGACTGCATGAAGCATCTTCATTACTTGTACCCCATCGGAAACTGGTGCAATCGTATCTTTTCCATGTAAGCAACAGTCAACGAAATGGTTGATTTCGTTTGTAAACGCTTGATTAAAATCAAAAGTTAAGCTGTCAATTTGTGGTGTTACATTTAATATCGTATTATGCTTCTCCGTTACGATAGCTAATTCTGGTTCGATTTCAGCTCCACCCTGATCACCGAACAACTTGACATATAATTCATTTTTTTTCGCTTGCAGAGTAAAACTCACATCCACCATGAGCGATGCCCCATTCTCAAATCGTATAATGGCATTCGTTAAATCTTCCACATCATTTACTGTTGGATCATAATCTGCAGCTTGATAGAAGGATAGATTTTCGATATGACTGCGGTTACCTAGTTTTTTATACGTGTTTCCACTGACAGATACTGGTCGCGGTTTCCCCATGAAGTACCAGCAAATATCAATCATATGTACCCCTAAGTCAATTAATGGGCCACCACCAGATTTCGTCATATCACTAAACCAGCCACCAGGATTACCAAGTCTACGCAAACAAGTTGCTTTTGCATAATATATCTCACCGAGATCACCATGATCGATAAATTTTTTCAGTAGTTTTGCATTATCCCCATGCCGACGTACAAAACCAACTTGCAGGAGTTTACCTGTTTTCTTTTGTGCCGCTTCAACTGCCATTGCTTCCTCTACCGTCATGGATAAAGGCTTTTCCACTAATACATGTTTACCAGCTTCCATGGCAGCAATCGCAATCTCCGCATGTGAGTTATTCCACGTACAAATACTAACCGCATCAATGGCGTTATTCTGTAATAGCTCTTGATAGTCGGTATACAATTCCGCTACATCATAATGCTTTCCTTTTTCCTGCAGACGCTTCTCATTACTATCACAAAATGCTACCAATTCAACTTCCGCATTGTTCAAATAGGGCTCGATATGAAACTGTGAAATCGATCCAACTCCAATTACACCAACCTTTAACATGCTCATACCCCTTCCACTTACAATTTTTAGTACACAACCTCTTTTTGTATTTGCGAAGATTCATAGATACCGAGTAACATTTTCAATATGTGATTACCTTGTTCACCGTCAATTAACGGTTGCTCTTTCGTACGAACACAATGCACAAAGTGATTTATTTCTTCCTTAAATGTATCCCCGTCAACATATGTTGGCGAAACTTCGGTTTGAATACCATTTTCCTCCTTATAAATCGTTAATGGTGTTAACCTTGCACCACCTTGTTCTCCTAGCAGCTCCAATTGAATCCCTTCATCCTGTTCACCATGGATTGCCCAAGCAATTTCCAAATTGATAACAGCACCATTCTTGAACCGAATATAAGCAGAAGCAAAATCATCAACATCCATGACTTGACCCGCATTTAACTGTTTATTTTTCGATGTCCAAGCAGATACATATTTTGTTTCGTAGTTCCCTAATCCCGTTATCGTCTGTCCACTGATCGATTGAACATCTTGTTTCCCCATTAACCACCAAGCAAGGTCTAACACATGGACACCGATATCCATTAATGCTCCTCCACCAGCCAGTTCTTTATTCGTAAACCAACCTTTCGGAGTGCCACGGCCTCGGAACAATTTTGCTTTCGCATAATACAGGTTGCCAAAGGTATTGTTATCGATGTATTCCTTGATAATACGTACATCTCGACGAAAACGATGGGTCATTCCAACCATTGTGATCACATTTTTTTCTTTTGCTAACGTTAAATATCCTTCCACTTCTTCTAAATTCGTGCCAATTGGCTTTTCTATGAACACATGGATTCCTTGCTCAGCAGCTTTTTTCGCAATCGGAATATGTGTAGCATTTGGCGTACAAATCAGTACGGCATCAACATGTGTTTGTGCAAACATTTCATCGATTGTTTGAAAAGCATATGGAATATCATGCTTTTTTGCGACAGCTATTGCTCGTTCCAAGTCCATATCTACTAATGCGTTTACAATGACATGTTCATTTTCCTGTAAATATTTTAAATGAACTGCTTCTGCAATGGCACCAATACCGATAATTGCCACATGTATGTTTTTCATATTATCAACCCCTTATTAAATATTATTTTTGCTAATATAAAAAACAACCATTTTATTATATGGTTGGATTTTAATCGAAATAGTGTGTTTTAAATCTGGGGTGCGGACTCGAGTTCGGGTGTTTAAGTGCTTGGCCAAGGTCCGAGTGATCTTTGGAAGTGTTTGGTGCGATAAATACCTTGTTACTGCGCTCCGGTCGAGATACGTGCGCTCTGGCACGACTTAGAGCGCTCAACCACAAGTTCGAGCTCTAGTAAATCTTACTAACCACTGCCTTAGCGGTCTTATTCTTCATCTCTAATGATTTTTCTTTCTTCAATAATGCTAATCCTGTGCAAAGTAGATCAACGACAAACAGTTGGGATATTTTTGCTGTTAAGGATCCACCTTCTAATGGTGATTCTTTGGCACCACCAACTAATACAATATCGGCAAATTGTGTGATTGGTGACCGAGAATAATATGTAATAGCAATTACTTTTGCACCGTTTTCTTTGGCAATTTTCACTGATTCAATCGTATCTCTTGTACTTCCTGAGATACTAAGGGCAATGACGACATCTTGATCCGATAATGTGGCTGCTGACATAGCTTGTAAGTGTGAGTCTGTAATCGCACTTGCCTGGATACCAATTCGAAGTAACCTACTTTTTGCATCCAATGCTGTTATTCCTGAGCTACCTACACCAAATATATGTAATGAATGTGCTTCCTGTAACAGTGCTAACGCTGCATTTAGATCTTCTTCACTGATCATGGATGCTGTATTTTCTATCGCGTAAACGGAATTGCTAGAGATAGAATGAATGATATTACTTGGTTCGGAACCATTCTTCTCCTTTTTCTCTTCCGATAAATTTTGTGCAATAGTTAGCTTGAACTCTTGATAGCCTTTTAAGCCTATTTTCCGACAAAAGCGAAGGACTGTTGTTTCACCTACTGCTGCTTCATCTGCTAGATCTGTTACAGAATAAAATATAACTTTTTCCAAGTTATCCAACACAAACGACGCAACCTTTTGTTCTGAGTTCGTTAACGATGGAAAGTAGCTATTTATTATTTCAGTAATTGGCTTCTTCATATAGTTACCGCCTTTTTCTAGAATAATTATCTCCTACCATTTTACTAGTTTTCAAACGTAAGAACCATTGTTAAGTAGTAATGGAATACAAGAAGGCGAAGCTAATCGCCTCCTTGTATAAATTTTATGATCTTAGCTGTTTCAAGAACCCAGGTATAGAGTGAGGTGCTTTTGTCTTTTTATCAAATACTTCCTCAAGTAGTGGCCACCAATCATACATCTCAATATATACTAAATCAAAGAGCATAATACCGTGCATTTTTTCTTCCGTCATACGGATGGCACGTTTGAAATCTTCTGGCCTATCTTGGTATTGAAGTAAATAGAGACTTCCATATACAAAAGTATCATAATCGGTAACTTCCATACTTAGGTCTGCTGCACCTTCTACACTATACCAGTATGGCAATCTACCTTCTAATTCGTCGATTGTTACATCACCATAATATAGACCTGTCATTAAAAAGTCTAAATGATCGGCATATCCTGTTTCGTTGTAATCATCAGCTGCCCAATCATAGTCAGGGTGATAATCTTTACTTCCCCAGTTTACTCCCTCACTATAGTATAATGGGTGCCAGGAACCAACATACGTATTAAATAACACATCGGAATCAAGATTGTGCATTATTTCTTTTGTTTCCTCAAAATAATCATGTATGTTTTGAGCCCGCCATTTGATCCATTCTTGATAAAATGGTCCAGGGAGGATTTCTTTTTCATCTCCATTAAATTCTACGGTAAAAATATCTTCTGGCCAGTTTGTCAATTCCTGCCCAATAGACTCTTCAAATTTCTCTCGACTTAACTCACTAAAGTCTGTATAAATATTGTTGTATCTTGCGCGATCAAGCGTGATTCCGTCAATATCATAGTTTTCGACCAGTTCTTCGATAACATTCCATGTGTATTCTCTTACGTCAGGATTTATTGGATTCATAAATGCTGCTGGTCCAGCTGTTTCAGATACTGGTTTTAAGTCGGTTTCGACACTAGCGATATCCAGTTGCTCTCCAACTTGAACATTATCAAGAATCCATTGTCTTGCTTTACCATGACCAGAAAGTACATAGCCATTGTCTGGTACCGGTACTTCCCTGTCTCCGATAATCGCTTGATCTACTATATCAACAATCGTCCCATCTTCTACAACAACTTCAATACCCCAACGATTGGTTGGAGTAACATCATTATTTTCAGGGGTATATACAACTAGTTGATCAGTACCTCTTGATTGGTCAAATCCATGAATAGGGTGTGTTTCACCATCTTCTTCGGTTACAATTCGATTCACATCATAGACAATCGTTTGCCAATCGGGATTATCGATTGCCGGTCCTTCTTGATACACAATATCTCCTGCTGAAAATACATTGATATTAAGGTGCACCTCAATATCATATTTTTTTGCTTCTTCTATCACCGTTTCTACCAGATCGTAATCTTGTGGATACCAATTATACTTAGGATTTAGTGATTCACTCAGATGTGGGGAAAACTCACTTGGATATGGAACAAATCCACTGCGATTTTTCACATCAAGTATGATGGTATTAATGTTAGCTTGTGCTGTCTTCGATACGATATCAGCAACTTTTTCTGGTGTATCTAAGCTATCTAAGTTGGCACTAAGATCATACCAAAGAATTCTAGCTTTCATATTTTTATTTTTGATGATATTTTCTACATTGGAACCATCAGCTGCATGAACTGGTATAGATGTTAATAGGACTACCATGGTGACAATCATTGCTGAAAAAAACGAGATAATTTTTTTCTTATTCATTTCGTACACCACTTCCTTAATCTATGAATTTTCATATATTTATACTCCAAAAGATTTATAAACTAGCCTCCTTCCACTTGAAATTGGAGTTACTACCTAGTTAATGGTTATGTTTCCGCTAGAGTGTGACGATGTTCTCGCTCGTGCGGCCGATGTTTCCCCTCATGTGTCCGATGTTCTCACCTACAGAGAATCGAGCCTAATCATTCATTCCATCAACAAATACTTTCGTGATATGCTGAGGTCTCGTAATCGCTGAGCCAACAACAACGGTATGTGCACCTTTTTGGATCATTCTCTTCGCATCGTTCGGACATTCGATACGTCCTTCCGCAAAAATAGGTGCATCGGTCGCATGTACAAGCTTTTCCACCAACTCTACATCTGGTCCAGGTTGTTCCCTTACGGTATAGTCGGTATAGCCAGATAATGTCGTTGATATAAAATCCGCACCTAAATGCAGTGCATGTAGCCCTTCTTCCACTGTGGAAATATCCGCTAATATTAATTGTTCTTTTTCTTTTACATAGCGAATTATTTCTTCAAGTGAATCACCATTCGGTCTTTTTCTGTTCGTGGCATCGAGTGCAATGACATCGACACCAACATCCAACAGTTCATCTACTTCTTTTTTTGTAGGGGTAATGTACACATGACTATTTTCATATACTCGCTTTACCAATCCTATAATTGGTAGTTTTGTAGCATGTTTAATTGCGGAAATATCGTCACTCCCGTTTGCTCTGATCGCCACTGCACCTCCGACATCTGCTGCCATGGCCATTCTAGCCATGATATGTGGCCCATGTAGTGGTTCATCCTCTAGCGCCTGACAAGAAACGATTAACTTTCCTTTTATTTGCTCTAATAATTGTGTTTTCTCCATATACTTCACCACGGTTTGTAATTTTCGTTTGTCTAACTTCACAAGATGCCTACCTATTCCGCTACACTTTTTAATTGTTCATACCTTCGTTCCACTTTGCTTTTAATGATTTGATTCATACACGTCATCCATAAGACTATGCTACTTCCTGTAAGGAAAAACAAGGTACCTGGGAACCGATAAGATACAAGTAAAATACCTACAATTCCTAATAAGTTGATCATGCTCCAATGGATATAGGATAGCCCTGTAAAAAAGGAAGTTCTAAACAAATCTTTAAGCTTGATATCGTGCGTTAGTAAAGTTGGAAATATATATAAAGCAGTGATGGCAATCCCCAACAATAAAATAGCCAATACCATCATAATTGGAGTTTTTATCATTCCTCCATCCAGCTGTTGAAAAAATGTAAAATCTACATAAATAATGAAAACGGCAAGCCCGATTATATAACCTACTAGCTGGGAGCGGACATAATTAGCCTTGAAATGTTTCCAGAATTCCTTCCAAACAGATATATCTGTATTTCCTTTAGTCCATTGGTCAGCTACAGCAAATGCAGCTACTATTGCTGGAAAAAAGCTAAATAGAACAAAACCGCTTAGACATGCCAACAGAAAGACCAAATTCAGTCTTACTAACCTCATAAACCATTCAAATGCTTCTAAAATAGTAGATACGATAGTCATTTATCTCACAACCTTTTGTTTACCCTTTTACAGAGCTAGAATATGCTGCTTCAATAAAGTACCGCTGGAATACAATAAACACGACAATAACTGGTATCAGTGCAATTAATGCACCCGCAGCAATAAGTCTCGTATTTGCAGCGAAAGCCCCTTGCAATTGATAGAGTCCAAGAGTAATCGGATATTTATTTGGATCATCGAGAATTAATAATGGCCATAAGAAATTATTCCATGCTGCAATAAAACACAAAATAGCTAATACGCCAAGCATTGGTTTAACCATCGGAAACATGAGCTTCCAAAAAATTTGCCATACATTTGCTCCATCGATAACTGCAGATTCTTCAATTTCTCGTGGAATTTCCTTAAAACCTTGTCTCATGAGGAATATCCCAAGTGGTGTAATGGCACCAGTAATAATAATACCGGTGTATGTTCCCATTAATCCGAGTTTATCAATTACTAGATAGACTGGAATCATGGTTACTTCATTTGGGATCATCATCGTAGCAATGATCAATATGAAGATGAGATTCATTCCTCTAAATTTCATTCTCGCCAATGGATACGCGGCAAACGAACAGAAAATTAACGGTAATACCACTCCAAAGAAGGTAAGAAATACGGTATTAAGTAAATACCTTGGAATTGGCAATGTATTCCACACCGTAATAAAGTTCTCTAATGTGAACGTATTTGGTATAAATTGTGGTGGTATCGAAAAAATAACATCATTTTGTCCCTTCAATGAAATAGATACCGTCCAGATAAATGGAACAATGGTAATCGATACTAAAAGTAATAAAAAGAAGTAAGAAATCGATTTATTGATTAGCTTTTTTCGATTAAATCCTTTCTTTGAAGGATTGGATACTATGGATTCAGACAACGTATTCCCCTCCTTTATTTATTGGGGTTATCAAGCAATTTTTGATTGATTAACGTAATAATTAGGATGATAACGAATAGGATGAAGGATATCGCACTAGCATACCCCATATCTAAGTTCGTAAATGCTTCCTCGAATACTAATAAAACAACCGTTGTGGATGCTTTCAGTGGACCACCATCTGTCATCGTTAACATTAACGTAAACTCTTTAAATGCTCCCATCGTAGAGATAACCGCAACAAAGAAGATCATCGGTTTAATCAACGGAACGGTTACATAAAAATGTTTTTGCCAAAAACTCGCACCATCTAATTCACTAGCCTCATATAAATCCTTCGGTACTCCTTGTAACGCTGCTAAATAAAATAGCATGTAATAACCAAATCCTTGCCAGATAGTTACAAATGCAAGAGCAAGCATTACTGTGGAAGTATCCATTAACCAGCCAAATGGCTCAACGCCAAACCAACTAAGGAAGTAGTTTACAATTCCTTCTTTCGCAAACATCCACTTCCATAAGATTGCTGTGATAACAACAGAAACTAGTACAGGGAAGTAGTAGATCAATCGAAAAATTTTGATTCCACGTAACTTTTGATTAACTAGAATTGCTACCATAATAGGAAGAACGACTAGCGCAGGGGTAACTAGTAACCAGTAATAAATGGTATTGAACATAGCCTTACGAAAATCGTTATCCTGAAATGCTTTTATGTAATTTTCCAAGCCTAAAAATTCAATTGGCTGAAAAACATTATAATTAGTGAAGCTTAAAACGAATGCAGCGATACTCGGTATAAAAGTAAATATAAGTAATAATATAAGGGGAATGGCAAGAAAACCCCATGCATGCCTTGCCTTATACATAAATCTTACCTCCTTTAAGAGAAGACGTAATCGTCTTGAAAGGGTCAGCCCCCCGTAACTACCATGGCACCCATAGGGGTCTGACCCTTAATTACCTACTCTAGTACACTATTAACTTGTTGTTCCGCTTCAGCTAATGCTTCTGCTGGATCAACATCATTAAGTAATACTTGCTGGAACGCTTCTTGAATAGCTTCTATAACTTGCGATACGTTTTCTACTTGCGGACTCATGTTTTCTGCAGTAGCAAGTGCTTGTGCTGCATAATAACGTCCACGTTCTGTTGCATCCTCTGAATCTTCACCTTGAGCGAAGAATTCATCATTTGCAGCTTCTTCAACTGGAGGCAATACGGATGCCTCTTTACCAAATTCCAGTTGGTTTTCTGCATTTGTTACAAATTTGGCAAACTCAACTGCTGCCTCTTTTGATTCACTATTTTCAGATACGGCAATATTCATTGGGTTGGCATGCTGTTTACCAGCCGTTCCATCTAATGCCGCACCACCTAAAGATTTTTCATATACTTCTGGTGATAAATCGTTTACTTGACGGAATAACTGTGGTCCAGTAGCCCACCATGCTACTTTTTCTGTAGCGTATAATTCTGCCATTGATACTTGGTTTAACATAACATCTAATTCAAATAATCCTTGATCATAATACTCTTTTAAATCACTCCATAATGCCACTGCTTCTGGCGTGTTAAATGCTGCAGCGGTATTATCTTCATTTAAGATATCAATACCGTTTTTCGGGAATAACAGATGCATTTCACCTTGGATCACTTCACCATATGCACCGGTTTCTTCATAGATTGTTTTTGACATTTCCCATGCCTCTTCAAACGTCGTTGGTGGAGCATCAAAACCAGCTTCTGCTAGAATATCAGGATTATAGATTAAGCCACTTGTTGTTGTATACCAAGGTAGTGCATAGACAGATCCTTCTACTCCACCTGTTTGCCAAAGACCTTCAAAGAAAGTGTCTTTGACATCGGCAGCAGCTTCATCCATGTTAACGAGTGCCCCCATCGCACCAATCTTCTTCACAAATTCGGTGTTTAAGTTCATTACATCCGGGAGATCACCACTTGAAGCATTTGTAAGTACATATTGCTCTACTTGATCATATGGTACATCGTTAATGGTAACGGTTACATTTGGATGCAAATTTTCAAACTCTGCTTTTAAATTGTTTAAGTAATCTTCAAATGTCGGTAATAATGAGATGGTCATAAATTCTACTTCCCCAGATAATTCTTCTGTATCTGCAGAATCACCATCATCATTTCCATTATCTGTTTCGTCAGAACTTGACCCACTGTCATCCGAACATGCAGCAAAAAGTAATAACATTATACCTAGTAGACTTATCAGTAAAAATCTTTCTCTTAACATCTTCAACTTCTTCCCCTCCAATTTCTGAAATGAATTATTTATTTCACGATGGAAATTTACTTCTTTTTATTAATCTGATAAGAAGAATATCTCCACCATAATTATAGACTTTGGTGAAATGTTTTGTCAATTATATTTTTAAAAAATTCAAAACCTTTGTAATGTCGAATAATGTCGGTGCCTGGCACCGACATTATTCGACAGGTGACAGGCACCTAAAATGCGGTTATTTCGGGCCAGTGGAGATGGATGCCGATTGCTGTTAGGGTTGTTTGGAATGCTTTGGTTAGGGTGTGATCATGATAAATTTGTGCAGGTTTTACGTTATGCTTAATTGCAAAGGATGCAAGTGCTCCTGCAGCTTCTCCAATATTCCATTCCACTGGATGCACGCGAAAGCATCCATTCGTTAGTTGCGTTGTCCCGATATTTTTACAAGCCGGTATGAGATTTTTCATTTTAATCGGAATAAAGCTCCCTAATGGAATTTCAAATGGATAGCTTTTCGCATAGAACAATCTGTTTTTCACTGTAGTTGGATGTAAATCAATGCGATAAGCACCAATTCCAACAGAATCATCTCGTTTTCGAACACCTTGATTCTCTCGTAAATCGGCATTAATATCATGTTCCGTTACCGTATACATAGCTTTGATCCTTCTTGATTCACGGATATAAGGGTGCATTGCTAACCCATCTTTTGTTCCAACAACATCTGGACGTAGCCTAAACTCAGGAAATCCCTTGCCGCCATCTGGTCTTGGTGCCTCCGTTTGTAACCAATACAATGTCGACAAACTTAATTGACGAGCACCTTCCAAATGTTTCTTCTTCTCCGACTCACTCACATCAATAATCGACCCTAACCAATAATCATTTTGTGGCCAATTAATTAAGGAAATGTCTCCTTCATAAAAACCATCCGTAAATTGATTGCTATCAATAATCCGACGATACTCCCACATGCCCAGCGATTGTTCTGTTGTAAAGAATGGCATTTTCTTCGATTCACCCGTATGTGCTTGTGGAATAAATTCACTGAGCTGCATGTGATCTAAGAATGAAGCCTGATAATTACGCCAAAAATCATACATATCCGGTTTTGGGATGGTATAATCTCCCCCTGGCACATAGTCGAGGGCAAAAACATGTGTGATCGACTGGATATCTTGAGGGATTGCCTCCGCTAACGCATTCGGCTCTTCTGTTTGTTCACTTGATTCTGCACCGACAACATAATCGACATGTGCAAGTGGTAGCACATCCCCAAGCTCTGTCGCATCCAAGAAGTAGGTAGCTTCTATCTCGGTTTCAACATGTGTATGCTGATCGGTAACAATAACTTTTTGAATGGTGTCATCTTCAACCTCGGCTCGTACAGCTTTATGATGTAAGAGTATTTCAATTCGCCTATTTGATAGGTGCGGCTGTAATAAATCATATAGTACCGTTAATGCAACTCTCGGTTCATGTGCAAGCCTACTCACCCATGCATTTCCTGGATTGAGCAAGTCATTCTGTACTGCTTCTTCCTTCAATAGATAGTTACGTTTATAATAATCTCTTATTTCATTACGAAACGTACGATATGTTTTTGTACAACCAAAATCCTCAATCCAAGGGTGTTCATCCGGAGGAACGGCCTGGCTTGTAAGCTGTCCACCAATCCAGTCTGTTTCTTCCGTTAAAACTACATTATTACCATGCTTTGCTGCAGTTAAAGCAGCTAGACAGCCGCCAATTCCTCCACCGATGATCGCTATATCCTTTTTCAATTTAGTCACCTCCTCTAATTGCTCGACCTTAAGTCGATGCCAATCTCAAATGTTCTATTCCAAGGTAAATAAATACGTTCTATTGAAAAATTCCGATCTATTTCTTTTACCATAGAATTTACCTGGTTTAAAAATAGTTCTTTTACTTTTTCTTGTAGATCCTCTTGGGTGATATCCTCTTCCTTATCAATTTTCCTTCGAATTTCTTGTCGTACAATAGATTGATAGACATAATCATCCAAATATCGTATAAGAAACTGTCTACTTTTTTCTCGATCTACGTGTAATCCCTTCTTAGCAGCAAGATGAAGTAATGCAGCTTGTGCTACTACTGTTCCAATCGTATTTCCCGCTGTGTTCCATGCCGCAAAACCGACCAATTCTACTAAACGGAATGACTCAAACAATACGGGGATCATCACAGAATCTGCTCCATTTGCATAGGCGACATCCGCAATTGCCACCTGCTTCCCTGTATTTGCATAATAGCGAAGCTCTTTCACCCACTCTCCTATGTTTCGATCATTGGTATCCACACCATCTAAGCCGATCTGCAATGCCAAATCTCCCTGTTTTCGCCCAGGAACATGGACACCAATAAGTACATCCGCTTCTGCAGGTGTTTCTACAGTATGACTACCAAAAGCAGCGATTTGTCCTTTCACAGATTCCTGTATCGCGCGATCCTCGTACATAGCTATCGAAAGCGATCCTTTCATCCCGCTGTAAATGGGATAAAATGTTGGAGAATGTTCATCTTCTAGTACATAGATCATCCTGGCAGTCAGCATACTAGCAACTTCATCCGCTCCTGGATAGATATAGATTCTTTCGTGTAAATTTCGTTTTCTCGTCTCATTCTGTAACTTTCCCTGTTCTTGAATATTCAAGCCGTATTCACTTGTGTCATCTTGCGGAAAAATTAATAATTCTACCAAACCTTGTGCAACCGCCTCTATCATGGACAGATTGATAGAAAAGTTTCGCTGACGTGTATGCAAATAATCCTCCAATACCCAATCAGGAATTTTTGCTTTCATTGTTTGAGAAATTTCCTGGTCCTTTTCTTCACCATGTTTTGCAAACCGATGGGAGTGGAAGGAGTAATTCCATATTTCCTTACCATATTGGTCCCAATAGTCTTTTTCTTCTTGATTCACATAACTATTCGATAAGCGCATCGTGGAACTAAACGCCATCACGTGAAGTTGCGGATTTTTTCGCTTGATATCTAAGAAGTTAGCAAGTCTCTCCCGCAATACCTGTTCTTCATCTGTATTAACTCGAGACGGAACTAACCCTCCATATAACAACATATCAATAGATACAATTATCCCTTCTACTTCATTTGAAACCTCTTCGACCCAGTTAAATAATTTTCCTAAATCTGCAGGAGCTTTTAAAAATCCAAGAATCTCGTTTGGAGGCAGCAAAACCTCCCAGCCAGCCAGCTTAGCAAGATCTTTTGGTAAATCATACGTAACCGGGCGTGCATCCACAGGTATTAACGCAATTTTTCGTTTCATCGTATTCCCTCACTTATATTGATGGATCCTATTTCAACTCTTCTTTCAAAATATCCCACCAGTTATATTCCTCTACATAAACGGTATCAAACAACATAACTCCAGCTGACTTTTCTTTACACATTCGAATGGCTTTTCGAAATTGCTCGGGATCTCCCTGGTAGTTTTTCAAAAATAAACTTGCTACAAAAGGAATACTTCCATTCACCACATCTAGACTGATATCAGCTGCTCCCTCAACACTGTACCAATAATCCGGACGACCATTTTTATCTGCTTCTTCTTTCGTTACCTCATAGTAATAACAACCCGTCATTAAGAAATCTAATTGCTCGGCAAGCCCAGAAACATGATAGGTATCAGAAGTCCATGCTAAGTTTGGCTTAAATGATTCACTTCCCCAATTAACCCCTTCACTGTAATACAGTGGATACCACGACCCGACATAATCAGCGAACAATGGAACATGATCTTTCACAATGGCTCTTGCTTTTGTTACAAATGTCTTTATATTATTAGCACGCCATTCTGTCCACTTAGGAAAAAGCTTACCGAATTCAATCGCCTTTTCCTCATTAATCGTAAAAATATCTTCCGGCCAGTTCTCGATTGTCTCACCAATATACCGTTCAAAACCTTTCCTACTAAGCTCATTAAAATCTCCGTACACATTTGGATAACGACAACGATCAACAACCACGCCATCCAGATCATACATACAAATTTCCTTTAAAATATTCAGTTCATGTGCTTCTACTTTCGGATGAATTGGATTTACAAAGATTGTATCTGCGTCTTTATATTCGGCAGCATTTGATTCGGACGAAACAGCATCATTATAGAAGGTCACTTTCCAATCTTCTTTGTCATAGGCAATCCCGTCTTTTGATGCAGTCGTACCTTCTGAAAAAACATCCATATTCGCCAACACTTTGACATCATATTTCTTCGCTTTTGTTAAAAATTCATCCAAAAAATCACGGTCTTCCCACATGATGAATCTATCATCCGACCAGCTACTAATATGGTAGCCATAGTTACTCGGATATGTTGTCTGCCCAAACGGTACTTTTGCATCAATAATAAGATGAGTTATCCCCGTGTGAACTGCATTTTCAAGTAGTTTAAGTTGTTCATTTTCATTTGCTAATCGCACGCCATTTGCCAAAAAATCAACCCATAATATGTTAGCGTTTTCATTAAATGTAAAACTCAATTCTATTCCCTCCTTATTGTTGGAACCATACTTGACTTGCTGCGCCAATTAATCCTGCATGATAGCCAAGTTCGGATATTCGTATATCTACAGGCTCAACAAGTGAACGAATCCCTTTGCTCGCAATGTTCTTTTTTATTTCCGTAGCCAGCCATGTTCTCTCTCGAACCAAGCCACCACCTAGTACAATGACAGAAGGATTAAAGGTATGAATGATACTTACGATGCCATAGGACAACGCTTGGATTGCCAGATTTATTGTTTCTGTTGCTACTGGTAAACCAGCTTCATACCACGAAAAAACTTCCTTGCTCGTTAATCGTTCTGGATTTTCCAGATAGAACTTGATCTCTTCGGGGAGTTCCTGTTTAGCTAAGTGAGCTAAATGCTCTTTCATTCTGTTCGCAATTCCCGTTCCAGATGCATACACTTCCATACACCCATTGGATCCACAGTTACAAGCAGGACCATTCATATCTACTGTAATATGCCCTAGCTCTGCCGCTCCTCCCCAATCACCCCGGATCAAATCGCCATTTGAGATAATTCCTCCACCAACACCGGTGCCAAGGGTGAGACAAACCATATCATTAGTACCTCTTGCGCTACCATGGACATATTCCGCCACAGCAAATGTATTGGCGTCATTATCAAGCCAAATCGGTAAATCCGTAAATTGATTAAGATATTTTGTTATATGTATATTGTTCCAGTCTTTTATGTTCGTAGTACCTGATAGTATTTGCCCATCTTTAAAATTAACCTGACCCGCGGAACCGACCCCAATGCCAATTAGGTTTTTATCCATCTCCAAGGCTATTCCTGGAAAGCTACTAATTATCTCTCGTAATACTTCTAATATACTTTGATTGGATTCTTGAGGAGTAGGATAGTTTTTTTGCTCAAACACTTCACCACTTCGACTCACTAATCCTGCTGCAATTTTTGTCCCACCAATATCAATCCCTAAGCTGCAGCTTTCCATGTACGCACCCCCTATAAAGATCGTTTATGTGAAATTATTTTTCTATAATAAATTATAAAGAGGATATATCCTCCAATTTTAATTATAGGTTATTCAAAATTTACAGTCAACTTAACTTTTAGGACTTTTAGGACTTTAGGAAAAATAATAGTGCACTAGGTAGATCCCTTTTCCAAAACTCCCATAGATGGTTCTCCGCCATTTCAGAAAAGTGTACATTTACTTTTTTACGCTGAAAAACCTCATGTAATTCACGATTACGCGTATAAATAAACAGTCTTTCATTGGTTATGGGAGACACAAATTCATCTTCGTAAATACCTACCGTTTGATAGACATTCCAGGGTATTGCTTCCTTCAAACCAGCTATACATGCGATATCTTGTTTCATAATCGCTGCTGATTGGAGTAACAAATGTGTCCAATGTTCCGGTTTTCTAGCAGCAATATGTAAGCTTATATTTGCAGCAAGCGAATCTCCAAGTAATCCTTTTTTTGAAATTCGTTTCACATCTAGTTCTTGTTCTACACTTGGCATGAATTCTTCATACATGAAATCAATGTACTTGTTAAATAATTGACCTTTATGATGATAGGACTGCCACCTTTCTTCCGATGTGCCTGGATGAATAAATATGATAATCCAATTGGTCATAGATGCCAGTTCACAACTTCGGTACGCCTCTTCAAACTCACCAAGTTCTAGATAATCATTCCCATCCTGCACATATAAAATATTGGCATCATTTATTGGATGGTCAGGCTTTAGTAGATGGTATTCGAACGATTTATTAAATATGTTACTATGAAAATACTTGGTTACCTTCCCCAACTATCTTCACTCCTTAATCTTTCTTTTACTGCTATGGCACGTTCCGGATAATCAGTTATAATTGCTGAGCACCCCGCATGGATTAATCTTTCCATGTGCATTTCGTCATTTATTGTAAATGGACGAACAGGATAATTTTGCTGTTCTGATGTATGGATCATTTCATCGGTCATGCTATATACATGCGGGTGCAAGCTCGTTGCTCCAAGCGATTCTGCATATTTCCACGGTTCATATAACTTCTCGGAAAATAAAATAGCAATATCAATCATTGGATCTAACTTTCGCATTCTATATAGCCCTAGATGATTGAACGATGAAATAATTGCCCTTGACTTCAAATCGAATCGTTCTAATTCTTCTAACACCTTCTCTTCTATCCCCGGATAGTCTAAATAGAACACATTCTTAAGCTCAATATTCACGGTAAGACCCGTCTGCTCCAACCATGTTAGTACTTCCGTTAATTCCGGAATTTTTTCATATGGAAATTCCGTCGAAAAAGAAGACCCAGCATCTAACCGGTGTAGCTCACTCATCGTAAAATCCTTTACATGCCCTTTTCCATTCGTTGTTCGATTAACCGTTTCATCATGGATGACGGCCAATTTACCATCCTTCGTGAGATGGACATCTAGCTCAATCCCATCCGCACCAACATGTTCCGCCTCTCGGAAAGCTGCCATCGTATTTTCAGGATGTGTCCCAGCACTTCCTCTATGAGCAATAATTTTAGTCACGGTTTTCTCTCCTTATCGTTTATATATATTTCGGAGTTAATATTCAGTATTTGTGTTAAAGTCGGAGTTTTCTTTCTTTTAGTATAGCATTATTGGATAAAATAGGAAGTGTTAAATTTAGGAATGCAGGGAGGATGACTAAAAGCACTGACTGACGTGCTTTTTGGAGGTTGGTGCGTTCGTCACGGGTTTCGTACGTCCGCACCAAAGGTTTGTGCGAATGATTCGCGCTACTACAAACTCATATCCCCAAATTTCACAATTTCTAATACCAAGGTTATCTGTAGCGATTCGCTCAAAAAATGAAATATTCGCTCACAACCAGCAGCAATTCGCTCATAAAATGAAATATTCGCTCAGAACCAGCAACGATTCGCTCAAAAATCGAAGTATTCGCTCACAAGCAACAATTCAACGAGTGAAGCTCGAAGGAAAGTCACGAAGACACCTTAGTCACATTTCAAGATTCCGTACTGGTGTTAAGAGCAGTGCTGTTACTTCACAATCCATATAAAAACAGCAACAAACTATGCGAAATTCCCCTTATTTAAACACCCTTGCAGCTTCCACAGCCTTCTTCCATCCATTATATAATCTTTCCCTATCATTATTTTTCATCTTCACATGAAAACCCATCTCTTTCTTCCGTAATTTAGCTATCTCTTCCTTACTTTCCCAATAACCAACAGCTAATCCTGCTAGATACGCAGAGCCTAATGCGGTAGTTTCCCTTATTGCCGGGCGATCAACTGACAATCCTAAAATATCACTTTGAAATTGCATCAATAAGTTATTGTTTACTACGCCACCATCTACTCGTAAAGACTGCAACTCAATATGTGAATCAGACACCATTGCATCTAAAACATCCTTCGTTTGGTATGCTAACGACTCTAATGTTGCACGAATAAAATGCTCTTTTGTCGTTCCTCGTGTTAACCCAAATACTGCCCCCCTTGCTTCACTATCCCAATAAGGAGTGCCAAGCCCCACAAAAGCTGGTACCATATAAACGCCATCACTTGATTCTACCTTAGAAGCCAAAACCTCACTCTCAGGAGCATTTTCAATAATCTTTATGCCATCACGCAACCATTGCACTGCTGAACCAGCAACAAATACACTGCCTTCTAGAGCATAATCAACCTTACCGTCAACTCCCCAAGCCAGTGTTGTAAGTAATCCATGCTCCGATGCTATCCCTTGTTCCCCAGTGTTCATTAGCATAAAACAACCTGTTCCATAAGTGTTTTTCACCATACCTTTCTCAAAACACGCCTGACCAAAAAGTGCTGCTTGTTGATCACCGGCAACACCTGCAATCGGTACTTCATGACCAAAGAAGTGATAGCTCACTGTACGAGCATATATTTCTGATGACAGTCGAACCTCAGGTAGCATACTTGCAGGAATCGTTAATATATCCAAAAGCTCATCATCCCAGACAAGATCATAAATATTAAACAATAATGTACGAGATGCATTGGAGTAATCTGTAATATGTGCTTTTCCTCCTGACAATTTATATACCAACCAACTATCAATGGTTCCAAATAATAACTCTCCATTATTAGCTCGTTCTCTCGTTCCTTCTACATGATCAAGAATCCATTTTACCTTTGTTCCTGAAAAATACGGATCGATCAGTAATCCAGTTTTACTTTTAAACATGTTATTATATCCAGCATCTCTTAACTCTTTACAAATACCTTCTGTTTGTCTTGATTGCCAAACGATCGCATTATATACTGGTTTGCCCGTATTTTTATCCCATACAACAGTAGTCTCCCGCTGATTTGTAATACCAATGCCAGCTATTTGACTTGGCTCTATATCTGCTTTTCTTAGTACTTCAGCTATACAAGCAAGTACAGATGTCCAAATTTCATTTGCATCATGCTCTACCCAACCAGGATGTGGGAAATGTTGTTCAAATTCCTTTTGGGCAGATTCTACGATCTCTCCTCGATGATTAAAAATTATAGCACGGGAACTAGTTGTCCCTTGATCAATGGACATGATATACGTTTCCATACAATTACTCCTTTCCGCATCAAAACTGATAATTCTTAATGAACTTTATAAATTCTCCTTCAAGTTTATTAACAAAACGCTCTTTCCTCTGTACTGCCCATAAATCTCTTTTAAGTTCTACATTCTCGATATTTATTTTTTTCAGCATGTTTTGTTTTAGCTCTGTATCAATGACAAGTGATGAAAGAATTGCCACTCCTAAATTAATCTCTACAGCGCCTTTAATCGCCTGCGTACTACCAAGCTCCATATAAATGTTAATTATATCTGACCAGTTTTCACCTAACATTTTTTCAACGAGTAACCTCGTCCCCGAGTTTTCTTCTCGCCAGATAAACTTTTCATGTGACAGGTCTTCTACTCTAACTGATTGTGATAGGGCAAACGTGCGATGGTCAGGAGAACAGACAAGTACTAGTTCATCTTCTGCAAATTTATTAACAATTAAATCTTCATCCGTATATACTTCCCCTTCAACAAGTGCCATACCTATTTTATTTTCTCTTAATCTATGAAGAATATTTGGTGTACTACTGACCTCCAACGTAATATCAATATTGGAATGTATCTTCTTAAATTCTCCCAATACATGTGGGAGTATATATTCCGCTATCGTAAAAGATGCTCCGATTTTCAAACTAGAACTTTCAATTCCTTTTACCTGATCAATCATAGCGAATGACTGATTATAATCAAAAACTAGCTGTTTTGCTATCTCGTATAAACGCTTTCCTGTCGTTGTTACAACAAGATTTCCGTTATTTCTTTCAAATAATTGCGTACCATAAAGGGTTTCCAGCTGGCGAATCTGTTTTGTAATCGCAGGTTGGGTAATAAAATTATTTTTAGCTACCTTACTTATGTTTCCCTCTTCTACAACTTGACAAAAAGTTTCTAAATAACCTATCCTCATGCCCATCTACCTTCCTGTATGTATAAATAAATATCCTTCTCCGATTAAATAGAGAAGGATATTATTATTTAAAAACCTAACATTCTTGGTAACCACAAGTATATCTGTGGAACAAATGTCACTAATAAAAGAACGATTGTCATTGCAATTAAATACGGTATCGAAACAACGAAGACTCGCTGTAACTTAACCTTCGCTATACTGCTTGATACAAACAAGCAAATTCCCACCGGTGGCGTAATTAAGCCAATTGCCAATGCTAGGACCGTTACCAACCCAAAATGCATTGGATCAATACCATAAGTAGTTGCTAGAGGGGCAAAAACTGGTACAAGCATGATCATTGCTGCAGCTTGTTCAATAAATAAGCCAATAAAAATATACAAAATCAACATTAAAAACAAAAAGATTGCTGGACTACTTGTGACATTTTGGAAGAAGGTACTTATGTCTGCAGGAATTCCTTGAATAGACAGCCACCATGTTGCCACATTTCCTATCGCAATCATGATCATGACAATAGCCGTTACAATGATTGTCCGAACCATCGCTTTATAAGTCGCTTTTAGAGTCAATTCTTTTGTTACAAAGAAACCAATTAATAAGGCATAAATAATTCCAATACAACCTGCTTCTGTAGGAGTTACTACACCACCAACTATTCCCGCCACCATTATAATCGGCAGTACAGCAGCAATTAAGAATCTACCTAATATTCGTAGTACCTCTTTAAATGTATACGTTCTTCCATCCCTTGGATAATCTCTTTTCTTTGCAATAAAAAATGTCACGGCCATCATACTTAAGCCTAGTAAAATTCCCGGGATGATTCCAGCTAAAAACAATGCTGCTACAGAAACATTGGCTGCTGCGAAAGTATAAATGAGCATCGGTAAACTCGGTGGAATTATAGGCCCAACGACAGAACTTATTGCCGTTACTGCTGCTGCTAGCTCTGGATCTTTATATTCTCTTTTGGTAGCAGGTATTAACATAGACCCAACAGCACTCGTATCAGCAACTGCAGATCCATTAATTCCACCAAAGAGCATACTTACAAAGATATTAATATAAAGAAGCCCACCCTTAATCTTCCCAACTATCAGTCTTGCAAAATCCAATAAGCGGACTAGAATTCCAGACCCACCCATGAGTTCTCCTGCCAATATAAAGAAAGGAATAGCAACTAGAGTAAATTTATCCAATCCGGTCCATAATCGCTGTGCAAACAAATCTATTGGATTATTAGTAAGCACAAAAGCAACTAATGTAGAAAGGCCTAATGCAAAAGCGATCGGAACACTAATAGCTATTAAAACTAAAAACATAATTACATATATTAGTAATGTACTCATGTAAAAACTCCTCTAAAATTCATATACAAGTACTCTGTAAAAGAATGACTTGTTTACTTACGAACTAGGTTGTTTCTCAACCTTTAGTATGGATAGTACAGTTGTTAAATTTAATTGAAATAAAATATAGCTGAATCCCACTGGTACAGATAGATATGGGATCATCATACTTACTCCAAAGACAAATGGATCATGTGAGTCTTTCCCGCTCCACGCATTGATAAAGCCGTAATAGATAATGATAATTAAAAAAACAGATATTAAGATATCAATAACAATCAATAACATTTTTTTCGATTTTCCTTTTATCTTATCCGTAAACATATCCACAACAATGTGTTCACCGGCCCTCACGGCGATACCTGACCCTAAAAACACCATCCACATCATTAAATATTTCGATAGTGCATCAGCGAAGTTCAATGGATTAAATATAACAAACCGTGAAAATACAGACATAGATGTAACAATTACAATTGCAGCTAAAAGAATAACGCAAACAATCTCTACCGCTTTAGCAATCACTTGATCGACTCTATCCAAAGAATCAAACGTCTTTTGTCTATTCATCCTTATTATTCTCCTATACTTCAAAATTTGGGGGCTTCTCTAACGCCCCCAAACAAGTTATCAAATCATTAAAGGTAATTACTGTGTGATATCGTAACCCCAGCCATTATCCCCAACTGGGCCTCTTTCTTCTAGGATTAGGTCAAGCTTTTCCTGTGACATACCTTCATCACCAATAAACTCATCCCAAACCTTGTCAATAGTGACATCCTTGATTTCATTGTAGCTATCTTCTGGAATTGTGTAGACTTCCACTCCTGCTTCCTTCATTTCTTTAATGTTCTCTGTAACGTAATCGCTTACAAAATCTATGTGCCATTCTTTCGCTTCTTGTTCAGCCTCTACTAGAATTTCTCTAACGTCCTCCGGTAGTTCATTCCACTTTTCTCTATTTACAACGGTAACAGAAGCATAGTTCTGGAAACTTACATCTGCAATGTAATTGATCAGATCACCTTCATGGAACTTAGCAGAATAAAAACTTGCATAAGGAACTGTTAAACCATCAACCATTCCTAATCGGACAGATTCTGGAGTTTCTGGCCAATCAACCGTTACTCCTGTCGCTCCCCATGCTTCCTGACTAGCAATTTCAAGTGGAGATCTAGATGCACGGAATTTTAACCCCTGTAAATCTTCAATGGAATTAATCTTCACTTCGGAAGTACCAATTACACGTGGACCACCTATTTCAAAAGTTGTAAACCACGATAGCCCAACATCTGTTAACTCTTCATTTATCTGATCTTGAACCTTGTCACTATTAAGCGCATTTAACATTTGGTCTCTTGACTCGAACAAGAAAGGAAAGTGAAACATTTCAAATGCCGGTGTAATTGTTGCTAAGTTTGCAAAAGAATCAGCTGCCATGTCTAAGTTTCCATTTTTAACCGCTTCAAATGTTTCAACACCAGATCCTAGCTGCCCGCCATGTAATACATCAATTTTTATGTTCCCATCGGACTTTTCTTCGACTAATTCAGCAAATTTATCTAATCCCTTACTAGAAGCATCATCTTCCGCTAATACATTAGCTGCTTTGAGTACATACTCAGGATCCCCATTACCATCTGTCGAATTTCCAACACCACATCCTACTAAAATACTACTAACTGTCAGTGCTACCAAAAATCGAAATGACCATTTCATCATAGAATTGACCTCTCCCTTACCCTATTTTTTATTGTTATTTCATACCACTTATCCGTCTAATGCACATCGAAAACCCATATGCCCGGTTGAACTATCTGGGGTGTTAGAGCTTCTAGCAGCAACTCGGTATCTATTACAATAGGATTCATGGCATAAATAAGAACCACCTTTAATTGTTTTTCCTTCTTTATTTGTAGGTTCCTGAGTTGTACGAAACCAATCTGAACACCATTCCCATACATTACCGGATACATTGTAAAGACCGTATTTATTTGCTGGGAACGATTTCGCTGGTGCAGTTGATAAAAATCCATCCGCTTTAGAATTATGTTTAGGAAAATCACCTTGCCAAATATTGCATACATGATCCCCGTTAGGATGTAGTTCGTTCCCCCATGGATACCTCTGTTGCTCTAGTCCACCTCTAGCTGCATATTCCCACTCCGCTTCGGTGGGTAACCTCTTGCCACTCCAATTACAAAACGCCACCGCATCGTTCCACGAAACATGTACAACCGGGTGATCCATCCGATCAGAAATGGTGGAACCATAACCCTCTGGACTCTTCCAGTTCGCTCCATTTACAACCAACCACCACGGCGTATCTCTAACAACTTGCAATACATCTTTATTGGCTTGTTCTGTAACAAATAAATAAAACACAAATGACCAACCAAACTTTTCTGCATCTGTTCTATACCCTGTGTCTCCCACAAATTCGGCAAAATCCTCATTGGTAACAGCACAAATATCAATATAGAATGGGTCAAGGTTTACCTCTCGAACCGGCCCCTCTCTGTCAGCTGGAAAGCCTTCTTCACTATCTGTCCCCATTAAAAAGCTTCCTCCAGAGAGAGATACCATATTTTCGGTGTTCGCTTTCTGCGTTTTTTCAATAAATTGTTTTTCCAATTGGGGTTGAGATGAACTTCTTTGAATGCTACAACAATTATTCACTTAAAATTCTCCCATCGCTCCTAGCTTTAATCATCTTCCCAAAACGCTTTACCTGCACCACTCTCATTCATTAAACGAAGAATTTTATCTCTTGGAACAACTCGACATCGATTCGCCCATTTTTCGTATTTTACTGCCATTTCTTCCACTAGGTCTGGGTATTGATCTGCTAGATTATTCATTTCTGTTCTATCTTCACTCATATCAAATAGTTCCCATGGTCCTGGATACTTTTTGACTAATTTCCATTTTCCAATACGAATCGCAGCATTTCCTTCATGCTCCCAGAACAGTGGTGTTTCATCTGCTTGATCATCCTGTAACACTGGCATTAAACTTCTTCCTTCCAGAGGTAAAATCTTATTGCCATTGTGTGTCTCAGGGTATGTTGCACCAGTAATTTCAACAATCGTTGCCATGATGTCTGTTAATTGACCAGGTGTATGTCTTAATGTTCCCTTTTCCTTTAACCCTTTTGGCCAATGGACGATCAAAGGAGTTGCTATACCACCTTCATGCACCCAATGTTTATAAAGTCTAAATGGTGTGTTTGACAAATTTGCCCATGCTGTTTCATAACTTTGGTATGTATCTTCTGGACCAGGCATGATGGATCGGTCATTCCCAAATGCAACCTCTTCCCCTTCTCTTGTGTGAGATTTAGCAATAAGCAAATTATTCACTAATTCTTCAGTAGGAACACCAACAGGGATATCCTCTGCACATGCTCCGTTGTCTGATAGGAAAATAACGATTGTATTATCTAATTGGTTTGTTTCTTCTAATGCATCGATAATTCGACCAATCCCTTGGTCCATGCTGTCAATTTGAGCAGCATATACTTCCATACATCTTTCTAACCATTCTTTATCCTCCGCATCTTCCCAAGCTGGTTGACTAGGATCACGCTCTGTAAGCTTCCAATTTTCATCTAGGATCCCCATCTCAACTAACCGTTGAAGACGTTCTTCACGTAGTTGATCCCATCCTTGTTCAAAACGACCTTTATATTTTTCAATATCTTTTTCTTTTGCATGTAGTGGCCAGTGTGGCGCAGTATAAGCTACATACTCAAAAAACGGCTCATCTGGTGAATTCTTCGCATGGTCTTTAATGTAATCAACTGCTTGATCACTAATGGCATCGGTATAATAAAAGTCCTTGTCTTCTTTTGGTTCGTGTTCGATATTCTCATTTCCACGTGTTAACGTGTTCGGGTCATAAAAGCTTCCTGCACCAATAACTGTGCCGTAAAATTCATCAAACCCTCTTTGTAATGGCCAATTGTTTGATGGTACTTTTAAGCTTTTTGCAATATGCCATTTTCCACTCATATAGGTTTTATATCCACTACCCTTTAGAACTTCCGCAATAGTTACACATTCATTATTTAAATCTCCTGGATATCCTTCTGGTCCACTGTCATAAGTTAATATTCCAATTCCTGTTTGATGGGGATGCAAACCAGTTAGTAAGGAAGCCCTTGATGGACTACATCTTGCTGTATTATAAAATTGCGTAAAGCGAACTCCTTTTTCAGCTAATTTGTCTAAGTTTGGCGTTTGAACTTCTCCCCCATAACAGCCAATATCGGAATATCCCATATCATCGTTTAAAATTAACAATACATTTGGTTTATCTGCCATATTGAATCCTCCTGTAATTCTATAATTCTAATTAAATACCACTTCTAGATAGTTTTATTAAGTATTGAAAATAGACTGGTAAATATATTGCCTTTAAAAATTCGATTGGCTCCGAATTCGAGGAATACGTAATTCGTTCTATATATAAAAGCGCTTCTCCCTCCTTTACTTGCAATAATTTTGCTGTGTCCGCATCCGCATTCACAGCGCTTATCACTTGCTTTGCTTCTTTTAGATATACATTTAATTCTTCTTCAAAATGTTTATATATTGCAATGGATTTTAAATCTTGATCTTGTAAATTTGCTGCATATTCTTCTGGATAATAAGCATGTTCAATTGCTGCAGGATGTTCATCAGCATAACGTAATCGCTTTAGTTGCCAAGCATGATCTGTATGCAATTTATCCGTATAGATAGAATTTTCATCACTATTCGTAATAAAACCTTTTTCCAATATTTTAGCTCCTGGTTGAAAACCCGATTCCTTAATAATTTCTGTAAACCCTTTCAATCTACCAGACCAGTTTTCTGGGTGGTTTGTACGAAGAAATGTACCTCTTCCTCTTTCCCGAACGATAATACCTTCCTCCACTAGTAGTTTAAGGGCTGTTCTTATCGTTACTCGACTGACTCCAAAACGCTTCATTAATTCATGCTCTGTAGCAATTTTCCCGCTTTCATCAACTAACTTTCTTTCAAGTAGTTCTTTTCTTAAAATGTCCCTCACTTGTAAATGAAGTGGAACACCGCTACCGTTATCAATTGTTTGATCGAAAATGCCTAACTTACTTTCCATTTAATCTCCGCTTTCTTCATGAATTATTATCTGAAAAATATTTGTATTAATATTTGTATTATTATTATAACAACTTATGAAAGCGTTTCAATAAATTTTTACTATTTTCACTATAAAAAATATTTATACCTTATTCATAACAGTTATGAAGTATGAGCCTCTCCGTTATTTGGGCAATTATTATCATTGGTTATACCATATAACTTTATTTATATTTACAGTGTCATTTCTCCCCTGTTAATTTAAATCTATGGAGGAGATTCAAATGGATATATCATTCGTACTAATACTTCTTATTTTGGGTATTACTGCAGGATGTTATGGAACAATTATCGGTGCTGGTGGCGGTTTCATATTTGTACCGGCATTACTATTAATTTTAAATATGGAGCCGGCTGTTGCAGCAGGTTCGGGGTTAGTAATCGTGTTGATTAACTCTATTTCAGGAGTTTTTGGTTATGTTAAACAAAAGAAAATTCAATTTAGAGTGGGTATTGCAATTGGAGTGGGCGCAATACCAGGCTCTTTAATTGGTGTTTGGTTATTGCAATTATATTCTTCACAGTCATTTTATATCGTATTTGCCTCTGTATTATTAGTTTTAGGAGTTTTTCTATTAACGAAGAGCTTACCATCTTCCAAACAAAAAATTGGGGAAAATAAAGTTTCATTATTTAAAGAAAGTAATAGGAAGTTTAAATGGTTATTAATACTTGGTTTTTTTATGGGAATACTTTCTAGTTATTTAGGAATAGGCGGGGGATGGATTTTAGTTCCAATATTAATCTATTTATTTCATGTCCCTACTCACAATGCTACTGCAACATCTATATTTGCTTTATGTATATATTCATCAGTTGGTGTAGCTTCTCAGCTATTTTATAGCAATATCGATTGGTTAACTGTCATTTGGGGAGGATTTGGGGTAATTATTGGATCACAGGTTGGGGTTAAACTAGCTCAAAAAATTCCTAGTAAGGTCATTGTTCAGATGTTGTCATTTGTTCTTATTATTATTGGGGTTAGGATGTATTTTCAATGATTCCTCTTATTCGCTATAGCTTTTAGAATTATAAAATATAGTTGTTCCGAAGCTTCCTCTAAATATGTTTCTACGAACCTATGAATATAGGAATATAGTACTATTAAATAGTTTTTTGCTCTTTAATAATTGTAATAATATTGATATAATAATACCCTGTGAATTTTTACAATATTTTAATACAAAAGGGGGAACGTTTTTGAAAAAACTATTATTTTTATTATTATTAGTAACTATACTTACATATCCAAATACAATATATGGCGAAGAAGCTAGTGATAATATGGATGAAGTAAACAGCTCAAAGCAGTCTAATGACGAAGAAATACTTACAGCAGATGAGTGGTTGGAATATGCCAACTCACAAACTACAGCATTCTCACTACTAGATGCTTTTATAGAAGGTTATACCCATTATCCATCGGATGATAGATTTGTAGATGGTATAAATACAAGTGCAAGGTTACTATTAAATTGGGCTATTAGGCAACATCAAAACGGAGAATTAGCGGTTGCTGAATTACGATATAATCGCATTCTTAATGCACCAAAATTAATTGAACAATTAATCAAAGAAACTCAAAAAAAATTAGATTATATCGAAAAAGGAAAAAAACTTCCTACTGAAAATGAAATTATTAATGCCGCTAATACCAATAGTACTGCATCTGGAAAATTACAAATATTTTCTGAAGGTTATTCCTTATACCCAGGAAGTGAACAACTAGAAATTTGGGTTAATAATAGTGCTCGCATGCTATTTAATTGGGCAGATAGACAACATCAGTTAAAAAAATATAATACCGCAAAAACACGTTATGAAGCTATTTTAGATGCTCCCGTTTCAGATGCAGCAATACGACAATTAACTAAGAAATATCTTGAGTATGCCATAGAGAATCAACTAGCACCAAATCACTATGACGTACTTGCTAAACAATCAAATAAGGTCTCAGAAATTCTAAATATTTTCTTAGAGGGATATAGCTTATACCCAGATAATGAACTAATAAATGAAGGATTACAACAAAGTACACTATCACTATTAAACTGGGCAACAAGTCAACACCTTAAAGGAAACGTTGATTCAGCACAAGAACGTTACGAGGTAATATTAGATATTCCGCTATTAGAACCTAATGTTAAAGAAATGACAGAAAACAAATTAGAGTTCGCCTTAAGAGGTGACGTACTCCCTACAATTGACAACATCATTGATAAAGCAAATAAGAATAATAGAGCTTCTGGCAAATTAAATACCTATTTGCAGGGCTATAAATTATATCCACATAATATTCAAATAGTTGAGGGGCTAAATATCAGTGCTCAGTTACTATTTAATTGGGCAGACAAACAGCATCAACTTAGAAATTATGACGTTGCAATTGATCGTTATGAAAGTATACTAAATGTGCCTGTTTTAAAAGAAAAAATTCAGCAAGAAACCGAGGACAACCTTGACCGTGCATTAGAAAACCAACTAACTGCTAAGCAGTTATATAAATTAGCTGATAGTTCATTAAAAGCATCTGAGAAGTTTGCGTTATTTGTAGAAGGATATGAACTATATCCAGAGGATTCTTTAATAAAAGATGGTCTATCCAACAGTGTAATTCTATTATTAGATTGGGCTACAAATCAACATCAAACAGGAAATATTATAACAGCTAAAGTCCGGTATGAAAGATTATTACAATCACCTATATTAGAAGATATCCTAAAGCAAGAAACAATTAGAAAATTAGAATTTGCACTTGAAGGAAATGTTTTACCAACTGAAGAACGATTAATTGAACAAATATTAACTGAAGGCAGTGCTTCAAGAAAGTTAAGTCTATCGATAGAAAGTAATAAGATTTATCCGAGAAATAAGAAATTTGGAGAACTTGTTCATGCCAGTGCCATTAACTTGTTAGATTGGGCTACTAACCAACACCAAATAGGAAATATTGCAACAGCTAGAACCCGCTATGAAAGATTACTTGATGTTCCAATGTTAGATGATTTAATACCTGAAGTGGAAAAGAAGCTTCAATTTACACTAGATGACAAAATCTTACCTAAAGAAAACAAACTGTTAATGAAAATAGAAGATTCTAATAAAGCTTCTGAAAAATTAGAACTATCAATTGATAGTTACGAAATCTATCCAAGAAATAAAAAATTTATAGAAGCTATTAATAATAGTGCACTTATCTTATTGGATTGGACTACAAAACAACATCAACTAGGAATCATTGATATAGCAAAAAATCGTTATGAAGCCATTATTAAATCACCAAAATTAATAAATAGTATAGTAAAAGAAACCGAGAATAAGTTAGCTTATGCTTCGGAAAACAAAACACTTCCTACAGAAAAAGATTTGATTACACAAATAGATAACAAAAATAAAGCTTCAGAGAAATTAGAAATATCTATTAAGGGTTATGAATTATATCCAAGGAGTAAGCAATTCGAAGACTTTATTCATACAAGTGCAATTTCCTTACTGGACTGGGCGACTAACCAACATCAAAAAGGTAATCTAGAAACTTCTTTGAGCAGGTATGAAAAGATTCTTAGTTCTCCTATCTTAAAAAGTATCCTTATTAAAGAGATAGAAATGAAAATCGAATATGTTGAAAAAGGGAAACAACTACCTTCAGAATTAGATATTATTGCACAGGCGAATCATGCAAATAAAATTTCAGAAAAACTGGATATCTATAATCATGGTTATTTATTATATCCACGAGATAAGCGAATTAAAAATGGGTTAAATAGCAGTGCTCAATTATTATTAGACTGGGCTGCTAAAAAACAACAAAGTGGAAATTATAGTACGGCTATAGATAGATATAACAAATTAATTAACTCAACAGGGGTATATAATAGTATTAAACAAAAAGCTAATAACTTTTTACGATTGGCTAGAAGCGGTAAAGGAATATATATCTTGTCTAAAGTTGTAAACGGAAATGTCTCTAAGTATTCTTATAATCAAATGATAAAGGACATAAAAAAACTGGAAGATCAATATCCTTATCTCGTAAAATCCGAAATAATTGGTAAGTCTGTAGAAGGACGCAACTTATATGCAGTTAAACTAGGTTTTGGAAAAAAAGAAGTGTTTCTTAATGCTTCTCAGCATGCACGAGAGCATATGACAACAAATGTATTAATGAAAATGATTGATGAGTATGCTTATTCATACGCAAAGGGAAATAAATTTGGATCTTATAATACCAAAAGTATTTTAGATGACGTTTCAATCTGGTTTGTACCGATGGTAAACCCTGATGGTGTTTCCTTGGTACAATTCGGTGCATCCAGCGCTAGCAATAAAGCAGAAGTAATTCGAATGAACAATGGAAGTACTGATTTTAGTGGATGGAAAGCTAATATCCGAGGGGTAGATTTAAATAGAAATTTCCCTACTAATTGGAATTATGTTCAAAATAACCCTGGTAAACCGTCACCGACCAATTTTAAAGGCTATAATCCATTGTCAGAACCAGAATCAAAAGCACTATATGAATTCACAATAGCTCATAACTTTAAAACCGAAGTTGATTATCACTCTTCAGGAGAGATCCTATATTTTGGAGACGATTTACTCGGAATAAACAATTCACTACTTGCAATCAGTAAGCGAATTGCACAACAAGTAAGTACCAAAACAGGTTATCCTTTATATTATACAAGAGGAATCCCAGGAGGTGGACGAAGAGCAGACTGGTCGCAGCAAATATTAGGACGTCCCGTATTAACACCAGAGATCTCACCATATGTAGGTAACCGACCTGTGCCAGTTTCTTACTTTAACTCTATATGGAAAAAGAATGATACAATTGGATTACTTATTGCTGATGAAGCTAGAAATAGATAAAGATAAAATAAGAAAGTATCTAACTACGGTTAGATACTTTTTTTATTAGAAAGAAATACTATTATACTAGGTTAACTATTATCTATCTTTCAGTTCAACTATATAGAATTCAGACTTTTATGAATTTAAAGAAAAAACATACGAATACATAAGAGGGATGTAAGAAGACCTTCTTTCCGGATTAAGATTAACAATACTACTCTATTTCATCTGGGTTATACGCTTCAAACCACTCTTCATTTGCTCTAACAACTCTTGAAGCGTTGCTCCTTCATATCCTTTTTCATATGCTTCCTGCAACAATATTTCTAATTGTTTCGTTTCTTTTATTTTCGTTTCCATATATAGTAACTCCTTTAATCCGTCTGCTTATCTCTATATTCAAAGGCATTTTCAATCATTTTTTGAATAAGCTTTAATTGATCTTCTGGCGCATCCTGTTTTATATATCTCACAGCTTTTTTTATTGACTTTGGTAGCTGGTCAAATTCTTTCAAATGAATCACCTAATTTATATGAAGTTATAATATAAAATGAAGTTTAAAAGCTAATTTTACATTAGAGTGTATTATATCATAAATTTATATATGGAAATATATTTTTTGGAGATTTGTAAATTTTTGTAGGGGAAATGTAATATACATTACACAACCGCCGGTAGAACTGGCGGTTGTAATTTTGCACTATAGGGCACGGGTGCATCAAGAAATAATTAAATTTAAAGTTTACTGATATAGCTCCAATAAGGTCCAAAAAGGTTGCTTCTATTTATCAGATAGATGTTAACTTTCTCATTATCTACCAATGGTTATAGATCAATAGTATAGATATTGCATTCTATCATTCTTTTATTTTATCTAGTGCTTTTATGATGTGTTCCTCTAGAGCAGGCGCCAAGGTCTTAACAAACAGATTGGTGAGATGATGCTGATCTCTGTATACAATAACGTTACCAATAATTGGTTTGCAGGTATTATCATCACAAAAATAATCCGATAAATCTGCGAAAGTCACATTGTTTGGTATACCTTCAGTATTTTCCCACGGTGGAATATCTGATAATGCATCCTCCCTTGGAACGGAACACTCATCTGGACTTTTTGTTTCTAAACACACTGGTATTTTCTCTTTCATTCTTGGATTATCACGTATAGCAAATATCTCAGTTACCCCTTCAAACTTTTTCCATTGGTTAATATAGCCTATGGGAACTGTACTCCCATTGTTAACATTTGCAGTAGTGAAAATAATATCCGGTGCATTATCCATTAATGGTTGAATTACATTTTTATTCCATTCCATACATTCGTCAGTCATTTGTCCGTTAAAATCATCATCAGTAAATCGACAACCATCTTTATTATAAATGTCAATTTTCAATTTCAACTTTTCCGACAATTCAATCAGTGCAGGGAACCAATGACCAGAATGAGAACCACCTACGAGCGCAATAGTATAATCGGGACTTTCGGTTTCACCAAAGGAACAAATCTCCACTTCCGTTTCTTCACGGTTATTAGCATAACAGGAACTAGATGAATAAAATTCAGGTAATGCACTAGTTGCATTTGCTTCCATTAATATCGGTTCTTTATTTGGATTAGGTTTAATGTCTTCTTCGACGACAAACGCACCTGGATAATCTTCCATGTTGAATACTTCTGTATACTTGCCTTGATTTGCATTAGCATATAACCCCCATGAAGTATTTAAGGAAAGTGCAGGGATAATGATTATTGCTAGGATTACAGCTAACTTCATTCTTGATTGTTTTATGTTTATTTTTCTTATTGGAGTTTCAATTACCTTCACTGAAATTATTGATAGAATTAAAGTGAGCAACATTATTAACATGCCATCAGTAATAGAAACAGTATCTGTACCAAAGTAAGCATAATAAAAAATTAAAAGCGGCCAGTGCCATAAATAAAAACCATATGATATATTCCCTAAATATAAAAATGGTTTAGTTCCTAATAATTTATCCACACCAAACTTGCTTCCGTTCTCAGCTGCTATAATGACTAAAATTACACCAGTGGTTGGCAATAATGCGACATATCCTGGGAAAACATTGGATACTGGTAAAATAATTCCTGTAAAACATATGATACTTAAACCTAACCATCCAATTATTAAACTTATTGTTTTTTTCATCCTTAAATATGGAAGCAATAACGCTATTATACCACCTAAGCTAAATTCCCAAACGCGAGCAAATGTGTCGAAATAAGCCCAAGGCTGATTATTATCAGTAATATAAATAGAGTATCCAATAGAAATCAGAAACATAGTACTTAGAATAACTAGGAGTGTTTTCCTAGTCGGTGTTTTCAAGATTTTTTTTGCGATAAGATACGCAGTAAATATTACTAATGGCCATGTTACATAAAATTGCCCTTGAATTGAAAGTGCCCAGAAATGTTGTAGGGGGCTAGCATCATTATTTTGTGCAAGATAATCAATAGCATTTGTAGCCAACTGCCAATTTTGAAAGTAAAAAGCAGAGGAAAAAATTTCAGATATTATTTGCTTCCACTGTAGTTGAGGCATAATTATAATAGAAAATAGGCCAGTAAAAAAGAGGACAGTGAAAGAAAGTGGAAATAATCTCCTTGCCAAACCTAATAAGTAATCAAAATAATTAAATTTTCCATACCTTTCCATCTTCGTTAACAAAGATACAGTAATTAAATAACCAGAAACTATAAAGAAGACATCTACTCCACCAGAAACAGCTCCTAACCAAATATGGTATATCGCTACTAAAAAAGCTGCAACTACTCGCACCCCTTCTATTTCAGGTCGGAATCTTTTTTCTGTTACCTTCAAATCAGTCATTTTCTCCACCTCTTTTGTTATAATCCTTTTACGAACAAATGTTTAATAACTAATTCTTTCATTCTATTATAATATGATTTTGTTATCAACCTTACATTTTTTCAATTTCTATTTTTTATCTAGGATAAACTTCTTCAGCTAGTAAAAAGAAGCGCACTTTAATTATAAAATGAACACTCTTTTGAATTATAGTAACGTTGAATGATCGATCTTGGGGTTATCCCAATTACGATATAGCCTTCAAAAAAGTTTGGATGTCTATTTCTAACCAACGAATTAGCTTCACTTATAGGTAGATAATCACGATGTGTTAATAAAAGTGAACTATTATATAATGCAGCCAAAGGAGCACCACATAATGCATCAACGTAGCTTATATCACTAGAAAAGTAAACTTTACTAAAGTCAAAATATACTTTTCTACAATTTTAACCCCTGTTTAGTAACAACTATCACCTGAACTACGATTAATACAACTAACCCTTATCTTACTTAATACTTTACGAAGTTCATTTGATAATAATAAGGTTTAACCGCCTATTATTGTTACTTCTTAAATACCTTTCTTTATTATATACTATAAAACTTCACTAGGTAATTCACTATTATTAGACAGTAAAATTGGAATTTGCATTTTTCCAGCATATGGTGCTATGGATAATGGATCTGGACTATCCGCGCCAGTAGTTAAAAATATTTGATTGTTACTACTAATTTGCTCTGCCACTTGTACAGATGTATCATAGCGGTTATTTCCAACTATCCTGGTTACCTTATATCCCTTTTGGATAAGTTGCTTGTATATATTGTTAGAAATCGCACATTCCCCCAATTATAACAATATTGGTAGGTTTTAGCCGTTCCATTTCTTGTCCAACTACCTCAGGTGAAACACTTGACTTCGTTACTAATAATGGAGAGATATACTTTTTAGCCAATAATGCACCAGTTAATGCATCAACTAGTAGATCACCACGCCCTAATACAACGTTTTCTACTTCGGAAGGCAAGCCGGGCTGTGCTATAACAATACTTGTTTCATATCGATTACTACCATGAAGAAATATTCCGTTACTTGACTGAATAAGACCAAATCCGAAATATGTATCCCTACCTACTTCACCTAAGTCAGTTCCATTCTGGTGAAGTAATTTCCGTACCAGACTAATATCAGTCTTGGGGCAATAATGAAACATTCACCTCTACCTATGGGGCTGACGGCCATTAAAGTACCACTTATCGCTTCATACAAATTATTATGAACAGTATTTAAAATGTCTACTTTATGCTATCATTTTCTTTTTCCTGAAGGAATAGTAAACTAATAAGAAAAATACCTAATAATGCTAGTGGAAATATAACTTTTCGCACCATCCATTTCACCTACAATTATTGCATTTGTCTAAACACATTTAAGCGATTATTTTTAGTAATGGTTTGGTATCCCCCTAAATAATTCACTGTAGTATGTTGCGTATCAACCTGATTGGTAATCCAATCGGATACAGTATTAGGAATAGTATCTTTATTTAACAAAATAATAGGCGCTCCTTGCATTGCAGCTAATGGGGACCCAGATAAGGCGTCCACGTAACTCACACCACTAGAAAAATAGACATTATCCAAGTTAAATTCTGATTGATACGTTTTTGCTATTTCAACACTTGTTGCATATCTATTCGAGCCAGATATTCGGTTTACAATAACACCTAGTTGCTTTAATTGCTGCTCTACTTCGGGAGAAACGGCAGTTTCTCCACCTATAATCGTCACCTTACTTATACCATTGCTTTTAACCATTTCCGAAACTTCCGGAGATAGTCCATTTGGCTTCGTTAGTACAATCGGAATTTGTTTCATTCCGGCATAAGGAGCAATGGAAAGTGGGTCAGGCGAATTTTCACCTGTGGTCAGAATAATCTCGTTTGAAGTTCCAACCTCTGCAGCAATCTTTGTAGCTGTAGCATACCTGTTTTCCCCACTGATACGTTGTACATTAATTCCTTTATTCTCCAATGATTTTTCCACTACTTTTGAAATAGCGGCTTCTCCACCAAGAATGATTACATTTTTCGGTTGTAGTCTATCAATTTCCTTACTTGCTTCAGAAGGAAGAGAATTCGTTTTTGTAAGAAGTAATGGCGAATGATACTTTTTCGCTAATACACTACCTGTAAGAGCATCAATGGGATTATCACCGCGACCTAACACGACGTAATCACTGGTATCTTCCCACCCTTTTTGAGAGATAGCAACACTTGTCTGATATCGATTGTCACCATGCATTTCATTTGCTTGAATAGCTTTTAAATAATTGGATGCAATAAAGCCGGTTGTCCCATCACTAAGCTTAACAGGAAACCATTGATAGGTCTCATCGCTGATCATGGAACCAGTAATTTCTATAGAAGCTCCGCTTGGTATCTTTTTCAATATCGAGCTGGTAGTTGAAGCGGATGCTCGTAAATTTACATTTGTAGTTGTTAAACCAACCATTCCATTTGTAACTTGTTCAGCAACAATTTGTGTCTGTGAAGGAATCCATGTTTTAAAGTCACCCCAAAGGGATGTATTTTCTTGCCCTAAGGCCCAGTTCCCGGTTCCTTTCAACCCATACTTATCGACTAGGTTCACTTTTTCCTTAATCGATTGTTCGTTTTCATACCAAATCGTATAGACACCGGGCTTCAATGCTTTCCCATTGATATAATATACGGGATCGCTAGACTTTATTGTGACAGTCGCTTTCGGGGATTGACTAACCGTATCAAAGGTTAACGTACTTTGATATTTTGTAATTAGCTCTTGCACCCTTTGATTCGTAATTCCAGTCCCTCCATATGTTTGTCCCTCCATCCAAACTCTACCATAATGTGGAAGTCCAAGTACTATTTTTTCTTTTGGTACTCCTTGAGTAAGCGCATATTTAATTGAACTTTCTACAAACGAAATACTTGCAACTGGCCCAGGGTCACTCCCTTCCCAACTTTCATCATAAGCCATAATCATAAGATAGTCCGAGTAATCCGAAAGCTTCTTATAATCATAGGAACCATGCCAGCCTTTCGTCCATCCATTTGGATTCGCAGCAACAGCTACGGAAACTTCTTTATCCGTAGGTATTTTCTCTCTCAATAATCGAACAAGATCCGTATAATTATCACTTTCAACGTCTGAAACATTTTCGATATCAACATTGACACCATCAAGATCATTTTTAGCAATGGTATCCGCAATTTGTTGAGCCAATACTTCACGATTAGCTAATGCTGCTCTTCCAACATCTCGATTCCAATGGTTGCTTAAAAACGGCACTACTTTTACTCCACGTTTTTTCATTTCATTGATAAAGGTGGGACTTAAGTTAGAGGTATCTAATGTACCGTCAGCATGTATGTCAAAATAGCTTGGCGATGTATGATTAATCACGCCATTTGTTCGATCAACAAAGGAAATCTGTGAACTAGTAGAACCATAATATAAATAACCCATGTTAAAGTCTGTAGCAGCATCCGCTTCAGAAGGGTTAAAATATAAAGTCGTCAGCAACACAGAGCCAACCATAACTCTGACAGTTTTAACATGGGTTCCTTTCATATTTCTAACAGTTCTACGGACAAATTGTCTTAATGTGTCTTTCTTATGTGCATCTAATTGTTCGCCTAATTCTAATGCAAACTCAGTTAAGTTAGGGTCAAGCTGGATCGTTAACGTATTTGTTTCAGGATTAAATTTAAGATTTTGTATTTCAAACATAACTTATCAACTCTTTCCACTAGAGTTTGGTATGTTTTATTGTTATCGGGATTGTTATTTTTATGCCCAATGAGAGACGAGTGATCTCATTTACTGTTTTAAATTTTTACATAGAGGCAATAATAATTGTAAATTTTATAACGTATAATCATACGTTTATCCGGAGGTTTAATGAGATGTCGAATAGTATAAACAGTAATTTCTTTAATGGAATACCCGCACAAACTTCTAATAAATCTATATCCAATTCATCGACATTAGTGAAGCCGGATGTCTTACAGCTTGTTAATAACCATATTTTATTGCAGAAAGAAAAAGAGTGAGAAATCGATGAGTTAGATAAGGAACTATACTAGTAAGAATAAAATGCTAAAAGAAAAAATCAGCACCGAGAAAATGATTTAAAGACAAAATATCAGAAAATAATTCAGGTGAAAAGTAAAGAAGAAAGATTTATTAAAGATGTGGAAAATAGATTCAAACAATGAAAAGATAACGAAGAAAGAAAACTAAAAGTAATGCAGGTAAAGCAAACTTAATCAACCAGTTAAACCTGTCACATGAAAATCCACTCGTTAATAATGTACATACAGATCACTTTCAATTAAAGCTTTCATCCGTACTAAATACATCGAAAAAAATAAAAGAAAATCGTGACAATGGGATTCTAATGTTGTTCGTATTTTTAATGTTAATAACTTTAATTTTATTGCCGTAATAAAATTAAGTATCTAAAAGAAATGGAACTATAGCCTTCTAAATTAGTAATACCAGAAATAATAAACTAATATTTTACGTATATCCCCCTTAGTAGTAAACTATAAATTAGGATTATTATTAAGGGGAATATTTATGTCAATAAACAAACAAGAAAAAAACGAAGAGAAAACAGAAAATAGAAGTAAACGTAAATCTAGCAAAAAGAAAATAATTATCTTGTATATTGTATTACCTACTTTAATTCTAATTGCTGCCGCTCTATTATATGGATTCCATCTCTATTCAAAAGTCGAGAAAACTGTAGAAGAATCTTATGAAGATGTAGGGAGAGAAAATGAAACCTCTGATTTACGCGAAGAGCCGGTCGATCCAATGGAAGATAATGTATCGATGCTAATTATCGGAGTAGATGATAGTGAGAATCGCGGATATGAAGAACAGAGTAGATCGGATACGCTAATTGTAGCCACTTTTAATAAACAACAAAAAGATATCAAATTATTAAGTATTCCTAGAGATTCCTATGTTTTTGTACCAGAGGTAGGATACAATACGAAAATAAATCATGCTCATTTTTATGGTGGTCCTAAGGCTGCAATTGAAACGGTTGAAGAGTTTCTTAATATTCCTATTGATTATTTCGTACGCTTAAACTTTGAGGCCTTTATTGAAGTGATTGATTCGATAGGTGGTATTCACTATAATGTTCCTTTTGAAATACATGAAATGGATTCAAATGATAAAAAAGATACTATTCATTTATTACCAGGCTATCAAAAAATTAATGGTGAAGAAGCACTTGCATTAGCAAGAACGAGAAAATATGATAGTGATATTGAACGTGGAAAAAGACAACAAGAAATCATTAAAACAGTACTAAAAGAATCGGCCTCCACTTCTACCGTGTTTAAATTAGGTGATATAATTGAAGCTGTAGGGGACAACATGACAACAAATCTAGCATTTGATGAAATGAAGACATTCTCTACATATGGGTTAAACACTAATTTATCTATTTCTACTATTAATCTTGAAGGCAATGGTGGTTTTATGGAAGATGGTTTGTGGTACTTTGTCGCTGATGAACAAGACAGACATGATATAGAGGTTGAACTAAAAGACCATTTAGGATTGAAAGACAATTCAAAGATAGAAGATGATATCAGGCAAATCCAAAAACTATATTAAAAAACGGATGAGGAATATATTCTCATCCGTTTCTATTCTTTCTTTAAAAATATTCGAAGCATAAATTCCAATACTTTTAAGATTCGCTTCCAGCGAAATGGTTGCTTTAATAAGCGATATAACCATTCCAAATTAAGCTTGATCCAAGTTTTGGGAGCTCGTTTCGATTCACCAGATAATACATCGAAGCTCCCTCCAACTCCCATAAATAGCCCTTTTGAAAATTGATTTATATTATTATAAATCCATTGTTCCTGTTGAGGAGATCCAAGTGCCACAAATACTAAATCAGCATTGGCATTTTGTACTTCTTTTGCAATTTCTGCTTCTAGCCCTTTGAAAAATCCATGATGATAGCCAGCTATTTTAACATTTGGGAACCTCTTTTTCACTTCTTTTACTGCCTTTTCATTAATATCATCTTGAGCTCCTAAAAAATACACAGACAATTGTTCTTCATTCGCGTAGTATAATAAATCTAACATTAGATCAAAACCAGGGATGCGTTTGTGAATTGGTTGTTTTTTATGTTTGGATGCAATCACGATCCCAACCCCATCAGGGACAACAATATCAGCAGATTGAACGATTTTCTTATAATTTGGTTTTTCTTTAGTTTTTATGACAATTTCGGGATTAGCAGTAACAATAAAGCATTTTTCCCCGTTATTTAGCTTAGGATACAAATGCTCGTTCAGTAACTTATCTTTTGTTGTATTAATAAAAGATATATCCATAATAGAAACATGACTTTCTCTATTTATATTTGTCATAGATAAACAACCTTTCAGCTATGTTGGTCTTATCGACATAGCTCCCCCATTTTATTTACTTGTTTCTGCAAACATGTCCGTCCCATATTGTTGTCGTAAAGATTTTTCTTTATAGCTTTCCTTTTCAGCTTTGGACATTTTCTTATATTTTTTAATAAACGCTTCATATTTTGGTAAAATATCTTCTCTTAACCCGTAATCCTTGACCTGCCCATATTCAAGCCAAAGTATTTTATCAGCAAATCTTTCCATTAATTTAATGGAATGACTTACGAAGAGAATGGTTTTTCCTCTTTTTTTAAATTCCATTACCTTATTAAATGCTTTTTCATTAAAGGCTTTATCTCCGACTGCCAACGCTTCATCAATGATAATAATATCTGGATCAATCGATACAGATATTGCAAAACCAAGTCGAGAACGCATTCCAGTCGAGTAGGATTTGATTGGCTGATCAATAAATTTACCAAGCTCTGCAAATTCGATAATTTGCGGTTCTAATGCTTTTATTTCTTCTTTTGTAAAACCTAGCATGAGACATTTTAATTCTATGTTTTCTCTTCCAGTTAAATTCCCTTTTAAACCAGAGGCAATCGCTATTAAAGCAACATCGCCTTTCACATTTACGGTTCCTGAAGTTTCTGGTAAGATTCCTGCAATTATATTCGAGAGCGTTGATTTCCCAGCACCATTCACACCTACCAACCCAACAACTTCTCCGTTATAGGCTTCAAAGTTAACTCCTCGAAGTGCATAAAAATCTTCTCCAAAACTTTTACGAAGAAAAATGTCTTTCACTTTTTGTGATGTACTTGTATATAATTTATGTTTTTTTGTAATGTCTAATAGGTCAATTGTCTTTTTCATATAATTCCCTTCCATTGCTAAGGAATAGTTTCTAGATAAAATCAATAAATCTTCTTCTAAATCGAACATGTAACCTCGCGCCTACAATTAATAGTATTATTGTAACACTCCAGAAGTATAGTGAATACTGCCAATTCGTAATAAAGTACCATTCCTTACCCAGTAATGAGTAACGATATCCTTCTACTAGGTAGTACAATGGATTGATTTTCATTAAATTCTGAACCCAATTTGGTAGTGAGAACGTTGCCCATAATATGGGTGTCATATACAAAATCATGCGTAGTAAGGCTTGGAGTAACATCTGTAAATCACGGATAAATGTGTTTAAAGTAGACGTGATTAAGGAAAGTGAAAATATAAATATATATGTTGCAAACACATATATAGGTAACTGTAAATAATATATGCTAATTGGATAACCAGTAAGATTCAATATAATTATGGTGAGTATAATTAAGCCAATATGCGAATAAAACTTGGAATAAATGATAATATTTGGTATTAAACTCATCGGAAAATTCATTTTTGATAGCATCTTTACCCGTTGATAAATCGACTTAGATCCCTCTAAAATGGCGGGATTAAAGAAAAACCATACGATGATTCCTGATAACATCCATTGAAAAAATGGATCCCCATCAACTTCCTGTCCCCTTCTTATTCCATAACCAAATATAAACCAGTAAATAGCTATCTGAATGGAAGGGTTTATCAATTCCCAGGCTATTCCCAAGTAAGTCATTTTATTTTTGCTTTTAATCTCATACAACGATAGTCTACGTAATAAATAAAAATGTTTTAGTTGTTCGGTTAAAACAGTTATAACTGCCTTCATATTAAGATCCTCTCTATAACTCTACTAAAATTACCTTTAAGACAACAAAAAATACTATTTTTAATCTAATCATAACATACCTGAAACATTGCTCAATGCTTATGGAATACATTATCAACCACTCTTTTAGAAGCATTTCCATCGTCTATGTTACAGAAGCGTTGATAAAACTCCTCATATTTTTTAGGTGGTTTGTAATTAGACTCCTCTACTTTTCTAATTTCCTCTATAACTTCTTCTGTTGATTTGACGAAAGGACCTGGGGCTTTCTTTTCAAAAGCGAAATAAAACCCTCGTAAGTCGTCTCGATATTCTTTAATGTCATAAACAAAGAAAATCATTGGTCTTTTTAAATTCGCAAAATCGAAAAATACAGAAGAATAGTCTGTGATTAATATATCTGAAATTAAATATAAATCTCGGATATCTTCATATTTGGAAAAATCATAGGCAAAATCGTTGTATTCACGAATATCTAGGTTTTCTGAAACGAGATAATGCATTCGTAAAACAATTATATAATCCTCTGCTAATTCTTTTCTTAACTTCTGTAAATCTAATTGTAACTTAAACTTATACTTTCCTATCTCATAATAATCATTATCACGCCATGTTGGAGCATAAAGAATTATTTTTTTATCTATAGGAAGATTTAAATTTTCCTTTATTTCTATAATATTCTGGGGTGTATTACGATTTAATAGTACATCGTTTCTTGGATAACCAGACTCAATTACTTTCTTATCAAAATTAAAAGCTTGTTTAAAAATTTCTGTTGAATACTTATTCGGTGAGATTAAGTAATCCCATTTACTTGACTCAAAATGAAATTCCCTCTTATAAGTCTCTGTATTTGTTCCTGGTATATGAACTTCCTTGATATCAGATCCTAATTTTTTTAATGGAGTCCCATGCCAGGTTTGAATATAAATAGTATTTTTTGGCTTAGGAATCCATAATGGTAATCTACTATTTACAATCCAATACTTTGCAGTAGCCATAACAAATATCCATTTCAAACTTAATCTCTTTAAATATGTTACTTCATGATTTTTATTTGAAATTAAAAAATCACTATGAAAACTCCAATACATTTTATAACTAGGGTGATTTTCTTTGATATATTCATAAATCGCTCTTGGATTATCACTAAATTGTTTACCAGAAAAGCTTTCAAAAATAATAGTATTTTTTCTAGTGGGTAGCTTTCCTGCCATCCAAAATAATAACCACAGTATTTTAGGGAGAACTCTACTCCTTTTTAATTTAATTATATATTTCCTTATGGACAATTTTTGATTTCACCTCGAGTTAATATTACTATTATAAATTTAATTCCCTTCACTACTTTCTTTAATCCTTAAATACTGCTTTTACTGTTTTTTCTGTTGCATAACCATTATCCCAATCACAAAATTTGTTATAAAAGTCCTCATATCTTAATTGATAATTCTCTGAAATTTGATCAATGTCTTTAATTGATTCTATAACATCTTCACTTGTTCTAAGAAGGGGACCTGGCACTTCATTTTCTATATCAAAATAAAATCCTCTCAATGTATCCCGGTACTTTTCTAAGTCGTACGTATAAAATAGAATTGGACGCCTTAAATTTGCATAATCAAAAAATACAGAGGAATAATCCGTAATGAGAATATCTGAAACTAAATATAACTCGGCAATATCATCATACTTCGAAAAGTCATAAACAAAGCCTCCATATTGGGATACATCAATCTCATTCGCAATAAAATAATGTGTTCTTAGTAAAATTATATACTCATTACCTATCTCTTTTTGCATTCTATCCAAATCCAGTTTTAAAGAAAAACTATACTTACCTCGTTCCATGTATTCATCATCGCGCCAGGTTGGTGCATATAAAATCACCTTCTTGTCACTAGGAATATTCATCTGGTTTTTCATTTTTTCAATATCATTTTTATTATTTTTACGATACAGAATATCATTTCTAGGATACCCGAATTCAAGCAGTTCTTTTTCATATTTAAATGCTCTTATAAATATTTCTGATGAGTATGCATTTGGAGAACTTAAATAATTCCATCTCCTTGATTGTTGGAAAAAATTAATCTTATATTTGGGATCTGCAGAATGAATGTCTTTCATATCAAAAACTAATGATTTCAATGGCGTTCCATGCCAAGTTTGTAGATATACGGTTTCTTCTCTTTTATTTATACTTTTTGGCAATCTTGAGTTACTTACCCAATACTTAGCTCTGGCAAGGTAATAGTAATACCTTAAACTGAAACGTTTAACTTGTATGGCATTACCAGGAATCTTCTTTTTCTCATTAAATATCCAGACATATTTAAAGTTCATCTTATTATCAATCATATATTCATATATATATTTTGGACTATCCGAATAGGATTTACCTAAGAAGCTTTCAAAAACAATTGTATTTTCCTGCAAAGGCAGTTTTAAAATGACCATTCGGTACATCTGAAGAAGAAATCTTCGCTTACTTCTGAAGGCACTTTTAATTTTTCTTTTTCGGTGATGGAATAGATTAACTTTTTTATACTTAGCAATATTTCCTTGTTGTAGCACCTTTATTTCTTTTCTTATCATGTAAGACCTTTTCTTTAGAACATTTGATGCAATTTTATTAGTAGCATCTACAAGAGTTCTAAATACATTATCAACATTTTCATTCTTTTTAAAAAACTTTACAATTGCACCCCTGTACAGATTCAATAACTGATTATCTAAATATGTTTGTGTAAAGTCATCTTTGTATTGTTCCTTTAAAATATGATATATATAGCAGAAATCATTAATCCGATCTTCAATACCAGTCTGCATTAACGCAGGATTAGTAATAGGGTCATTTCTTCTTCTTTTATAATACATACTCTTTTGGGCACAAGGAATATCTTTTGTGTTTAATATTGCTGGAATCATAAAAGCTAAATCAGAATATCGTTCTACATTCTCCGAAAAATAAAGATTATTGTCTATTACAAAGCTTTTTTTAAATAACCGATTCAATGCAGATTTGTTTTTTATCAGCTTAAATTTACTGAATTCCTCATATACAATAATACTTTCGTCTATATGCACTTTTTCCATATTATCGTTTTCATCAACATTATCACTTGAGTCAGCACTCAAATGCGATTTCATTAATTTACCAGAAATCCAGTCATGTCCGTTAATATTCTGTATGAGTTCTTGTAAAGTATCTTCTTCTAAGTAATCATCACTATCTAAAAAATATACATAATCCCCTGTAGATTTATAAACGCCATAATTTCGTGCTGCTCCAACGCCTTTTCTCTCATCAAAGTGAAACACTGATATTCTTTTATCTCGTGCAGATAAATCATTTATTAACTCTTTACACGTCTTATGACTATTATCATTTATAATTAGAATTTCTAAGTTAGAATATGTTTGATTTAGTACAGACTTAATACAATCTGATAAAAATTCCTCGGTATTGTATACAGGTATTATTACTGAAATCATTTTCATTTAGGCACTCCTTTTATATTCACCATGGTTTTAATACGCAATACCTTAACATCATAAAAAAGTATATTTTACTATTCTAATATAAATATTTGTATATGTATTATCATAGAGTAAAAATAATAGAAATGTAAATCCAATGTTAATTTTTTGTAAAGTTATGCTATTATAATTATAAGTGAAAATGACATCGAAGAATAGTTTAATTGTAAATTATTGGGGGAATTATTCGATGAAAAAAATAATTACGTATGGTACATTTGACCTAATACATAATGGCCACATCAATATACTTCGACGCGCTAAGGAACTCGGTGATTATTTAATAGTGGCTGTTTCAACCGATGAATTTAACGCCATTAAGAAGAAAAAAGCTTACCATAGTTATGAAAATAGAAAAATAATTTTAGAAGCTATTCGTTATGTAGATGAAGTTATTCCAGAAAATAACTGGGATCAAAAAAAGAAAGATATACAAAAACATGATATTGACATTTTTGTAATGGGTGACGATTGGGAAGGGGAATTTGATTTTCTAAAGAATTATTGTGATGTTGTTTATTTACCAAGGACTGTAGGTATATCTACGACAAAAATTAAAGAGGATCTATTAAAGGTGAACAATGGTTAGGGAGATTGCTGTTTCTATCTATCTTCTTTTTTTCAAATTCTTTTTTGAACTTCTTAAGCTATGTCCCCAAAAGAAGAAAACAGTTTGTGTTGCTTCCTTTGGGGATAATATCTTTTATACAACCTGCTCATTACGTGAGCTATCCAAACAAGAAGTCATCATATTGAAAGAAAAGTCTTGCAAATATACCTTTGATCCATCCATCAACAAAATTATTCCTTTCGACATTAAACACCCATTTGCTTATTTAGAGTCAATCTACCATCTTGCAACAGCAACTACTATTTTAGTAGATAACTATCAAGGCTTTTTAGCAGTTACAAATTTTAAAAAAAATTCTACTTGCATACAACTTTGGCATGCCGCAGGAGCAATAAAGCAATTCGGGCTAAATGATCCTTCTACTTCAACTAGAAGTAATCGTGCAAAGGAACGGTTTCAACAGGTATATAATCGTTTCCACTATACAGTTGTGGGATCTGAAAAAATGGCAACTATTTTTCAACAAAATTTTAATTTATCAAATGAACGGATTATCCGTACGGGAATTCCTCGAACTGATGTTTTTTTTAACACAGAAAAGAAGCTGTTAGCTAACAGTAATTTGAATCGACATATACCAGAAATAAATAATAAGAAAATAATTTTATATGCCCCAACCTTTCGTGAAAATCAGTTGAATAACTACCAATTAAAATTAAATATTGAAGAACTGTGCGAAGAATTTTCGGATGAGTATGTCCTATTTATACGCGTTCACCCTGCTGTATCTTTTACACTTCCTAATAAGTATAGAGATTTTGCCTATGATATGTCGGGTTACTTTGATATTAATCATTTGTTACTTCAATCAGATATTTTAATAACAGATTATTCTTCTATTCCATTCGAATATTCCTTATTACGAAAACCAATGATTTTCTTTGCTTATGATGTAGAAGAGTACAGACTCACAAGCGGGTTAATGAAAGACTATGAGAATCAAATGCCTGGCCCTATAGTATTTAGCACTGATGAAATTATACAAACTATAAAACACAATAAATACAAATTAAATGATATACAATTTTTTGCTAATCAGTGGAATGAATATTCTAGAGGAAATTCTAGTTTAAATGTAGCTCGGTTTATAGAAACCCGTGAAGTTGAAGTAAGAGAAAAAGTACTACTCTAATTAATGCTACTGTCATTTTTAAGCTTCAACAAATGACAGTAGCATTTTATTATTGCATTCTTTCAGGTAATGCATGGATTGATTCGATTAACTGATTCAATTTTCCTTCGATGCGATGTAATAAATAAAACGTTACCGCAATTGGAAAACCAACCTCTGTTACGAATGATACCCAATTTTCCATTCCATCATTCACCTCCACTTAATAAAACAGACCAGCACTTCGGCTGGTCTTGTTCTAATTAATGATATACCTTTTAACCAATTTCAACCTCTTCTACAATACGCTCAACAACGCGGGCACTTTTCTTCGCAACTAGGTTACCGCCACTGGAAGTGAATGCATTTTGTGAGATGATCTCATCCATCGCTGCCTCTACTTCAGTTGGATTTACCGGTTCTACTGGATTATCTAATGAATACGTGACAATTTTACCGTCCTCATTTTCGAATTTTAGTTCAAGTTTTTTCATTGGTTAACCTCCCTTCACTATAATAATCACATTTCTGATTAACCTTGGCGGATATCAGAACTGTCTTTACGTTCGATATTAAATAATGGTCTCTCCTGCAAGTCTACTAATGCCGTTGCTATTGCATACAACTGATCGGCTGTTGCTTCTGTTTTAACGTTATTGAAGCTTTTGAATTTGTAAATTGGATCCCCTGTTACAAGGTCGTCCCCATCGTACAAAACTAAACGCAGTTGAGAATTCATCATATCTGCTACTGCCATCTTACCACCTCCTTTCACCTATACAATCGATGAAAGTCGCTTAAAGGTGGCAAGCAAGAAAGAGAAAAACTTTTATACTTAATGGCACATTATTCTTATTTTTTTCGATAGTATAAAAAAGAAGGGAAATAAAAAACTAACCACAATAATTAGTGGTTAGTTCCCTTGTCGGTGCCAGGCACCTACATTATTCTCTGCTGAACACGTCTCTTGTGTATACTTTTTCTTTGACATCTTTTATTTCATCGGATAATCTATTTGCTACTATTACATCACTCATTATTTTAAATTCTTCTAGGTTCTTAATTACTTTAGAGTTATTATATTCTTCATTTTCTAAGACTGGCTCATATATAACGACTTCAATTCCCTTTGCCTGGATTCGACTCATAACATCCTGAATTGCTGATTCTCTAAAGTTATCTGAATCCATTTTCATTGTTAGCCTGTAGATACCAACAATTTTCGGATTTCTTTTGATAATCATCTCAGAAACATGTTCTTTCCTAGTTTTATTAGCATCCACAATTGCACTGATAATACTATTTGGTACATCTTTATAATTTGCAAGCAACTGTTTCGTATCTTTAGGAAGACAATAACCTCCATAACCAAATGAGGGGTTATTATAGTGTTCTCCAATTCTTGGATCTAAACCTATTCCTTCAATAATTTGCTGTGCATTAAGTCCATTTACTTCTGCATATGTATCGAGTTCATTAAAGAACGCTACCCTCATCGCAAGATAAGTGTTTGCAAATAGTTTTATTGCTTCTGCTTCTGTAGAATCCGTAAATAAAGTTGGTATATCTTCCTTTGCAGCTCCTTTAACTAAGAGATCTGCGAATTCTTCTGCTCTTTCAGATTTTTCACCTACGATGATGCGTGAAGGATATAAATTATCATATAATGCACTACCTTCCCTTAAAAATTCTGGAGAGAAGAGTATATTTTCAGTTTTAAACTTTTCTCTAACCTTTTTAGTATATCCTACTGGTACAGTAGATTTTATTATAATTACTGATTGTGGATTAATGGTTAATACATCAGTAATTACTTCCTCTACAGAACTTGTATCAAAATAATTTTTATTCGGATCGTAGTTAGTTGGTGTAGAAATGATAACATATTTGGTGTTCTTATATGCTAGATTTTTATCAGTTGTAGCTGTTAATTGTAGTTCTCTTGTTCGTAAATAATCTTCAATTTCCTTATCTACGATGGGAGATTTCTTATTATTAATCATATCGACTTTTTCTTGAAGAATATCTAGAGCAACTACTTCATTATTTTGCGCGAGCAGGATGGCATTAGATAGGCCAACATAGCCAGTTCCGACTACTGAAATTTTCATTTTAAGGATCCCCTTATTTATAATTTCTTTAACTATAAATTTTATTAATGAGTAAGCATTTGTAATTAGTTAATCATAAATCAATATTCGAAACAACTAAAAGCTATACAAATAATCACAACATGTATAGGGAGTATTATTTTTGTAAAGAACATAAGTAGAATATGAAATATTTTACTTGAGGAGTCATATAGATGACTAAAAATAAAATTTTCAAGAAAAGATATTGGATTATAGGGTGTATTATACTAGTTATAATCCTTTCAGTAAGTGGTGGGTACTTAACTCATTTATATATAAAAACAGAAAATATGGTGAATGAGTCTCAGGAAGAAATTATTCGAGAATCCGATAAATCACAACTAAGGTCCGAAAAAGTGAACCCTGTACAAGATAATGTATCTGTTTTATTTTTAGGAATAGATACAAGTGAGCATCGAAATTATGGGGAGAAAAGTCGTACAGATGCTATAATACTTGCAACTTTTAATAAACAAGACCATTCGGTGAAACTATTGACCATTCCAAGAGATACTTATGTTTATGTACCTGAAGTAAATTATAACACTAAAATCAATCATGCACATTTTTACGGTGGCCCAAAAGCTACTTTAGAAACAGTTGAGGAATTTCTTCATATTCCCGTTGATTATTATGTACGGATGAATTTTGATGCATTTGTAGAAGTTGTAGATGCATTAGATGGGGTTATGTTTGATGTTCCATATGAAATTATCGAATCAGATTCCCATGATCAAAAAAAAGCCATTCATTTAAGCCCTGGTTATCAAAAGTTAAATGGTGAAGAGGCGCTCGCACTTGCACGTACTAGAAAATATGATAGTGATGTTGACCGTGGAAAACGACAACAAGAAATGATAAAAGCAATAGTATCAAAAGCAACCTCACTCACCTCTGTTTTAAAGTTAAGTAATATAGTTGACTCTATTGGAGATAATTTAACAACTAATTTATCCTTTCAGGAAATCAGGGGATTTATATCCTATGGTCTAGATAAGGAAATAAATATTGATACTTTAAACTTTAAAGGTTCTGGGATATATATGGATGGTGCTTGGTTTTATAAAGTAGAAGAAGAAAGTAGAAAACAAATTCAACAAGAGCTAAATATGCATTTGAATCTATCTATGAATTTTGCAAAGCAATTATTAGTTTAACTAAACTAGCTATACGTCTCTCACCTTTTTAATAAAAATTAATGAAAAAAAATATCACAATAATATAAAGAAGTTTTATACATATTGAAACATTTATTTACTTTTATTCGTCTAATAAGGTAGGTCCAATTCATTAATTTTATAATGAAATTGTAATCAACTTTTAATGTACTATTTCATATTTTCATAGTAAAATAAAAGTTGGTTTGCAATATATTTGACCATAAATTTATTTATAATAAAGGGGCAACAAGTAATGACTAAGAATAACTCTTCGCAATCTCGCGTTGTGAAGCGAACAAAAAAAAGGAAGTTACGTAAAAGAATATATTTTATTTTAATACCAATGGTAATTGTTATATTAGGTTTCGGCTATGCTTTATCTTTATATATTAAAGCAGATTCCGTTTTATCTGAATCCTATGAAGATGATGGGAGAGAAAAATCAAATTTACGACAAGCAAAAGTTGATCCGAAAGAGGATAATGTATCTATTCTTATTATAGGAGTAGATGAAAACAATCATAGAGGGAATAGTGAAAATGCACGATCTGACGCTTTATTGTTAGCAACCTTAAATAAAAAAGATAAGAGTGTTAAGTTATTGAGTATTCCACGTGATTCCTATGTTTATATCCCTGAAGTTGGATATGAAGATAAAATAACACATGCACATGCATTTGGTGGACCCCAAGCAACAATCGAAACAGTAGAAAACTTACTGGACATTCCGGTTGATTACTTTGTAAAAATGAATTTTCATGCTTTTGTAGACGTAGTTGATGCAATTAATGGAATAAATGTTGATGTTCCATATGAGTTTTATGAGTCTGATTCAAATGATAAAAAGAACTCCATTCATTTATTAGCTGGTGAGCAAACATTAAATGGTGAAGAAGCTCTTGCTCTAGCTCGTACTAGAAAACTAGATAATGATATTGAGCGTGGGAAAAGACAGATGGATATCGTGAAATCTGTTGCTAAAAAAGCCACATCTGTTAGCTCTGTATTAAAATTTGATGATGTTATTGAAGCTGTTGGAAGTAATATGACAACAAACTTATCTTTCAATGAAATGAAAAGTTTTATATCCTATGCAACGAGTGGAAGCGAATTGAATATAGACTCTTTCTCACTGGAAGGTCAAGATTACCAACCTGCTGGAACATACTACTGGCAATTAGATGAAATTGCACTAAACGAGACAAAGAGTTTACTTCAAAATCATTTAGAAATTAGTGATGAAAATAGCTCATCTGCTAGTGTAAATGCTGAAGGTAATAATGATTCTAGCGATTCTTACTAATAAAAGAAGCTGTCCCAAAAGTCAATGAATAATGTCTCCATGGTATAATCAATAAAAGAAAGATGATCATTCATAAGAAAATCGCTCCATCATTTGGTACTTTAATTATACTAAATGGAGCGATTTTTTTACTTTTCAATTTGATTAAATAGAAAGAGAGTGTCACCAATAGCTAGGCTTTGGGACACCCTCTTTTTTTTTATTACTTTAACTTATTGACTTTAGCTATTCCTACTAATTTTCTCATACTATCTAGTAAAGGTTGTTTTTTAGAAGAAGTAACACCTGCTATTTCAGCAATCAACTGAATACCTAAAATAATTAAAACAAAAATAACAAGTGATGTTAATAATCTTGTGCTATTAAAAACAATAGCCATACTTCCAAAAAAGGCACTAAAACCATATATAATTAATACAGCAGTTCGATGTGAATAACCCATTTTTATTAGTTGGTAATGAATATGATTACGATCTGCTGTAGCTATGCCTTGTTTATTAATTGACCGTCTAACAATTGCAAGGACCGTATCAAAAACAGGGACTGCAATGACAATAATAGGAACGATAAAGCTAAAGAAAGCAACGTTTTTAAATAAACCTAGCATTGAAATAATAGCGATAGAATATCCCAAAAATAAGGCACCTGTGTCTCCCATAAAGATCTTCGCGGGGTAAAAATTGTGAAATAAGAATCCGATACAGCTACCTACTAATATTATTGCTAGGGCTACCACTACAAATCTAGCATCCATAATTCCCATAATTAATATACTTAATAGACCAATTGCAGATACTCCCGCAGCTAATCCATCTAATCCATCTATTAGATTAATAGCGTTAGAAGCAGCAACGATCCATAAGATTGTTAAAATAATACCAAAATTATCTATATATACTTGGCCCATAAACGGTATAGTTAATTTTTCAATAACTAAACCCGAAGATACGACTACAATAGCAGCTGTAGTCTGACCTACTAATTTGTACAGTGGTTTGATATTGAAAATATCATCCAACATACCCGTTACGATCATAATAAGGGCACCAATAATAATTGCCGTCATATGCTGATCTCCAGGTTGTAAATAAATAAAACCAACTGCAACACCAATAAAGATGGCTAGTCCACCCATACTTGGTTTTTCACCGTTATGTGATTTTCGATTATTATCAGGTTTATCGACCGCATCAAATTTAAACGCTAATCGTGAAATCAACGGAGTAACAATCAATGCCGTGGTGACTGACAAGATGAATGCTACTACTAAGTCGCTTATATTCCACATATTTGGCACCTCTTTAATCTATTTTTCACTATCCATCTTATCACCTTTTAATAAAAAAATAAATCTTAATAAAGGAGTTTGGATAATTAGTCCCAAACTCCTCGGCTAATTATTCTTAGTTAAATTTTTTCTCTACTATTGATAGCTATCGAAACACTATGCATTTCTAAGCAATTCATCCATCTTCTCACAAATCTTCTGTAATGAAAATCTCTCTTCAACATATGAAGCAAGCTCCGATTCGTCTTTATTATTCTTAGATGATATGAAGGTTACTGCTTGCTCTATGTTTTCAAATATGTACTTTTCTTGAAAAACGCACCGGACTCCTTCCCTTTGAAGAACAACTGGGAAAGCCCCTGAAGCCATTCCTTCTATAGGAGCCAAATGAAAACTCTCATAGTCACTAACAGAAAGGACATATCCTACATTTTTTAGCCATTCCGATACATCTCCCCAACCTTCAATAAAAATATGCTCTTTAAATTTAGATTGCTGTATCCTTTCAAATGCATCTTTATAATGTTCCCTTTGTGAAGCCCTTTTCCATACCCAATCAACTTCCTCTGGCCTTTTACCTTTTATATACAGCTTATACCTAGGATCAAGTTCATACAGCTTTTCAAAAATATCTATTGCACGATCTAATCTTTTTAGCTTAGGTACATAACCAATTAACCCAATATTAAATTTTGAATCTTCCACCTTATCCTTTGCAAATCTTTGCGTATCAACAGCATTAAATATTACTTTCATTTTCTCTCGAGGAACTTTAGCAACTCGATGGAATTCTTCATATATATAAGGGGAAATAGCAATAAGTTGATCTATTTTTTTATAATCAAATAAAGCCGGAAATCTAGTGTTCATCTCAAAACGGTGAAGTCTTACAATTAGTCTTTGGTTACTTTTCTTGTGTTTTTGACACCATATTACATTCCCTAATCCCCACTCACAGAAAAGAATGTCCGCCCATTCTAGTAATTCTAAGCTCTTTGTTTCATCATGGCGGTCATGCCCATCCCATTGGTCAATCTTTATTTGATAATCAAAGGAGTCAGTTAAATAATCAGTAATATAAGAAATAAATTTTAAATCGTGTCCAAATACGGCAACTTTTTTCATTTAGGACTCCTCCTTATATTTCGATGTTATCCAACTTAACTCTATGATTTCCCTTAAAATCACTAATTAAATTGAAATTATCCGTATTAAAAAACTGGATACCAAAAGGAAACCATTTCCCTAACATATGAGACTCATTATCACCAAAAAGAGAAACAAATTGTCTTGGATCAATTGTTTTTGAAAATGTCTTCGAAATGAATGCCTGATCAAATTGTCCATTAGTCACAAACGTATATTCTTCCCCAACATTTTTAACAATAATGGAGTCACGTGTATATAAGGTCGTTAAAAACATGTCCTTTAGATAGTTCCTAGCATAATAATGCTTTGTACTAATAGGAGCATAATGACTAGTTTCAATAAGATCATTTATGCTGTCATAGTGGTGAATATAATCCAATAAATAAGTTTTAATTTCACCAGTATTGTTTTGGTTAAATATATCCAAGTATCCTTCAAAAAAATCAATTAGGAGTACCAGCTTCTTATTAATCATGGTTTGTCTAACGTATTGTTCCATTATTTCTAGGTAATCTTGTTTACTTCTAATAACCGCGACCATGGTTGCAGAGTAATTCTCTTTGTCGTAGTTAATATTGATTTGATCTAAAATGGTTTCTAGCTTATTCCTGTACGTATGATGCTCTAATATATTTCGTAATGATGTTAACCGTTTTTGTTTGATTGCTAACTCATCATTTTTAACTTCCGGTAATAAATGAGAACTTTTATTTAAGGAATCACCTTCAACGAATACAATATCCTTTATATAATAACTCTCTATTGCGTCAGGAAAATCTAAATGTACTGAAAATGGAAGGAAGTAAACATTCTTACATCCATCTTCTTTATACCTTTCTACAGATTCTCTATTTGTAGTAAATACAAAATCGAAGTATTTAGCTTGATCTATTAATGACGAATAATAAGATGGATCTTCTATATCCCAAAATACAGTTGGTATTTTTCGTTCTACACCGACACTTAATATTTCAAATAAAGTAGTATTATTGAAAGGATCATTCTTCAACATCAAATTAGATGAACATAAAAAAATATCGGGACGGATGTTGGTTACTGTTTCTGAAAAGTTATGAGCAGAAAAACGGATGAGATTTATATCAGTGTTAAATCTCTGAATAATATCATCTTCTTGAACACTATATATATTTAAATCTGAATATTTTTTATGGTTTATAGTTCGGAATTCTCCAAATCTCTTTACAGAAAATATAGGATTTCGAATATATGTAAAACCAGTTCCTTTTATAAGAATTCTCATTTTTAACTGTTTAATTTGTTGAAGGGAGTCTAAGCGAAAGACCATTGTCTTCCCAACATGTAGTCTTACCTCTTTAGTATTCTCTTCATGATCCGTGACTGTGAGTCGGAATTCAACTTCACAACCTTTAGATTTCCCATCAAAAGAGAGGGCTATCAAATGGTCCCTAAAACTATCTAAAAACTCCATGACTCTATCCATTCTATCATCTTTAAAGTGAAAATATTTTTTCTCATCATTTTCTAAAGTGGATGTAACCAACACCCCGTTATTTTTTTTATCTATAATAATATTCTCTGATGGCTTGATCGAGGAAATATTCATCTCAAAATGCTTAGCTGCCAAATAATTTAGCGTTATTTCAGAATTTAGTTCTACTAATTTTTTGTGATATCTTTTTTTCTCATTAGATAAAGCTGTTAGCCTTTCAGATAACATTTTTTCCATTTATCTTCCCACTCTTTTTTTTAGTCTCCTTCTAAATTTCCAATACATAAAAATTAAACGCCCTAATTTAGAATTTCGCAGAGCATCATACCTTTTTAACAACCGATCATATTTACTCTGCAATTTTTCCAGTTTAATTGCTTGATTTGCATTCACTTGTCTTAATTCTTGGATCTTTTTTTCTACCGTGTGAATGAATTTTTCTTCTTCTTCTATTGATTGAAGATTACTCGTTATACTCTGTTTTAATTCACACCGCATTTGAAAAATAGCATCTTTTAAAACAATATTTTCAGTATGGTAATCTGCCAATAACTCATTTTGTTCATTCTCTGTTGAACTTCTTTGAGATAGTAACGCTTTTTGACTTGGGGTCTCCACCAAAGTACTGTCTCCGTAGCTACACTTCTCCTTCATAATGAGTTTTTAAACCTCCTATATAATTAGGATTATCGTAAGATTGGCTTTCTCTAACTTAATTACTTTTGGATATTGGTATATAGTTTCTGGGGGACTGTCATGTTGTTGAGAGTTAAATGAAGTTGATTATAGGGAGAGTACGAAACCTATATAAGATTACATACCCTGCCCAATTATTTAATTATTTGATTCTTTATACTTCGCTACAGCTATTTCTGGATCACCATCATAGATGATTTCACCTTTACTCATCCAAATTGCTCTTGTACATACTTTTTCAACAAAACTCATATTATGTGAAACAATAATCACTGCCTTAGCACTTTCAATAATTTCTTGAATTCTTTCACTCGCCTTTTGTTGAAAGCTTATATCACCAGTTGACAATGCTTCATCTATAATAAAAATATCTGGTTTCAGAATTGCAGCAATACTAAAGCCTAATCTTGACTTCATACCACTAGAATACTGCTTAACTGGTTTGTCAATTGCATTTCTTATACCTGAAAAGTCGATTATTTCTTCATACTTCTCATCGACACGTTCCTTAGGAATACCAAGTAACATGGCATTTAAATAAATATTATCTCCACCAGTTAACTGCTGGTTAAAGCCTGTTCCATAACCTAACAACGCAGAGGTTTGACCTAATACTTCAATGTCTCCTTCATCAGGTTTAAAAATCCTAGTTAGTAACTTACATAATGTACTCTTTCCAGCTCCATTATGTCCGATAATCCCAAGAACTTCTCCTTCATTCACTTCAAAATTTAGATTTCGAAGTGCCCAAAATTCTCCACCTTTTAAATTGAAAGAAACACCAACATTATTCGCTTTTATTATCGCATTACCACGAATCTGGCTTTCTGTTTTTTCTAACTCAAGAATTCGGCGTTTTTTAGGCTTTGCTGCAGGTAGAGTAGCCTGATAGTGATTAACTACTTCTTCAGGATTTCCATCTTCTATTACTGCACCTCTATCTAACCAAATTAATCTCGTACAGTGCCGCTTAGCATACCCTAAACTATGCGTAACAATAACTACCATCTTTGCCTGTTTGACTAGTTCTTTCATTTTTTCGGCAGCTTTTTTACTAAATTTAGCATCACCTGTGTTTAACGCTTCATCCAAAATTAAAATTTCAGGCTGTAGATGGGAAGCAACACTAAAGCCTAGTCTTGCTTTCATTCCACTAGAATAGTACTTCATTGGCTGATCCATAAAATGTCCTAAATCAGAGAACTCATGAATTTCATCAATGTACTCGGTAATTTTTTCTTTATCGATTCCAAGCATCATCCCGTTAAGATATACATTTTCTCGACCTGTAAGTTCTTGTTTAAATCCCATTCCAAATGAAAATAGCGCGGTTACTTTTCCATCTACTTTCATTTCTCCTCGATCTTCTTGAAGAATTCGTGAGATGACTTTACTCAAAGTAGTTTTACCAGCTCCATTAGAACCAATGATACCTAAAATTTCACCTTCATATCCTGCAAAATTTATATTCTCTAAAGCCCATACTTTTTTTGGCTTTTTATTTTTTTCTTTATTTGTGAATAAACGTAAAGCCTTTGATTTGATATCATCTTTATCACCTGAATAGAAGGCTACTCCCACTTTATTAGAACGGATTATTTGCCTTTTATTATTCATTATTAGATCATCCACTTTCTATTAAAGAGCTTTAATTATCTTGTGCTCATTTTTACTGTAATGGTTAATCATAATCACACTTATGACAATAGATATTAATAGAATAACTCCTAACCCAACAAAGTTTGGAGTAGTATTGTACATCAAAATAGCACGATAGGACTCTACAATTACTGCTATCGGATTATAATCAACTGCCCAACTATATTCAAGCCTTCCACCTTCCCAAATAATTGGAGATGCATAGAAAAGTATACGAATGACATATGTTAGTAAATTATCGATATCACGTACAAATATATTGATATAGCCTAACAGTAAGCCCACCGCAAATAGGAAAATTATAGTTACCAATATTAATAGAGGTAAAAATATTAGTTCCCATCCTGGCATAACACCAAACATCAAAAGAAATCCTCCAACTACTATTAGTCCAAATAGAAAATTGAACAATTGAGATAAAACAAATGACATTGGAAAAATTGCTTTTGGTAAGTAAACCTGATTTATTATAGAACTATACCGTAGGATCGACCTTGCAGAGGTATTAATACTAGAACTGATCCAACGCCATACTACTAATCCAATAACTAAGAATAATGGATAATTTTCATCGCCTCTTTCTAACACAATTACTACTAGAAAGTAGTAAACTAAAACATTAAGCAGCGGATCTAAGAGCCACCAAAAATAACCTAGGTAACTATTGCGATGCTCAGCTTTTAGTCCTGATTTAACTAAATATATTAATAAGTCTTTTCTCATTAGTATTTCTTGTATATAACTTTTCATAAGTGAAACTCACACCGCCTATTTCTGTCATTATCATATAAGTTGATCAATTAATTTACGTATAATACTAATACTCAAAGCATTATATCACAGTAAGGGTGATTAATAAATAAATATAAGACTACTCTATTTTATAAAAAGAGAGGAAAATCCGCCATATAAACCGATTATTATGGCGGATTTTTTAATTTGATTACATATTTTTAAGTTCTTCTATTGTACACCATTTTATATCATTTTCATTCATTGTTCTAATTAGGTTTTTCTCTCTGTTCATTCTCGTTTCACTTGATGTATTCTCATCAACTACATATGCTTTTCCATAATTGATATTCGGAGCACTATCTAACTTATAATCCAAAATTCTTGGAGTTAGGAATATCATATCTTCCGTGCTTACCTCTTCATTCGGAACTAATAAATCAATCTGATGTTTACTGGCTAAGTAATATATGTTATTTGCTATTATCCTTGAAGGATTTCCATTATAATCTGGCCAGTGGAACAAAGCTACTTTTTCATAGTTATTAGTAAACTTCTTAAGCATTTCATCTAACAATTCTTGATCAGAATCACTCGAAAAGTCTGCAATAACAACTATGTCATATTCTCTTACTTTAGGTCTTTTGAGCATATTTGGAACTGGACATGGAAAATGTCTATTAACCTGCGTAGGATCCATATATAAATCTTCAGCAGAATCTGCCTGTTCATGCCACCATTGGAAAGATTCTCGATACGTTCTTCTCAAACCAAAATGAATCGTTTTTACATGTGTTGTACTTGTACCTGTCAATGAGTTTTCATTTGATAGAGCAATGGATAGCGGAATAGTTGGTTCGACTCGAATAACACTTTCATCACCATAAATCTTCTCGATTCTCCATAAAAACTCGGTATCTCCTGCAACTCTAACGCTGTCCCAACCACCAAGGTTGTCTATGACACTTCGTCGAACTAATAACGAAGAGGAATTCATCATTAAAAATTTCACACTTAATAATGAACCTGCATTAAGTGGACAAATATCCTTTGATGCCCGTACTAAATAAGAAATCGTTCCAACTGCCGAAGGGTTTTTTATCAATGCTTTTAGCTGGATCTCAATTTTTTGCGAATGAGACCAATCGTCACTATCATGGATGGTTATAAAATCACCAGTTGCATACTGTAGACCCGTATTTCTTGCAGCGTAAGCACCTTCATTATTTTCTTTTTTAATAAGTTTAACTCTCTCATCTTGCTCAGCGTACTTAGCAATTACCTCCGCAGTATTATCCGGACTACAATCATCTACTACTATTATTTCAATATTTTGTATAGTCTGTTTCAATAAACTATCCAATGCGATATGAATTAAGTCTGCCGCATTATAGGCAGGGATAATCACCGATACTTTATATTTTTCTAACCCTTTATCTATTTTAGTTGTCGGTGTGTAAATATTTTCTAGATCTAATGGTTTTTGTTTATCAATTTTCCTAATTTGATTATAGCCATTTTTATCATAAATTAAATTATACCAGTTTAGTCTTTCTAGCTCTTCCTCAGCAAGATGTGCCATACTTAAGCATAAATTCGTTTGAAGACCTCTATAATTAATTACTTCCCACACTTTTCTTCTAGCTGCCTTTATTTCTCCTAACTTCTTCATCACTTTAATCTCGGTTATAACACGATCAGGATTAGGGTTATTTATTGGTTTTACTTCATTAATATATTCAAGTTCTTCATACGCTTTTTCGTAATCTTGATGATCATAATACCAACGAGATAGACTTCTTGTTGCTCTCATACGTTCATTCATTGGGGCGTTTTCTGAATTTTTTAAATCAAGAAGTTCCTTCAAAGCATAAGTAGAGTATCCAGCCCATAACTTTCTATCTAAAGCTCTAGCATTATATTTTTCATTTTTTGACTGAACCACAATATCTTTAACAGCTGTATTAAATTGTTCTTCCGAGCCATTTTCCTTAGAATTTTTAACTACCTCACCAAGTTTCCGTACTGGTAAACTTAACTTCCAAGAGCGACTTTTATTAATTTTATCAAGTTCTTTTTTATTTTTACTTCTTAAAGCTGCTTCACGTTTATACCTGTTCTTTACACTATGTAATTGGTGTTCTACCTTCTTTAATTCTTCAGCTAAAAAGATGCTTTGCTCTTCTTCTTGGGCTAATAATTCATCTAGTTTATTTCTTTTTTGAAAAAGTTCCTGTAAATCACTAACATCTAATAATTGCTTCTCTGTTCTTTCTGTCATTTTTTTCACCTCCAATTCGATAAATTATCGTTTGTTTCTTCTTCCTGTAATTCCTTTAAATACGGATCCAACCATTCTCATAGGAGCCATTACCTTCCATGAGGTGCTGTTTAGGATTTTATTATATTCTTTTAAATAATACTGTTGTTCCTCTGACACACTATGTAAACTAGATTTATAAAGGTTAATCTCTTTTTCATATCTCTCAATTTTATCTAACATTTCTCTGTTCTCAGAAGATTTTTTATTATATTGATTCTCTAAGTTAAAAATTTCCAACTCTAATTTTATCAAATTATAATACCTTTTTTGTTCAGAAAAAATCTTATCGAGATCATTTTTAGTAATTTGTTCCCTATCTTTCGATGCAGATTCCAAACCATTCACATCCTCTATCATTTATTCATATATATTATTTGCTTTATTTTTAATTTGAAACTAGAAAATCTACTTATTTTTCACAAATAACCCATTATCCTACTTTTAAAATAATAACACATTAAAAGCCTCTCTTTAAACATTATTTAAAGGGAGGCAAAGGTTAGCTAGTCTAAGTATTAGAATAGAACCTAAACGTGTAAAAATAATTAGGATAATACTCCAATCTCAGAGAATTTCTTGTCATAACGAGCAGTAATTTTCAACATAATCTCTGCTCCAAGCCTTTCTTTTTCATCTAGACCGAAAGCAGTTTCATATAAGGGGCGGCTGTTAAATCCTACTACTGAATATATTGCAGGATCCATCTCATTTAGCATATTGGATCCCCACATCCCCATTCGTTGCTCCCAGTAAAATAAATCACTCACATCTATATTAAACATTTCATTACTATAATTTGCTCTCTCTATAAACCCTTTAGTCGATTCTGCTACAAAATTTGTAAATTCTTCACCAGGTTCTTTTATTCTTTTTGTTTTATATAAATTCATAAAGTCCTTTATCAGGTCTCCTGACATAGAGGCCTTATGTCTGCTATAAAAACCTCTAATAATTTCACCACCAAATCCACGAACGAAAATCTCATTAGGTTGAACAACTTCCCCCATATGTGCTGTTAATCCTGAAAAGCCCCTTGAATAACCAGTTGAAGTACTCGCTTCTTTTCTAAGCTCTGTAAATCTCTCGCTATCAACTTTATTCGAAGGATCTAGGTAAACATGAGGACACCCAAGATGTTCCTTCATTTTAGCTACGATTGGCACCTCTTTTTCTGGAAGGCGATTACCTGTCCAAGTTATTAACCTAAGCTTTACACCTTGTCCCATTATTCCAGCAACCAATGCTCTAGTGTCTACCCCCCCTGTTAGTCCAAGTAATAAATTATATTTTGGGGAATAATATTTCGTGAAGTTAGAAAGATACCGATCACATTGTTTTAAAAAGAAGCGTGTAGAAACCGATTTTATTGGGTTTCTTGGCCAATACCGAACTGTCCTCTTTTCATTCATATCATAATAATTATTAGGTACTAATGCTTTAATATTATCATACATGGTCACATCGCCAGGAAGATAGCCTGTACCCCTCATTTTATATTCAGGTAATTTTATAAAACGTTTTGCTTCCTCACTGAATTTCTCCTTAAATAAGGAAGCTACTAAAGCTGAATGTGAAGCTACACATACATCTTTATTTTGCAAATAATAAATAGTTCTTGAACCAAAAGGATCATGGAGTATTTTAACTTGTGATGCGTTAATAAGAAATAATGCAAATCTTCCAGAAATACAATCAAACACTTCCCAATCATCTTTCCTCAGTAGGACTTTCATGATGTCAGTTAGTTTTTTTCTTCCCTTACATACAAACGCTTCACCGATTAATATTGCAGTTCCATGACTTGTTTCGACTGTTTGAACATTCACTTCTGGATGAGTATGGATATGATATCCATTTGCTTCAAACTTGTCCCAATCTTTAATTTCCTCCAAATTAGGACGAGAAGTGTTCTTATATATTGCAAATCCAAAACGATATCTCATTAAACTAGAATTCATATCGTTCCTCCTTAATTATAGCACCAACTTCACTATATATTTATGTAACTTGAATAGTAACATAATACTTAATAGAGTATATCATGTCAATGAACCATAAGCCTAAAAAAACAGAAAAACTACCCATTGTATTAATCAATAGGTAGTCTAGATTAGTTTTCTTATTACTTATAGACAGGAATATCAAAGATTAGATTGTAATCTCCTTTGGAATAAAAACGAGTATAATATGCAACTTGTTTATAAGCCCAGCCTATATCTGTTGCATACTGATGGGTAGCATATCCATTTTGGTCCATTTTAGCTGGATTCCAGCGCATAGAGTATAAGGTGTTCTGCCCTGCATAAATGTACTTTTGTTTTGCAAATTCTGCTCCACCAATGATGGCATCTTCTACAGTGAACCAGCCTTCCTCATAGGCTCTTTTCGCACCTTTATTAATTGCATCACCATCTACCGCACCTATACCAAAAAAGTTATAAACGATCTTTCCGTTATATTCTACTCCTCTAGCAAGTGTAGATGTTCCATGTCCTGTTTCTAGTAAAGCATGTGAGATAAGGTATAATTCATTAATACCTGCTCTTTTTGCTGCTTCTTTAAAGACATCTTCCATTCCATCTAATTTTCCTTTACCTATTAATAGGTCTTTTAATTCAGATGAAGGAATACCAGTGTAATAACTTAGATCTAAAAATTGATATTTTTGATTTACATTATTAATAAAATTTGTTGGATCTATATAATACTTCGTATCGTTGCTTGTTGCGTTCTTCCAGTCTTTATCATAGATAACCTTATACCAATTACCCGTGTTACCTATAATCGTAATTCTATTGTCTTTAGCTCTTGTTCCAAAACTATGGCTATCTGAATTTGGTTCCATTCGCATATTTACTTCTGCTGTAGTTTCACCGATAGCTGGATCAACTAATAATGTGTGAGCATATAATATTTCTCCGTTATACTCAATCTTATACCATAATTTACTACCGCTAAAACTGTCTCCCACAACTCGGTCCAAGATTTCTACTTTTGTTCCACCTTGTAGGGATTTAGCGATATACTTATCCTCAAGAATTGGAGCGGTCCTTACATTAACCGTTGATCCGGAAATTTGTGCATCTTGAATAATTCGAATATAGTTACCATGCGCAAAAGCTGGCACCCCAATGTATTTATCTGTTTGTGGTGAAACCTTCATTTGTATACTCAAGGCATCCTGAAGACTAATATTATATTCCGTAAAGTTAATCATTTGGCTAATAGGAACAATACGATCCTTAGCATATTCTAGATTTGCTAGCGCTCCATCTACAATATAATCAGGAATACCAGGAGAACTAATTAGCTTTTCATAACGACTTATAGCCCCACTGAAGTCTTTATTTTTGTGAATTTTAATAGTATATTTATATAAATCATATGCGCTAATTTCTAACCCACTTACAAACCTTTCATCTGATGGATAGAAAACGTATCCTTCAACAAATGCATCAAATTTTCCACTAACTGTGGTATTTTTTAATGCTAAATTATACAAATCATTTGCTTCTGGAACTAATTTACTTTTTTCAGCATAACGTTTTCTAAGTTCTGCTTCTAAAATAATACGACTAGGAACACTCGCTGTAGATATAAGCGTATCATAACGATCTCTTGCTCTATCATATTGACCACTATCATGGTAGCGAATAGCTAGGTTTAGAAGTGAAATAGAGCTCTCTTCAATTCCAACTATAAACCTTTCATCGTCACGGTAAAGGATATTACCTTTAACATATAGGTCAAATACATAGGACGCTCTTGTTTCTTCTTGTGCCTCATTGTATATTTGATCAGCAGTTGGTAATATTTCCCCTGAATCAGCATAGCTTTTCTTTAAAGTAGTTTCCGTGATTAGAACATCACTTTTCACAGGCAAATCTAGTATTCTATTATACCTATTTAGAGCTGTAGTAATATCACCACGTTTGTGAACTCCGGTTGCCCAATTTAATAATCCGTATGCATTCTCTATAACAAGGTTCACCATAAGAGGTTTCTCACTATAAATCCAATAGCCTTCGACAGCCATATCCAATTTTCCAGATACAGTCGATTCCTTCTCGATAAGTGCTTCATACTCTTCTGCATTAGGTATAAGCTTTTCTTCAGCAGAATACTTTTGAAGATAACTCGCTTTTGTTTGATAACTATTAGGAACGCCGTCTGTATTTAATAATTTTTCATAGCGAGTATTTGCATCAGTAAATCTTCCTTGCGAATGATAACGGGCAGCTAGCTCAAATAAATATTTGGAACTCTCTGCTAACCCAGTAGCGAAACGGTCATCTTCTGGATAGAATGAATATCCTTGACTATTCAATTCAAACAAGCCCGATGCCGTTGTTTCTTCTTTCACTAGGTTATAGATTACATCTGCAGGACGTTTACCAATTTTGGCGCCAGCTAACTTTTCTTGTGTCTTTTCTCTTGTCGAAGTTAATACGGAAGGTGCAACTAATATTCTTTCGTATCGTTCAATTGCAGTAGCGAAATCACCAGCATGATGTTTTCTTACTGCAAAATCAAATAATGATTCAGCACTATCTTGGATCCCTTTAATGAAACGCTGATCATCTGGATAAAACTCATATCCATTTATAAAAAGATTCAACTTATAAGATGCTCTACCTTCTTCTACAGCATCCTGATAAATAGCACCCGCAGAACGCTTGCCAATTTCTGCATCAGAAAGCAGTGATTCGGTTTTTTTTCTAATTGATTGGTTGATATATGGTATAGAGATAATTATTTCATATCTATCTTTAGAAGTCGTAAAGTCACCATTATCGTGTTTTCCCATGGCCCAATTTAATAGTTGTTCTGCGGCATGATTCATTTCTGTTTCAAACTTTTCAGATTCTGGGTAATAAAGGAAGTTTTCAACACTATGTCTAAAGATTTCCGATACTTTTGTCAGTTTTTTGTATTCCTCAAGTAGTGAAACAGCAGTCGGAATAGTGTTACGGTTTTCTGCTTTTTCTAAATGCAAAGCAACTGAATCCTGAAGTGATTTTGATGTCACTGGACCATCTAGGATCTTATGATATCGGTCAATTGCTGTACTCCACTTTCCAGATTGATGTTGTCCCCTTGCCCAACTCAACAATAACTTACCACTTTCATTTATACCATTGATAAAGTCTACATTTTCTGGATAGGACTCATATCCTTCGATATAAAGTTCAAGCTTCTTCGATGCACTATATTCATTTTTCGCTTCTTCATAGATAATCCCCGATGGTCGTATCTCGTGGAGTGCTTCATTCAGACGAGATTCTACTTTTGAAAGAAAACTAGAGGTAAGCGCATCAGAAGAAAGTAGTCGTTCATATCTATCAATTGCCGTATCAAACTCTCTAAGTCCATGTTGCTTGATCGCCCAATTATATAATAACTCTGCACTTGAACGAAGACCTTCTAAAATTCTATTATTATTGGAATAGTAAGTATAGCTTTCTATAAATGCATCAAATCTACCTGAAGCTGTTGATTCTGACATAGCCTCATCATAGAGTTGATCTGCTGTAGGGTAGTTCGTTTTATTAATAGCGTATTCTTTTTTCCATGATGCTTCATCACTATAAGTACTGCTTATTCCTTCAACAGTTAGAATGTAATTATATCTGTCGACAGCTGTACCATAATCCCCACTATTGTGCTTGCCACTAGCCCAATTTAATAGATTTCTCACACTCTCGTTTAATCCTGAGATGATTTTTTCGTTTTGAGGATAATAACTGTATGCCTCTTCAAAAATTTCGACTCTTTTGGTAGCAGAAGGATTATTCATCCCTTCTTCATACCATTCATCTGGAGTTTTTGTACTACTTGTTACCTCTTCTTCCTCATTGCTCACTGAAGGATCGTTTGTTAGGTTTACTTGTTGCTCATTTTCACTTAGATCCTGTGTCTCTTCTACCAACTCAGTTTCTTTTTCAATATCTTCATTATCACTAGATTCTGCGAAAACTAAGCTAGGTATAAGAAAGAAACAAAGTAGACTAATCAAAACTCTTCTTCTCATGCAAATCCCCCTATTAATTTTATAAATTCAATATTAAATAGACTATCAAAGTGCATCATAGAAGGATTCGAATAAGTCTATCCTCTATTATTCTATTATAAGACTGCTGTCACTTTCATAGTCCACCCCCTTTTTTACTCTACTTAATATATTAGTAGAATATTTGTCGAAAGTAAATGGTATGATCCTACTATTGTCGCTTTATATCGAATAAAAAGAGCAAGAATACGGAGACATTTTCCGCTTCTTGCTCACAATAAAAGATTGTTATTTCCATTCGTTATTTGAAAGAGGAATGTGATTTATTTCCTCATTATACTCTTCAATTAGTTCATCTCGTATAGAAGAATTATAAGGATACCAGATACTATTGGAATTGAAAAAGGTAGTTAAATGTTGTTTACTGTTATTAAAATGATAATACCTTTCACCATCTTGTACCGGTAAACAATTAATAACAACAGACACTTCTTCCGGTTCAATATCAGGTACATAGTGTTGAGAGTCTTCTAAAACAACAGGATTTATAATGATTAGCTTCAAACATTTAATTTTTTCTCCGTACACTAGCATTTGTATCTTTTCACCATCGATCAAACTTCTATATTCCTCGTTAGTCTTGTTGTCTAAAGCCAAATTAAAATGATTAATTTGCGCAAGTCCGATACGCTCATGTAGCTTAGACCCTTGTTTTATTTCGTTTAATGTAGCCATATCAAACATTCTGAAATCAGTAGCAATAACAACATCAAAATGCCGTTTCCCTTTAGGCATTTCTTCCCTTTGGGGCCACATTGGCTCAGGAACAGGAAATACCCGTTTCATTTGGGGATAGGGATAATATAAATTATCAGCACGATTATGGTAATATTCAAGACTTTCCACATATTCTCTTCGTACTCCTTTAAAAAAGCCATTGTATCCAAATGCAGAGCTTCCTGTTAATGATGAAACGGATTGTCTTGGCAATGATAACGGACCTGTCTGTAAGTCTACATAACGTTGTACGCCAAACTCCATTAATAAACGACGCTTAAATTCACCATCCGCTGCAAATCGAACACTATCCCAAAAACCCAGCTTCTCCATGACCGGTTTGCGCCTAAACATAATAGAAGACATATTAGGAAAAATATATTTACCTGGAGTACCTCGACGATATAATTTAATTTCTTCCGTTAAACGGGCATGTTCAGATGTATTTGCAATGATATGCTCGTTCTCCAACAAGTGCTTCACTTGTATTTCAATTTTCTGAGGATGGGACCAATCGTCTGAATCATTAATCGTTACGAATTCTCCTGTTGCTTCTTTTAGTGCTATATTCCTCGCAACATATGGTCCACTATTAATTGGAGTATTTAATAGTTTAACCCTAGAGTCCTTTTCTGCATATTCTTGAACTACTTTTACTGTATTATCCGGACTACAATCATCTACAACTAACAGCTCAAAATTCTGCCATGTCTGAGCTAACAAGGAATTAATCGCTGTTCGGATACCTGTCTCCGCATTATAAGCCGGTAGAATAATAGAAACTTTTGGCTCCGCATTTTCTACTGGTTCTAACACTTCAGTAGATAAATCATCATAACTAACAGAAACAGTTTTACCTGAGAAGGATATAGGAGTTAGATTATAATAACTAAGGGCCTTGTTTATCCATTTGAGTTTATTTTCAATCGAATCCTCTAAATTAGCTCTTGCTAAAAATAAATCTGGATGCTCATCCAAAGAAAGCATCTGATCTATCGTTTGTTTGGATTCTTGGACTTTATTTATCAAATCAAGACATTCCGCTTTAATAATCGCTATTCTTCTACGTTCATCCATATTTTTCTGTTTTAAAGAAGCTGCTGGTATATAAGTTAACGCTTTTCTTCCGCCTTGCTCTGAATGCTCATTAGCATGCCATAAAACTAATTCCCATGCAGCTGTACGTTTTAAATATGGATCTTTCGCATTTTCATAGAATGCTTCTAATGCATCAAGTCCTTTTTTTTCCATACCTAGATTATATAGATGGTATTTTATTTTTTGCAGCTTATCTCTTTCGATTAGTTTTTTCCCACTAATTAGTCTTTTAATTTTTTCCTTTACTTTCTCGGATAACAAGCTACTTAAAAAATTTCGCTGATTCTCACTTAGAACAGTAAAAAGGAACCAGTCCATGGGGAAAGAAAGTATTTTTTTAAAAATGTTCTTCACCGCAGTCTGCCACCATCCTTGATTGATTAATTTATTTATCCTTTAATGATACCTTATATTTAATCATATTTTTCACACCCATAAAGGCATAATAAGTAAAGTACCAAAGACTTTTTAGAATCCCTAGATTTTCAACATGTCGATACACATACCATTGTCTTTTAGCAGCTTTAATTTTATTTCTAGATATGGAGTTCTCAACCGTCCTATACTTGGATAATACTTCCGGTAATCCATAGGCACTAAATCCTCGCTTCGTTATTTCTAACCAATAAGCATAATCCTGCCTTGTTCGTATGTTTATCATATCTAAACGACCAACTTTATCACGATCAATCATTACCGTTAAGCAACCAATTACACAGTGCCTTAACAATTCATGGTAGCTTACGGACTTTGGAGCTTTCGAAATAGCATTTCTCAGTGTACCATCTTCATCCATTCGTCTGTACTTCGTAAATGAAAAAGCAATATTCTTTTCTTGCATAAATTTTAATTGCTTTTCAAGTTTTTCAGGATACCAAAGATCATCACTATCTAAAAATGCAATATATTGTCCCTGTGCATTTTTCATTGCTGTATTTCGAGCAACTGCAGAACCACTATTTTCAGGTAAAATATACAGTTTAATTCGTTCGTCATTCTTTTGATATTCTTGTATAATTTGCACCGTATTATCAGTTGAACGATCATCCACGATAACCATTTCCCAATTTGTATACGTTTGATCGAGTACAGACTCAATTGTCTTCGCTATAAATTTTTCCGCATTATACGCAGGTGTTATAACTGATATTAAAGGGTTATGTTGTTGTGACATATTTCCCCTCTTTTCTATAATTATCTATTATCTTAATTCCGAAAAAGTTTAGTTCTTGTCAAGTAATTCCTTATACCAATTAACAAGTTTCCCTTCTTCTACATTCCAGTTTAGTTTTTCGACTACTGCTTCCTTGCCATTCTCACCCATCCGGATTACTTCTTGAGGGTTATTTCTTAAAAATTCAATAGCCTCGTTAATTTCATGTTCATTATACGGATCGACTGCAATTCCACACTCATAAGTTTCCACAAATTTTTTCCAAACCGGAAAGTCCGAACAAATAATAGGTAGACCTGCACTCATATATTCAAAAAACTTGGTTAACTCTTTCTTCATATAATGTTCAGTCGGTGGAAAGAGTGCGATTCCCGCTAGCCAGTTACGGCTAACATATTTCGCTTCGATATCTTCTTTCTCAACGAAACGATCAATCCCTACAATCTCGATCTGATGTTGTCTATCATTTGCAATAGTATAAATCTCATCAGCTATTGATTTGTTACATTTCCCTACAAAATGGACAGATACACTAGGATGAATCAATGGTATCTTTGCATGGATCAACGCACCCCTTACATGGGTAACATTCCCCGTGTACAATAAGCTATCTTCCACTGAACTATTCTTTCGTTGATGGTTAATTACATTTTTGTTTATGGTTGGATAATTTAATATACATTTTCCCCTTGGGTAAATATCTTTATAATATTTTTCTGCTAAGCAAAGCTCGAGCTTTTTCGCAAAAATATTCTCCATAAACTTATACGCAGATGCCACAATCTTTTTTATCGTTTCTTTCATATATTCTTTCTGCATAATACTTGTCACATAGTCTTCGTGAATATCATAAATAACAATATTATTTTTCTTCTTTAAAAGCCAACCAACTGGCAATAATTCCGGGTCATGAAAATGGTATACATCTGCATTTAATCGTTTTGCTTTCTTGTACAAATCGTATGTTCCAAATATCATTCGCTTCAATCTATTTGAATATGATTTTAGCTTAATATGTTTAATACTCCCATTTTTTCTTGATTCAGTTGGATCTTCTTGCGCAATTAAAGTCACATCATAGCCAGCTTGATGTAATGATTTACATTCTTTATGATAAATACGTGGATCGTATGGGTGGTGTACTGTCGTTAAATGTACGACACGGTTGGTTAATTCCATTCCCTTACCTCCTAATTCCTATCGCTCACCCTATGAGTTGCATGTCTCATAAACACTTCTTCATATTGTTTTACAATAACTTTTGCATCAAACTCTTCCACACGCTGTAATCCTCTACTAACTATCTGGTGTAGTTCATCTGTATCGCAGGTTAAAACATCGTATATTTCATTCGCCAATTCATCCGGATTACCTACTTTACATAATCTACCGTACTTTCCATCTTTTAATACTTCAATTGCACCGGGCTTACAGTTTGTAGATACAACTGGAGTACCAGTCGCTAGAGCTTCTGCTAATACATGCCCAAAACCTTCTCTTCTTGAGGATAATACAAATAAATCCGCATGATTAAAATAAATATATGGATTTTGCTGAAAGCCAACAAAGTGTACTTTGTTATGGATATTTAATTGTTTAGCCTTGTGTTTTAAGATGGTTTCTAATTCGCCCTCACCTAAGATAAATAGGTTTGAGTTGATTTTTTTATTCACTTTTGCAAACGCTTCTAGTAATGTTTTATGATCTTTATCGGGTACTAGACGACCAGCAGTTACAATCGTTTTTTCGTTACTTTTGATGATTGATTCGTACTGTTCATGTATCTTTCCATTTTGAATGCTAGATTGAATCCTATCTATATCCACTGGATTATAAATTACTTTAATCTTATGTGGATTTACCTTATAACGCTTTATTACATTATCTTTTACTCCTTGTGACAAAGCAATTACGCTAGGAGCCAATTTATATAAAAAACCATATGCTAGAAGCTTCAGATTACTAGTAAAAGTTCCACCTAAAAAGGCTGCTTCTCTTACTATGTTTCTTGCTTTACTAAATGAAACTAAACTAGCAAGAATGGCTACCGTATTATAATTGGGAATGGTACTAAATACAATATCAGCATTTTCCCTTCGAATTACTTTAGATAATGGTAGAATTGCTGAACGTAATCTTCTTGTTGATAATTTAACGAACTTTATATCTTCTTTTAAATATTCCTCATAGTTTCCATCATAATTCAATGTTACAAGGATAGGCTTGAATTTACTTCTATCTATATTGTTTAAAATATTTAACATTGTCCTAGCAGCTCCACCAGAACCTAACTGGTAAATAAAAAATACGATCTTAATCTTCTCCACAGAATCCAGCCTTCCAATCTATAAAATCTATCTAACGGTCTTAATTTACACTCAAAAGATTATACCATAGCGATGGCAAATTATAAATTATTGTACTAATCAAATAGAAGAAAGGAATTCAACCACGTTCTGTTAAATTCCTTTCAAGTCAATATATTATTTACCGAATGATTGTAACTTCCTTTCCATATAATCCCTAATGTCGTCATGCAAGTCCTCACGTAATAGTGCAAAATCAATAGTAGCTTGTACAAATCCCAACTTACTTCCTATATCATATCTTTTACCAGTAAAGTTGTAAGCTAAAACTTGTTGTTCTTTATTTAATTTTACTAAAGCATCTGTCAGTTGAATTTCTGCATTTTTACCAGGCTTTTGATTCTCAAGGATTTCAAAAATTTCTGGTGTAAGTACATAACGTCCCATAATTGCTAAATTAGAAGGTGCTTCTTCTTGTGTAGGTTTTTCTACTAACGAATCAATTGCACTAATTGAAAGTCCAAAATTTTTAGTGCTTAAAGGTTTAACAATACCATACTTCGATACATCTTCCATCGGAACATCATGTACCCCAATGATTGATTTGTGGTGTTCATTATACACCTCAATCAGTTGCTTTAAGCAAGGTTCCTCTGAATCGACAATGTCATCTCCAAGCAAGACTGCAAATGGTTCATTCCCAACAAAGCTATGTGCGCATGCAATTGCATGACCAAGCCCCTTTGGCTCTTTTTGCCTTATATAATGGATATTAGCTAAATTAGAGATAGAGCGGACCATCTCTAGTTTTTCTATATCGCCCTTTTGAGCTAATTTTTCCTCTAATTCATAGGATATGTCAAAATGATCTTCAATTGCTCGTTTCCCTCTACCTGAGATAATAATAATATCCTCTATACCCGAAGCCACAGCTTCTTCTACTATATATTGAATGGTTGGTTTATCTACAATCGGGAGCATTTCTTTTGGCTGTGCTTTTGTAGCGGGTAAAAACCTTGTTCCTAAGCCTGCAGCAGGAATAATCGCTTTTTTTACTTTCATCGACAATTTTCTCCTTCATTATTATTATTTAAATTTTATCATATAGGTTAATACACTCCAATTTTTTACTGTTATTAGAAAAATGCATTGATATATATTACAATATATAATAGAAATTACTATACAAGGTAATGATATAGCTGTATAGTAATAATGATATTTTCTATAAATTGAGGAAAGGGTCGAGATAATATGAGCTTATTTGACAAGATACAGTCAAAAGAGGAAAAAATTTCCGTTATAGGTCTAGGTTATGTTGGCTTACCACTAGCTATTGAATTTGCCAAAAAATATGATGTAGTTGGATATGATACAAACACTTCAAAACTAGATACATATCTAAGTGGTGTTGACATCACAGACGAAGTTGGAAACGAAGCTGTTCAAAACACCACTATGAAATTTACAAATAATGAAAGTGAGCTTAAGGAATGTAAGTTTCATGTAGTTGCAGTACCAACACCAATAAACACTGATAAGACCCCTAACCTTAAACCCGTTATAGGAGCAAGTGAAACTGTTGGTAGAAATTTAACTAAAGGATCTATTGTTGTATATGAATCGACTGTTTATCCAGGGACAACGGAAGAAATTTGTATCCCTATTCTGGAAGAAATCTCAGGACTTAAATATGGAGAAGACTTTAAGGTAGGTTACTCTCCAGAACGCATTAATCCTGGTGATAAAGTTAATACGTTAACTAAAATCATTAAAATTGTGTCAGGATCTGATGAAGAGGCATTAAAAGAGATTTCCGATGTGTATGACTCCATAATCGAAGCTGGGGTACATGAAGCAGAGTCCATTAAAGTTGCTGAAGCTGCAAAAGTAATTGAAAACTCTCAACGTGATATCAATATTGCCTTTATGAATGAGCTTTCCATTGTTTTTAATAAAATGGGAATTAATACGAAGGCAGTATTAGAGGCAGCCGGAACTAAATGGAATTTCTTAAAGTTTACTCCTGGTTTAGTTGGGGGACATTGTATCGGAGTGGATCCATATTACTTTACTTATAAAGCAGAACAGCTTGGTTACCACTCTCAAATTATTTTATCAGGTAGAAAAATTAATGATGATATGGGTAAATATGTTGCAAGTAATATAATTAAACAAATGATTAAAGCAAAGCAGGATATTGATGGCGCAAGAGTGGCTATCTTTGGATTAACATTTAAAGAAAATGTTGCTGATGTACGAAATACTAAGATCATTGATATCATAAATGAATTAAAAGAATATGATGTTGAAGTTTTAGTGCATGATCCAGTAGCGGATCCTGAAGAGGTTTATAATGAGTTCGGTATTGAATTAGTTGATATCGACAAAGTTAATAATGTAGATAGTGTAGTACTAGCTGTTTCACATGATGAGTTTAAAGAATCATACAATGTAGAAACTTTGGGTAAATTATACAAAAATGACAAAAAAGTTATCGTTGATATCAAGAGTATTCTGGATAGGAAAGAATTCGAATCAAAAGGATATCATTACTGGAGTTTATAAACTAAACAAACCACTGTTTGATGTTTTCAAACAGTGGTTTTTAGTTTTATTATTATCGAGTTAGATATAGATTGCTATATTTTTCTAATTCATCTGTAGTTACTAGTACCGATGGATAATTTCTTATGGATGTCATATCCTCTTCCCGATTAACCGTCCACACCACTAATTGCACATCCATATCTTCACATCGTTTAATATGTTTATCTTTTACAGAATCATATTTTACAGCGAAATAATTAGCATCTAACTTTTTAATTAAACTGAAGTGAGATTTTTTGACCCTACTAACTAAAGGTCCAATATGTAACTCACTTGAAAGAACACGTAATTTTGAAAGGGATTTATGATTAAAGGAGATAATGTAAACTTGATCAACCATGTCTAATTTCGAAATAACCTCATACACTTTTCTTTCAATACCTGGATATAACTCTGGCTTTTTCAACTCTATCGATACAATGATTCGATCCTTAGCTAAAAGTAGAGCTTCCTTTAAGCTTGGTATTTTTTCATCCGGTTCAATATTAAATTGCTTTAACTCTTTTAATGTGTAATTTTTTATTTCACCTTTGCCATCTGTCATCCGATCAATGGAATGGTCATGCATGACAACCGGAACGCCATCCTTACTTAAATGGACATCCAACTCCATATGTGTAAACCCTAAATCAATTGCTGCTTGAAATGAAGATAATGTGTTTTCTGGATAATTGATTGGATAACCACGATGGGCGACACCTCTAACTTTCATACCATTCTCCCCCTTAGAATAAGATTAAGATTTAATCTTATTCTAAGGTATTATTATTAAGTAAATATGTAGGTGTTATGAAACGTTTGTAAATTTTAAAATTTGATTCACTAGAAGAAAAATGAACAAATATTTGAAACCAAAAAATCTATCCCTAAATGTAAATTTAAAATTAACTGCATATTTTCACATCTAGAGAAACGAATCTCCCAATATTTTATTGGAAGTTAACTCCGTTATACCAGAATATTCAACATAATACAGACATTTCTACAGGGGCTATACATTTTTTATTTATTAAATCTTATGATATATCTCCTTTCCACCAATAAACGTAGCTAAGATCCTAACATCCTTGATCTCTATTGGATCAATTTCGTATAGATCTGCCTCTAGCACCACAAAATCGGCCAACTTTCCAACTTCAATACTACCCGTATTTTTCTCATCAAAGTTAAGCTTTGCTCCATCGATTGTCATCGTTCTAAGCGCTTTTTCTAAACTTATACGTTGATCTTTTCCTAAAACATGACCTTCTCTCGTCACACGATTCACCGCTGCCCATATGGAGAAGATTGGTGATATTGGTGTGATTGGACAATCGGAATGCAAGGTGTATAGAAGTTTCCTTTCTGATGCATCTGCGAGTGGATTAATCCTTTCGGAGCGTTCCGGACCTAAAAAGATATTTTTATGCCTATCTCCCCAGTAGTACACATGATTAATGAAAAAGGATGCTGCAACATCTAATCGTTTGAAACGGTCTAGATCATCGGGTGTTGCTGTTTGTACATGTTCAATTCGATGGCGATGATCGGTTCGTGGTGCGATTTTTAAGGCATTTTCATAAGCATCGAGAATCGAACCAATTGCACGGTCCCCATTGCCATGGATCGTAACGCGAAATCCACGTTCGTGAAGGTTTTGGACTTCATCATTGAAATCCTCCTGATCATTTAAGAGTTCCCCGTAAACATTCGAATCATTATGGTACGGCTTTCTCAGTGCACCTGTCATTCCCTGTATAGATCCATCCTGAAAATGTTTTGCACTGTCTAGGGTTGCTTTTCCATTTGTACGCTGCTTTATTTCTTCATCCAACTTTTGTGCTGAATACTTATGAAAAGGTCCTTGTTCACTTAATAAATGATGAAGTATCATGAGACGCATACGAAGTGGATTATCCCCATTTGCTGATGCTTTAATATGCGCCTCTAATTCAACTTTTCCTTGATCTAGTCCAACGCCAGCATCCGAGCTCGTCGTAATTCCTTGTGCTAGATAATCTTGAGATGCCTCACCGATTAAGGCAGCAAGATCGTCAACAGAGGGATCTGGGATGATCGCTTGTACCGGATCAAGTGCTGGTAACTCGTGTAATACGCCGTCTAACTTCCCATTTTCATTACGCCCAAAGTGTCCACCTTTTGGGTCTGGTGTTTCTTCATTAACTCCCGCCAGTTCCAATGCCTTTGAATTAGCAACAGCAAAGTGCACAGAAATGTGACGAAGGAATACTGGGTGATTTGGCGCTATATTATCTAGCTCCTCACGGGTTGGGTGACGTTTTTCCTCGAGCAAGGTATCATCATATCCCCAGCCCATTACCCATTCGCCTTCTGAAGTTTTATCAGCAAGTTCTTTCACCCTTTGTAGAATGTCAGAAATATTTTTATTCGGTGGTGTACTGCAATTCGCTTGTTTGCGGAATTGAGCGTACATCAGCAAGTGATTATGGGTGTCGATAAAACCAGGCATTAGTGTTTTGCCTTGTAAATCAAGTGTTTTAGTTGATGATGCAAGGTCCACCTCATGTAAAGGTGGTTCTGGCTGAGTCCAGATTTTTTTAATCCTTCCGTTCATTACAGCAAGGGAGCCAGCTCTTGTATTATTCTCATCAACCGTTATTATATTTGCATTTTTAATAATGAGATCTATATTACTCATGATGCCTCGCCTTCTTTCATCGTACTATGCTTCTTCCTTTTTACTGGCAGAATCAAGGTCCTCCCAATATACCGCACGAACTTGCTCTGTTTCATCATGTTGTGTCAATAAGCTAATAACAACTAAACTAACAATCGAAACCGTAAATCCGAAGATTGTATGATCAATTGCAATACCTAAGAATGGCCAGCTGAGTGTGGCAATTAAAGCCAAGGTCATACTACCAAGCATTCCTGCTTTTGTCGTACGTTTCCAGAACATAACCGCTAAGAATGGGAATACGAGCACAGTTGCAGAAAGACGTAATGCCCATTGGTATGCACTTGCAATGTCTGTTACGAAATAAGAAACAAGTAAACCAAGAGCAGAAATAATTACGACTGCAATTCGTGCTGTCATCATCAATTGTTTATTATTTGCATTTGGTTTGACTAAACGTTGAAACAAATCACGAGTTAGGTTGGAGCTTCCTTGTAAAATAAATGATGTTGCACCCGTCATTAAAGCAGCTAGTAAACCAATAAATACAATCCCTCCGATAGCTGGAGGTAGTAGTTCCGCTGTAACATAAGAGAATAACAAGTCAGGATCCATATCTAATGGTACATATTGACGTGCAATCACTCCAATTGAAAAGGGTAGAAATGAGATACATCCGGCAATAACAAACCCGGTAATCCCAGCTTTTTTCGCAACCTCTTCACTTTCTGATGCAAAAATTCGTTGCCATGTTGATTGCCATACCATATAGAATGGTCCAACAGATAATGCATAAAGTAAGATTTCTCCTAATCCATCAGGACCAAGTGGACTAATATATTCGAAGGATGTATTGGCAATCGCATCGCCAATTCCACCAGCATAAACAATACTCGTAATAAACAAGACGACAATTCCAATAATAACGACAATAGATTGGATTGCATCTGTAATAATAGTTGCAGGTAATCCACCTAAAATAGTAAAACCTAAAATTAGTACGAATGATAACGCAATCCCTTTACTTGGTTCAATTCCAAGCGTAATATTGAAAATCGTTGACATCCCAACCATTTGTAACGCAAGTGTTGGTACGGAATAAATAAATGCAGATAATATGGATGGAATAATTCCAGATCTTCCTCCGAAACGCTCTCCAAAAAGGTCAGCTAAAGTATACAAACGCTGTCTTCTTAAGGGACCTGCGAATGCAACGATTAATAATAAACAGAATAAAATTCCAGGTAAAGCAAATTTGAAAAATCCTGAAAGTCCTACTGTAAAGCCCATACCGACCCAGCCAATAAATACGGCAGCACCACACCAGGTACTAACTATCGTACCGGTAATTTTCCAAAATCCAGTATTCCAGCTTCCAATTAGATAATCATCATAGGTCTTTACCTTGCAGAAATAATAAAAACCCATCGCAAACATCAAAATAAAATAAATCAAAATATAACTTAAATACCACGTCATGTTGCGCACTCCCTTTTTTTGTTGAGGTCGTTGGTGGGTTGTGGGGGTCAGTCCCCTCGTCCCACTGGTGGCCGGATGGGTCGGGGGGTCTGACCCCTTGTCCCAGTCCGGGGGGACTGACCCTCCGTCCCACTTGCCCTTATTCTCTATTTTCCGCTTCGATTTTTTCGTTTCCTAGAATTAGATAGTTCAATTCTTTTTCTGGGATTTGATTAAATTCTTTACGTTTGATGAAGTAGAATATAATTCCTAGTCCAATCCAAATGGCTAATGCAATTCGCGATTGAATGCCTAAGAATGCTGGTGATCCTGGGATTAGCAAAAGACCTAGGAACACGAGACTTGCTGCCATACCTACTGCTGAGATGACTTTTTTCATTGGTGCTACAACGTGTTTTGCTGGATTAAAGCCAGATCCCATTTTTGTTCTAAATAAGCTAAATGCTGTATAACACGTATAGAAATATGCAACTGTTACCCCAACAGATGACATATCAACGACCCAGAGTAATGCTTCTCGGCCAAACCAAGGTGCGAACATCGATACAATTACCGTAAAGATTATCCCCACATATGGTGTTTTATGCTTCGGGTGCAATTTGGAAAATGCTTCTGGGATAATTTTTGCACGTGACATGGCAAATAACAGACGGCTAGATGAAATAATAAATCCATTTAATCCAGTAAATATCCCCATCGTTAATGCTGTTACAAGAATGATTATTCCCATGGTTCCGAGTAATTCTTGAACTGCAGCCCCAGTTCCCCATACTTCTCCTTGAGCAACTAGGCTTTCCCAAGGTGCAATCATTGCGGTTGCTAAAATCATTAAGCTATATAAAAGTGCTGCGAAAAGAATCGCTAATATGATTAATGTGAATGCTTTTTTCGATGAAAAATGAAATTCTTCTGCTGCCTGTGGTACATTATCAAATCCGACATATGCCCATGGCGCGATGGCAACGATTGAAATAATTGCCGCAAATGCTGTTGTATCTGCCGGGAACATTGGTGCTACATTGGAAAGTCCTGCTCCTGGTTGCGCACCGACTAGTAGTGTTAGCGCTACAACACTGATGACCATTACACTACAAAATATAAACTGCATACGTCCAGATAAGCCTGTACCTTTTACATTAAAGAAACCAAATACGCCAAGTGCAACTGACGCGACTACGATTTCCATACCGTAAACATCCCATCCAGCAATTTGGTAAAGCTTAAGATTTTCAATTAATGCTGGGAAAACAAATTTAAACATAAGTGCGAATGCGGATGCGTTGAGTGCTACAATACATATGTAACCTAGTGTTAAAAACCACCCACTAATAAATGCATGGGTCCTGCCAAGGCTAATATACGAATAGGCAAACTCTCCTCCAGATACCGGGAAGCTTTTAATGAGAAAGCCATAACTAACGGCGATAAGCATCATTAATACAGCACCTATTCCAAAACCGGCAATTACGCCCATTGGACCAGCTGATGACATCCATGTTGTAGGTTGTACAAAAGCACCCCAACCGATGGAGGACCCAAGAGCAATCGCCCAAACCCAGTGTGCTTTTAATGATTTCTTCAGTGTCTTTCGTTCTTCCATAAATGATCTCCTTTTTATTTCGTTTTACTAACTAATTATCTCAAAAACAAGGAATTAATACATTTTTGATATTTTTAGAATATGAAGTGATACGGAAAGAATACGGTGAATACGGAAGTATATAGGAATAAAACATAAAATTTCGCGGAATTTTGTGGTTGAATAATGGAAAATGACGATTGGAATCGAGTGGAGACATTCAATTATAAGGAAGTGGGAGTTTTGTGGTGTAGTGAAGATAATTAATTTTTCTTATGCTCGAAAGGGTATTTCTTAAAGGACATTTAATAAATAAAGAGAAGATTCCCTATATAATTAGGAAATCTTCTCTCTAATTACGTTAATAGATTAGCATAGAATAGAAATTTATGCCTACTTTATCTATTAATCTAACAATTGTTTTAGTTCTGCTACAACATCATCACTTACAGCTGATAAACCACCTGTTACGGTTACTAACTCTACTGCGTTTTCAGCAATAAAGTTTTCCACGTGGCTTGATACACTGTTTTTCACTAGAAGAATACCAGTTCCTTCTTTTGCTGCTAATGCTGCTGTAGATAAAGCATCCGCATAGTTTGCCCCAGTTGCAACAAAGTACTTATTACTATCTACATTAAAGTGTTTAGCAACTTCAACTGCTGTTTCATAGCGATTATCACCAAATACTCGGTCTGCATTTGGAACATTATTGAATACGTCATCAGAAATTACAGCTGTACCACCAACAACTAGTGTTTGTTCTACATTTAACGTGTCAAGTGCTGTTTCTGTAGCTTCTGGTATTGCATCCTCTTTTACAAGAAGAATTGGAAGGCCACTACTTGCAGCATAAGAAGCTACAGATAGTGCATCAGGGAAGTTGGAGCCATTTACAAGAACAGCTTCATTTATCTCACCTTCTACTACTTCATTCGCAATCGCTACAGCAGTTTCATAACGGTTAGAGCCCTCAATGCGTTCAACCGTAATATCCTTCGCCTCAAGTGCATCTGCAACGTCTGAACTTACTGCATCTTCACCACCAAGAATGTATACTGTTTCGGCACCTAAGCGTTCGATTTCAGCTTCTGTAACATCTGTTAACTCACCAGGTTTTGTCAATAATAGTGGTGCGTCATGTTTCTTAGCCAATGGAGCACCAGCTAGAGCATCTGCATAATCATCTCCACGTGCTAGTACAACTACGTCAGATGACTCCCAACCTTGTTCACTTACCTGAACAGATGTCTCATAACGATTTTCACCAGATAATCTAGCAACTGGATCTCGATAAATTGATACTTCTTTCGTCGTTACATTTCCTGCAAGGTCAGTCAGTTCGAATTCAAATACGTTGTTACCAGGTTCTAAATCAACTTCAGTTGTAACCTCTGTACTGAATGGAACCATATCATATCCTGACATTTCATTATAGAACACTTCATTACCATCAACAATTAATCGAAGTTCTTCTGCATTGTCAGATACACTAGCAACTAAATCAACAGAAGTAACATCTTGAGCAACTGTTTCTGTAGCTTCTACTTCTAATTCTGGAGCTGTCGTATCAACGAATATCAAACGACTGTTTGAAAGTGTTGTTTCATTTCCAGCTTCATCTTTTGCGTACAGGTGAATAGGGTTTGCCCCATCTTCAAATGTTACTGTTGTTTCAAAGCTATAAACACCATTACCCTCTGATACTAATTCTACTGCTTCACCTTCAACCTTGAAATCAATTATTCCAGTATCATCAGAAACGGTACCAGCTACAACAACTTCATTCGTATCAAAGACACTAAATGTTTCCGGAGTTGTAACACTGATTACAGGTACTGCTCCGTCATTTACACCAGAAAGTACAACTTCTGTACTATTCCCAGCATTATCTACTGCAACTAGAGATACGTCTGTACCAGCAGGTAATTCCTCACCAAAGCTTACAGAACCGATATCCGCAGGAAGAACACCTAGTGATTCCCCTTCAACAAATACTTCAACATAGGAAACTCCAGACAGTTCATCTGATACAGAAAATGCTAATTCATCTCCATCTACAGAAGCAGATTCTAAGACTGGAGCAACCGTATCAACTAGTACTGGTACTTGGAAAGATTGAGCTTCAGCACCAGGGAAGTCAATTGTAGTTGAAACTTCATAGAAATATTGGCCATCTTCTACAACTTGATTTTTGACTGTTCCATCCCACTCAAAGTCAGGATTTAGGTAGTATGGTGAACCTAATCCACCATCATAGTAGTTCTTTCTAACATTCGTATCCGTTTTAATCGTACGTAAAGGATTTTTATCTTCATCTAATACATTGTATTCTACTAATTTTGCATTTCGTAAGAATGACAAGAGTGGAATTGCTTCGTCTTGTACACCGTCACCATTTGGCGAAATTGCAATTTTATTAATGGATCTACCATAAGCACCTTCTGAGAAAGGATCATGACCTAAATAGTAGTATCCGTCTTCCCCTTCAAATAACATTGCACCTTGTTCATAGAATGATAGGAATTCACCATCAGCAGTTACCGATTCATCATATGCTAATTCGTCTATAACTGGCGCCTCATTCCAATCACCATTAAATCCTACATATGGCACAGATAATTCTGGTTGCGCTTCATTCGAAAGTGTTACATAACCTTCAACAAAGTATCCATTTTCAAAGATTGTATCAGGATCTACGTCTGTTCCAGCGTCTTCGCTATATACTGTTGCTTCTGATAAATCTATTTCCACATCAAGCGATACTGTCCCATTAACTGGAATGGTAACTGTGGAATCCCCACCATTAATCGTTACATTAGCACCAGCAAGTTCCTGAGCCTCTAATTCATCAGCAGCATACCCCATTACACCGAATAACGCTAAATCAGTTTGTACATTTGCAGCAACATCATATGTTACAGCTTCATCACTATAATTAGTAGCTTCCAAAGTAAAGCTAATTTGATCATTTACTTCTTTTAGTGCCACTTTCGCTTCTCCACTATTAGCTTCTGTTACTACTACAGGCGTACTAATAGCTTTGTGAAGTTGCATGATACCAGCACCTTGTCGTCTCGGTGAATATGGATTTTCTGTACCAAACATTTCATTGATAGTACCTTTATCCATTACTGGTTCAGCAGTATTCATCAGAATATTTTTAGCCATTTGAACACGATCTTTACCTTCAAGTTCAAATTGATCATCAACACGTTGTAATACAAGTGCAGATCCACCTGCTACGTGTGGAGCAGCCATGGATGTACCACTCATAGAACCGTATTGATCATCATTAAATGTTGATAGGATATTTCCACCTGGTGCTGTGATTTCCGGTTTGAAATCAAGATTCGGTGTTACACCCCAAGAAGTGAAATCAGACATTGTATCTGCAAGTGGATTAGCAGCTGTTACAACATCACCTTCAAATGAAATGGATACTGTTTCTCCTGCATCTAAAGCAGCTTTTAATTCTTCCCCATCAGTTTTTTGCATGAATAACTGAGGAATATTAATTGCTGGATCCGATGCCATGTTTACCCAACCATCAGAATGGTTATATACGATAACTCCAGCTGCATTTGCTGCCATTGCATTGAAAGCAGTATCAGTAAATGCGTTACCTCTTAATGCAAAAGCAAATTTACCTGTTAAATCTTTATCACCAAAACCTTCTGCATCTCCAATACCTACAAATTCAATTTCATACGTTCCACCTACATCGTTCGGATGAACATCACTTGCTGACATGTAAGTGAATAACCCCTCTTCTTCACCATAAGAAAATTTTAGTGCATCCATATCCATGTAAGTATTCTCTATAGATGCAACAGATATTGAATCGTGAGATAGGCTTGGGGCACCTACAACTCCCACATCAGGATTTGATGCGTATGGATTATAGAATCCATTTCCTAAATGTGCAGAGTTACCAGCTGAAATAGACATTAGTACGCCATTCTCAACTGCTCTAGCAACTGCTTGTTGTTCAGGATCTTCAGGACTAACAAATGCAGCCGTTGATCCTAAACTCATGTTTAGTACATCTACACCTAAAAGGATTGCATCATCAATTGCTTTAATATAAATGTCACCCCATGTAGATCCCATTTCTGGATCATTACCAAATACTTTTAGAGCCAGTATTTGCGCCTCAGGAGCAACCCCTTTAAGCCCACCATTTTCTTCATCACCATTTGCACCTACTGTGCCAGATACGTGCATACCGTGCATGGATGCTCCAGGACCAAGATCTCGAATTTCACTATTTCCATCCATATAGTTATATCCATATGGAACCTTCGCAGTATAGTATTGACCTGGTAATCCATTTTCAGATGCTAGAGATTCAACAGAACCTTCTGTTAGTGCTGCTTCTTCTTCATTTGTTAGTACGAAGTCCCTATGACTTGGATCAACACCTGTATCAATAACTCCAACGATCATTCCTTCACCATCATACCCGTACTCATCCCATGTTCTTTGAGCCTCAACTAGTTCCTTACTATATTTCATATCTGGTGTTACTTCTGGACGTTCATACTCATTACTTATTGTTACTCTTTTAACACCATCTAGTTTTTCAATTTTAGCTACTTTTCCATATTCAACTTCACCACTAAATCCATTGAATACTGTTGTAAAGTTTTCTTTAAGTACTAAATCTACTTTCTCACTTTTTAATAGATTTTGAACTTTTCCTTGTGATTCTAAGGCATCAGAATGTAATTCTTCTTTCTTCCCCTCAGATAACTCACTAAATTTTTTTCCCTGCTGTGTTGCATATGTAATTGCAGGCTCTCCTTCCACCTCAACAATTACTCTTACTTTGTCTTTTACATCATATAATTCGTCTAATTCTTCTTTTGTTATTTTATCCCTTGTTTGCACTTCTTTCGATCTGTTTAGTGGATCTACTTTTTGTGGTGCAGCAGAAACCATCGTAATGTTAGATAATACTAATAGTAACGCCATAACGATCGCAAAACTTTTTTTGACCATCTACTTTCCTCCCCATATAAATTATTTACTATTGAAATAAAACTTCCGACTACTTTAAAATCACCTTCTTCCTTTTTCTATTTTTCAAAAAATTGTACAAATATATTATATTTGTAATATATTATATAGTCAATTATTTCTGTTAAAAAAGTAACAGGTATATTTACTCATTTATTGTGAATCTTTTAATAATCCGCGAGTTACCAATCCCTTTAGCTGTTAAAAATATATCTAACTTATATTCACCCTGTTCCAATTTTGGCAATGTAATTTCAAATGCTAGTTCTTCATCTGGTGATAAAATTATTTCCTTCAAAACTTGCATAAATGCTCTGCCATCAGAAAATCTATAGATTATCCCTTTTCCTTCCCCACTTATTTCATATTCATATCGTTGACTAGTAGGAAAAAGTATTTTTTCTGGTTTTGTTCCCTTATTTGTTACGACATAACTAAATGTCTTTACCTCACTATAATTCTCTATTTCAGTTAGCGAGAAATCTAGACTATGATCCTTAGTAGATATTTCTGGATTAAACTTTTGACCAGTTTTTTTCCTTTTAAACAATTGCTTCCCCTCCTCATCTTGTTCTTCTATTTCTTCTCTTTCTGCATTATTGTCCTTTCCTTCTGTAAACACTTGGAGCAATAATAGAATGACTGCTATAGCAACCATAAGTAAAATGAAAACGAAGCCCAATATCTTTTTGGTCAACACTTCACTTCCCGTCTTTATATAATATTAAATCTTTATTATTAATTCGCTAAATACTTTGAAAATTCCTAGTTAATATGCAAAAAATAACTTCCAAAATTTGAGTTATTTTATTGCATTAACAGATTCATTGCTTAACTCTTAGAAAAAAGCTTATAAAAATAATCCCGTATCACTTTAAAAATGATACGGGATTCCATATAGAATACTTATAGAACAGCCTCTAAAATTACTTTTACGGCAATAACGCTTCTAACTCACTAGCTACATCCATACTAACTGCTTCTTCTCCACCGAAAATAGTTAATCGCTGTATGTCATTTCCTTCTATTAATTCGCTAACGCCATCTGGAACTTTATTCCCTACTAGAATAATCGCACTATCATTCTTAGCTGCAAGAACTGCGCCTGTTAAGGCATCGGCATAGTTTCTTCCAGTTGATACGTATAGATGTCTACTTCCCACTCCAAAATGTTCATGTACCGCTACATTCGTTTCATAACGGTTTTCTCCAGCTAGTCTTTCCGCTTGCGGAAGATCCGTTAGTAATTCTTCTGAAATAACATCTGGACCACCAACAACAAGTGTCTCTGCAACACCAAGATTTGCAAGAGCTTCCTCCGTTGCAGTCGGTAATTCATCCGTTTTTGTTAGTAGAATTGGCATTCCAACTTCAGCAGCGTGAGATCCGATGGATAATGCATCTGGGAAGTTCCGTCCATTCGTTATCACTACTTGCTCTGCTCCGTCTGGTGCCACTTCCTCAGCGATTAGTGCTGCTGTTTCATATCGTTTTTCTCCAGCAATTCGACGGACATCAAGTCCCGCTTCTTCCAGTTCCGTTACAACGGATTCATGAATAGCTGTAGTTCCACCTAATACAATAACTTCCCTTGCTTCCAATCGCTCTATTTCCCTAAACGTTTCCTCGTTTAGGTCTGCACTTTTCGTTAATAGAATTGGTGCATCTAGCTGATGTGCTAATGGTACACCTGCTAGGGCATCCGCAAAATCATTACCTTGTGCTAAGACAACAACATCGGAAGACTCCCAACCTTCTTTACTAATCTCGATAGCTGTATCATATCTCTTCTCTCCAAAGATACGATCGAGCTGATCGGAAGAAATATATAACTTACCTGGAGCTTCCTGTCTCGTTGTATTTCCAGCTTGATCTGTCAACTCGACTTCGATTACTGCCCCTTGAAGGTCCATATCTGTTGGGACATTCCAAGTACCTTGATAAAATCCTGGTTCCACTTCTTCCATTTCATTATTAGTTGTTGATTGTGTCGAAGAAAGCCCTGGTACTTTAATAGAAAAGCTAGCTTCTCCACCTTCAGCCTCACTCATAAAGCTAATAGTAACTTGATCACCTGGTTTCACAGACTGATCAGCTGCTGGTTGCAGTTCATCAATAACAGGCGCATCAAGACTTACAGTTACTTGTCGTTCCACTACTGTTTCGTTTTCAGCAAGGTCAATAGCAGTAATTTCTACTATGTTTGTACCTGCTTCAAGAATAATTCTTGTAGAGAAATTACCATCTTGAACTTCAACTTCTTCTTCGTTAACCATTACTTTATTCAAGTGTTCATCTGTAACAGAACCCACTACGTCGACAACTTCATTACCAGTAACGAATTGGTCGGTCGGCTCTAGTACTTCTAGTACTGGAGCTTCTCTATCAACAACTACTTGGATCACTTCTTGACTAGAAGTAGTTCCAGCATAGTTATTTGCTTCAAGCGTGAAGTCATATATACCAGCCTCTAGATCAGTAACCTGAACCGTAAAATTATTATTACGATCTGGTGTAGCAGTTGCCAACACCTCACCATCATGGATTATGTTAACGGTACTTCGATATTCCGCTGTACCAGTTAATTCAACGTCTCCATTTGTGATCAAGTCACCTTCCACTGTCCATTCAGGAATGTTTGGAAGATCCTGTGAACCATCTCTTGCCCATTCTACAGCCTGTAAGAACAATTGCTGTCCTTCTTCCGTCCAACCTTGGTTTGGTCCAATCATGTTATTGACAGCAAAAGAAGATAGTAATAGATGCATATGATTTTGCCCTCGGAAATCGTATGCAATTGTCGCTCCTTTATCCTCATCATCAACCACTAGATTAGCTAGCGTAATTCCTTCATAGTTTTCAAAAGTTGCGTATGGACTTTGCTCACTATGAATGTTGATCGTATTCTCATCAAAACCAGAGAATAGTTCATGCTGACCTTGAGGTTCAACGAATACAGCTCCTTCGTCATAGCCTTGGTTCGCGAGTGTAGGACTTCCAAAAACTTCTTCCAATAATTTGATCGACCCATCTACACCCCAAGTGTCGACAAAGATTAAGCTTGTCTCATATTCATCCGCTTTTTCAATCAACTCGTTTAACTGCTCTACTGTACCATCATTCGAGTTAACAATAATCACCCGGTAATTGTATACATCGTTAACAATATTCCAATCACGATTCTGAGCAGGAAAATCATTTTCTTCAAAGAAGCTTTCTAGGCTTCCTTTCACATCACCAACAACAGCGATATTAAATTCACTTAGTGTATAGTTGCGTTCTACATCTTCCCCTTCTGAAATCGTTAATGTCTCTGTTATAGACTGGTATCCATTTGCTTCTACTAATAGCTCATATTCGCCAGCTAATAGCACATCAAATTGATAGTAGCCATCAACATTAGTTGTCTGCACTCTTTCTTCATTTCCATCCATCTCAGTCAGGGTAATCTGTACTTCTTCAAGCCCGTTTCCATCAATATCTGAAATTTGACCGGAAAGACTCATTCGGTCAGTTTTTTCTAATTCGAAGTTCAATTCTACTACATGTCCAAGATCTTCAATCTCTATTACCTCGGATGCTGGGGTGTAGCCTTTTGCTTGAACTTCTACTTCGTGTTCACCAATTCCAACACCTAACGTGTATTCACCATTACTATTTGTTTTCGTTGATAGGCCTTGTTCATCAATAGATACTGTTGCACCTGCAATTGGTTCCCCATCCACATCCTTGACTGTGCCATTTACTTCACCTAGGCTAGCTGAAATGGCCCAGTCAATCGCGTTAATATAGATTTGTTTGGCATCTTCAGTCCATCGATCGTCAGGATAACCATAGCTTCCAATATGCAAGCTACCTAATAGAACATGCACACTACTAGAAGTTCTGAAGTCATAGGCAACCCCACTTCCGAGTCGACCTTCGTCATAGTGAGTTACATCAGCTATCGTTGTTCCGCTATAATTTTCAAAGGAATAATATTGTTGCGTGGATCCATCTCGTTCCGCAACTTTTATTTGTTCTCCAATTTCAAACCCTTCAAATATTGGATGTTCCTCAAGAACAGTAAAATCAATATAGTTATCCACAAAGTCACTAGTATCTGTTTCTGGGTCACCATAGAAATCAGACAAATAACGAATTGTTCCATTATTCCACTGACCAGGGAAAATCATGCTTATGCCATATTCATCTGCCATGTCAATAAATTCTTTGAATTTTTCTTCCGGCGTACTTGATGTATGTCGATCATTATAAATGATCAACGCATATTCATCCATTTGATCCATTAATTGATCAATTTCTGAATTCAACCAGAAGTCAGCCTCATACCCTTGTTCTTCTAAGAATGGAATTGCTCTATCTTCATTTAAAGAAGTTGACACAAAAGCTATTTTTTCAGATATAGATAGATCAAAATTTAATGTCAGTTGTTCATTATGAACAACATCAGCTGTTACTACTTGTGGTGTGTATCCATTTGCTGTAACACGCACCTGGTATTCACCAGCTGGAGCATTGATTTCATAGTTTCCATCTTCATCTGTTGTAGCTTGTAGTGGTGTTCCTACTAATTGTACTTTAGCATCTTCCAGGACATCACCAGTATCTTCCGCTTTAACTTGACCTACAATAGAACCTGAGTTGTCTGCAGTTAGTGTAAAGGTTTGTTCTAGTACTTCACCTTGTATTACAGTAATGTCAAAGCTTTCTGTCTCATGTCCAAAAGCATCAAAAGTTAACGTATACGATCCATCCTCTAAACCAAGGAAGAATGATCCATCTTGTTCTGTATCAATTGTATACCCTGTTTCTTCAACTGTTACCGTTGCAAATACTTCATTTTCTAGATTATTGGTAACAGTTCCATGCACTTCTCCGACGAGAGGTTCTTTATTGTCCAAAGCAAAGGTAATTGCATTGTTAATAATTCTCTCACGATCCTTGTCAAAGTAATCATTTGTAAAACCGTAACCAAAGGTCATTGTAGATAGAAGTACTTCGACACTGTTCAATGTACGCCCACCTACAGCAACAAAGGAACCTAAATCTCCTTGGTTTTCATTAGCTACTGTTGCGAGTGTTGTACCGGTGTATCCATCAAATCCGTAATAATAACCATTTTCAAAGGTGAATTCACCATTATCATCGAATTCTACTCCTTCCAAAATTGGATGATCTTCTGCTAAAGTAGCTGTCATTGTCCGATTAGATGATGGATTACTACCAGCATATTCTATTTCCGGATCACCGAAGTAATCAACAAGGAATCGAATCCCACCTCTTGGACCACTACTACCTGTCCAAATCACTGGCGTTTCTGTTCGATCTAATTCTTGCGTAAATGCTACAAATACATCTTCTTCTGGAATTAGATTGTTATCATAATCAGAATTGACAAAGATTAAATCCATATCGCTTACTCTTTCAAGGTCAGTAAAGAATAAGTCTTCAACAATATATCCTCGTTCAGTTAAATAATCTGTCACAGATAGGTATCGAGATCCATCCGTATCTACAATAACACCAACGGTCGGGGATGGCTTCATCGTCCGTTCGATTGTTGTCTCCTCACCGGCTTTAACATCTACATCAAACTCCTGTAATACATACCCATCTTTTTCAACCACTATCGTATACGTACCAGGCATTAATCGTTCAACAACAAAATCTCCACTTACATTCGTTATTGCCTCACGTGGCTGATCAACAACATTGATATGCGCATCTTCAATGCCTTCTAGTGTGTCTTCATCAATAAAGGTTCCCGCTATTGAACCGACATTTTGATCCACTACCATTTCAATTGTAAGTGCTTCTAGATTTTCATCAACAGTTACAATCTCTGTATGGGTTTGATAACCAAAAGAATTGACTTCTAGTTCATAATCACCATCTAGACTTCCAATGTTAAAGTACCCAGTTTCAGGATCTGTTGTAGCCTCTTGCTCAATTTCACCAATTACTTTCACTTCAGCATCTAACGGATTCCCTTCTTCATCTGTCACATATCCTTCAACAACATTGTATTCAATAAATGCCGCCCAAAGGATTGCATTAAGAAGTATTTCATTTCCTTTGGCAGTATAATCATCTGTACCATGTGTAAAGGAAGTACCATGTCCACTCATTAATAATTCCATACTTCCCGCAGTACGTGGTTTGTATGCTACCCCTGTGCCATGCGTATCTTCATTTCCACCATGTGTGATATCTGCCAATGTATATCCGGTATACCCTTCAAAAGAACCAACGCTACTAGCTGACGGAGTAAGTATTTCTACAAATTCATCAGCTTCAGCATCTCCAAAAATAGGATTAGTTTCTTCAACAAGATATCCTGCTGAACTACTTGTATCACGATGTGTTGTACGTGTTTCAGGATCGTTGAAGTTTTCTACGAGATGATTTATTCCCGAACCTGACCAATACGTATCACCGTAAATCACACTAACTTCATGCTCATCAGCAAGTGCTATAAACTCCTCTAGCTGTTCTTTTGTAACACTTAAGGTTGATTGCTCATTAAAGAACACGACATCCAAGTTAGGCAACTCTTCCATGGCACCAGCAAGGTCATATTCCTCTGCTTCAATGCCTACTTCACTTAAAACATCTCTAACCGAACCAAAACTATAGTCACCAACTGTTGCTACTCTCGGTTCAGGATATAGTTCTATATTTAATGAAATTGGTTCGGCACCAACTTGCAATGTTTCGGAATAGGTAACATAATCACGAAGTACAATCTCCATAGTATATGTTGCCTCATCCAATCCAGTGATTTCATACGCCCCAGAAGTTGTACTTACTTCTTCAGCGACAAGGTTACCTTCTTGATCATATAAGTCTATTTCAACGTACGGAACTTGTTGACCAGTTACTCTATTTGTAATTTGTCCCGAAATGGTTCCACTATTAGAAACAGACATTTCTACATTTTGCTCGACAGGCTGTCCCTTTGTAAATTCAACCGTATCCTCATAACTCGCAAATCCTGATTTCGTAAATGATACAGCATATGAACCTTCATCATGTAATAGCTCATACGTTCCATCTTCACTGGTTGTCGCTGTGACACCTGTATCTACTGCTTGGACCGTTACACCTTCTAAAGGATTCCCTTCATCATCTGTGACGACACCTGAAACTGTTCCAAATTGGGCATCCTCTAATAAGTAATCGATACCGTTTAGAAAGATCTGCTGCTGTACAGATGTCCAGCCATCAAATGGTGAAACCCAAGGCGATGCTGCATGAGTAGATAGTAATAGATGTGCACTCTCTTCTGTAACACCTTTATAAGCTACACCTGTTCCTTGTATCCCTTCATCAGACGGACCAACTGAAGCAAGATTACGTCCTGAATATTGGTTAAACCATGCTGCATATCCATTCGTTAGAGTTGTATAAGTAACTCCAGAATCAATCCCATCAAGAATAGGATGCTCTTCATCAACCTGAAGAATGACATTATTAATAGACGACGTGTCAGACCCCTCTTGAGCTGGATCACCTGTATAATCGGATAAATACTTTATAGAACCATAGCTTGGACCCCAAGTATCTGCGAATACAAGGCTTACATCATGCTCTTTAGCAGCAGCGATAATATCGAGAATTTGTTCTTCTGTCGGTTTCGGACCATCAGATGTATAGGCACCATTTAAATACACTACTTCAAAATTTCCGATATTGTCGATGATTTCCCAGTCATGTTCTTCAGCAGATATTTGGTTATTATTTAAGAAACGGACAATTTGTCCATCCATATCATGCAGTACTGCTACTTCAACTTTAGAAAGACTTTGTGTTAATTCAGTCTCCTCCCCAGCTTCAATCGTAACAGTAATAGTATCTGCAACATATCCTGGCAATGCTAATGTTACTTCATATGTTCCTTCAAATACTTCATCAAAATAGAATGAACCATTCGCACCTGTTGGTGTATCAAGTGGTGTATTCTCTACTGTTACTGTAACACCTTCAAGCGGATCACCAGTTCCCTCATCAACTATTTGACCTGTAAGTGAACCGGCATCTGCAATTTCAAGCTCATAATCTTTTGCTATTTCATATCCAGATATTACATTAACTTCCTCCACTATTTGCTTATAACCATAAGCCATAACTTTTAGTGTATAATTTCCAGGACGTGTCTGTAATGAGTAATTTCCATCAGTATCCGCTTCTACAAATTCACCAGTTTCCATGATTTCCACTCTTGCTTGAACTGGATTTCCATTTGTATCCACAATATTACCCACCACTGTTCCCGGTGAATTAAAGCTAGTTACTTCGCTATAATCCGCAGTTACAACCTGACCATCCGTCAATGCTACCCCTGCGGTACTTACATCACGTAAGTTGTATGTGTATAGCTTTTCTCCTGCATATACGTCATACACATTTAACTTGGAAGCCAGATCCGTTACAAACAACTGTCCATTACCAGAAACAGCTCCCGTGTTTACAATCGTGCTTCCATTCTCTACTTCCCAAACAAGGTCCCCATCTTCTTTATTAAACGCTTTAATAATCGGATGTACAGCTGAAGTTACGATGACAAGATCATCAAAGACGATTGGTGAACCAGCCTCGGAGTTACCAATCCCACTAGCACTCCATAATTCTTCACCTGTTTCTGAATCAAATGCTCTTAAAGTACCTGATTCATTATCAAAATTTGAAGTTGATGCATAAATTACACCATCTTTAAATACTGGGTTAGCAGGAAACCCTTCACTTTCTAGTGTAACTTGCCAATTTATGGAACCATCTTCAAGCGCCAAAGAACTTAGGGTCTTCGAATCATAGGTACCGACATACAAACTATCGCTTCCTAATACCGCTCCGAAAAAGGCACCATCCCCTATTTCTTGCTCCCAAATTTGGTTTCCAGTTTCTGCGTCTAATGCAATTGTTTTTGCATTTTCATCCATATACGAGGAAATGTAAAGTACACCATCATGATAAATTGGTGCTTCATAAACAGCTGGATAATCTACTTCAGCTGTCCATTTCTTCATTCCTGTTTCTAATTCAATGGCATGGATCGAGTAATCCCCACCGCCCGCAACATAAACGACTCCATCTACAACAGTCGGCGTCGATCGGTTCGTATTACCAGTACCTATTGTCCAAATTTCTTCACCTGTATGCTGATCTAATACAACAATATTTCCACGGTCTGTTGTAAATACGACTTTACCTTCTGCGATGACCGGTGAGCTAAAGATAACCTGTCCTGGTGTTTGATAAGACCAATTCTCTATTAAATTTTCTGCGTCTACTTCTGCATCCGTTACCGCATTCCGAGCATTATTATTTTTCGAAGTTGTCCAATCTTCTTCCGCTTCAATCGTAATTCCCTCTACTTTTACATTTAGCTGGACATTTCGATTGACGACAACTGTTTCCGTGACTTGTTTTAATCCTTTACCACTGATAACAATGGTATATTCATCCTCTGGGATACTAGGAATTGTAAATTCTCCGTCTGCATTTGTTCTAAATGTGTTAAGTGGTGTATCTTTCACACGAACATATGCAAAAGCAGCTGGATTGTCATTTTCAAATGATACGGTACCTGTTACATCGTAACGTTCCGCTATTTCCAACGACCAATTATTTTCTTTAGTTTCACCTTTCACGATTTCAACAGTCACTGTTTTTGTATGATAACCAAATGAAGTGACCTCAACTTCATGAAGCCCTTCGCGAAGTTTGAAGTCAAAGACTCCATCCTCACCAATGGCAACATGAATATCTTCTTTAGGTACCGATACCATACCTTCGATAGGGTTTCCTTCTTCATCGGTTAAAGTACCTGTTACATCCCCTGCATAAGCAGCTTCTGTGACCGCTTGATACACATTAACAATACCATGTCCAAAATTATCATTAGGAAGTTCACCCATATGTGCTTCCGTACGAGCTGTTCCTTCCAATAAATTCATTACATCATCAATTGATAAATCAGGATTACTATCTAAAATAAGTGCGATTGCACCTGCTACATGCGGTGTTGCCATCGAAGTACCACTTAAGGTCCCATACCCACCATCAGGTAACGAGGAATAAATCTCATGCCCTGGAGCAGACACTTCAGGTTTTACATGATATTCTTCTTCCCCATCTTCATTTGTCCAGTATACTGGACCACGGCTTGAGAACGATGCTATTTGGTCATAGCGATCTGTTGCACCGATTGCAAATGATTCTGGAAAGCTTGCTGGAGAACCTATTGTTCCTGCACCAGGCCCATCATTACCAGCAGCAAAAAGTGGAAAAATCCCAGCAGCTACCCAGGCTTGTACACCTTCTAAAAACTCGGTACGATACGTATCCGCACTTCCCCATGAATTATTTACAACATCTGGCGCCATTGATGGATCTCCACCAGGAGCTAAAAACCACTCAAATGCTTCATGTATAGCAGATGCTGTTGTACCTCCCCCGTCATTAAAGATTTTTGCAGCAATCCACTCTGCACCAGGAGCAACGCCTACCGGCTCACCTTCTCCTCCACCTACAGCTGTTCCGGCTACATGTGTCCCATGACCATTTCCATCTGTTGGCTCCGAATAATCATGACCAGATAAATCTATCCAAGAATATTGATGATTTCCGTCACGACCACGATAGTTTTGACGAAGCGCTTCATGATCTCCTTGAACACCTGTATCCATGATTCCAACTACAACACCTTCACCCTGGAGGTCATATTCTCCCCAAACCTTTGTAGCAAAGATTTTTTCCAGTCCCCATTCAGGCAGGCGAGGTTTTGTATTTTCTACCTTAAATTCAGGAGCTTGAATTTCCACATCTAAGGTGATTTTTTCTACATCATCTCTTTGGGCAATCTCATCCAGTGCCCCTTTTGAAATAGTGGCAGTAACACCATTGAACACCCAAAATTGTTTGATATTACTTACTTTATTATCTTTTTCTAAGCTTTCTAACTGGGTTACTAGATTTCCTTGTGATTCATCAGCAACTCGCTGTAAGCTGTTTACAACCGATTCTGTTCGGTCGTCTTTTCTGTTTACATCAGATAAACTGCTAAATAAATTATCCATGTCAACTTTGTCTTTTAATCTAATAATTACATTCGCAGTTTCTGATTCATCAAGTAGATTAACAATCTTAGTATCTACTTTTCCATCCATTACAAACTCTTCTTGTTCTTCGGCAGCTTGTACTTCCTCAAATTCTAGGCCATCTACCAAACTCGAAATAGTGGCTGTGGATGAATCGTTACTACTTTTTCCCGTTTCTAATTGTTTCTCTACTTCATTTTCTTTTTTCTTTTCTAGTTTAATTTCATCCTCTACGCTAAGTTCTGGTGTAGAAGTTTGTGCACTACTATACTGAGGTAATATCATTGAAGTCATGAGCAGAATTATTAAAAATAATGAAATCCTTTTCCTAAACCTTTTCTTTCGACTACGACTCAAGCTAATAACCTCCATGTTTTATTTTTGCTTACTAAAAATAGTTGATTTGGATAATTATTATTTCTTGATATAAAATTCCCCCTTTCTCGCTATGAAGAACAAATGGATAACACCTCCTTAAAACTTTATACTTTTATAAGAGTGGATAGGGAATCGGCAAATAGTCGATTCCTAATCCATTGAATAAACTAGTTTAGTAGATTTTCCAATTCCTCATACACTTCATCAGAAACTGCTTCAGGTCCACCAAGAATTCGTAAGTGCTTGACATCTTGTTCTTGCAAGAACTCTTTGGTACCCTCTGGAACTTTATCATTAGTTAATAAAATTCCTGCTCTATGTTTTGCCGATAAGGTCGCACCTGTTAATGCATCAGCAAATTTCTTTCCAGTAGCAACATAAACAGTTGAAGTCTGAGGTAGAAAGTAATTAAACAATGCTATATTAGTTTGATAGCGGTCAGACCCACTAATGCGGATTGGATTCGGTAATAGGTCCAATACCTTACTATCTACAGCGGATGGTCCTCCTACAACAATCGTTTCAATTACGTTATTAGCTCCGATAAAATCCACTGTTGCTGTAGGCAGATCATCCTTGCTTGAAAGTAGAATAGGAATTTCCTCTGTTGCTGCAAAAGTTGCTACGGATAACGCATCTGGAAAATTCCATCCATTCACAACAATTGCTTGATTGGTATCAAAATTCAATTTTTCGGCTATTAATTTTGCTGTTTCTGCCCTTTTCTCACCAGCAATTCTATCTACTTCTAGACCAGAATCTATTAATTCGTTCTCTACTTGCTTATCAATCGCCATTTTTCCGCCTAATATTATTACTTTCTTTGCTTGAAGACGCTCTAATTCATTCTTGGTTATTTCGTTTAATTTAGTTGACTGGGTTAATAATACTGGTGCATCTAGTTGATGCGCTAACGGTATTCCTGCTAAAGCGTCGGCATATACATCCCCTCTAGCCAAAATAACAGTATCTGATGTGGACCAACCAAGTCTGCTTATTTCTACTGCTGTTTCATATCTATTTTCACCATAAATTCTAGCTATTTGATCTCCGACATATATTACACCGTCAGTCTTTGCATTCGATTTATTCCCAGCTCGATCTTCTAGTTCTAAATGGAGAGTAGCTTGAGATATATTATCGGATGGTGTCCATTCTGCCTCATAAATAGTTGGTTCTACTTCTACCATCGATAGCTCATCAACTGTATTTTCGTCTTCATCTTTGACAACAATTGTTGCAGTTCCTTCACTCGTATCAGTAGTCACGGAAACAGTCAGTGCTTCACCTGGTATTAGATACTCATCCTCATTTGGAGTGATACGTATTATTTCTGGTGCAATTGTATCTAGCTCAACCCCCAGTGTTGTTTCGGTACTATTTCCAGCTAGGTCAATACCTACTACATTCACACTATTATGTCCTTCTGAAAGCTGTATTTCATATTCAAAGCTACTGTCTTCTTTAACCTCAATACGATCACCATTGACCATAACACCATCTAAATTCGGATCACTAACGTCACCATAAAGTACTATCGTCTCTTCATTGGTACTGGTAGGGAGGGACTGTACATTAAGTTCCGGATCTGTAACATCTTGCACTACAATTAACACTTCTGAAGCATCTGATTCTATCCCATTATTTGTAACCGTAGCTGTAATTGTATTTTCCCCTTCTTGTAACGGTACTCTGAAGCTGAACGCATTATTGCTTGATTCACCGGTGTTAACTTCTACACCTTTATTGTAAATTGTTACTAATCCATCCTCTGTAACGCTACCAGTTACTTCATAGCTATCTTCATTCGTATAATTAATATTTGACGTATCATCTAACACCGGTGCACTTGTTACATATTCCACATGGGAGCGAATCATAAAGTTGCCATATTGCTCCCCCAATTTATCAAACGTTCCTGTATTATCGACAATGTAGGTTCGATCGGAAAATGGTCCACTCTCATCAACGCCTATTCCCGGAGATTGAGTAGATTCATTCGTTTGAAGCATGACGACATAATAGTCTTGATCGGTCTTAAAATTATACTCATTTAAATCAACGTAGTTCCATTCTCCTCGGATTCCTTCAACTGATTTTGGTTCAAATACACGTTGCCCTGGATTACCATCTTCATCACTGTCATAAATTGTGACGGAAAATTCATTACCGCCAGGATATGGCCAATCCTCTCCCCATAAATAAAAGCTTGCCCCTGTGACAAACGCGAATTGATCTGGAGTCATTTTCGTGACAAATCCATAGCCAGCTTCATTGAATACCCGTGCATTATCAGGAATTCCATCATCATATTTAATGGCGTTTCCTGGAAAACGATTTAACTCGACATCTAGTTGTGTTGTTTCTCCTCCAACAACATCTATTGCAACTTGTTCAAATTGATAGTTATCCAATGCAACCCGTAATGTATAGCTTCCCTCAAGTACATTGCTAAGTGTACTTACGCCGTTACTATCTGTAACTGTAGATGAAATTCTACTATCCTCTAATACTTCTATACTCACACCTTCCAACGGCATTTGATTTTGGTCTACTACAGTTACCTCAATCTCACCTTTTGGAATCTCCTGGAGAAGGAAGTTTTCTTCTATTGTCTCTTCCTCACCTAGTTCAAATTCAACTTCCTGGGAATAATAACCATACGCCTCCACTTGCAATGTATAGCTTTCTCCATTAGTGGGACTATGAAGAATATTGTAGGAACCATCGCGAAGACTTGTTTTTGTTGTTTTACCAGTTTCTACAACCGTCACTGTAGCTTCTGCCGGCAATCCCTCTGGAACATTATAGATAGTTGAACTACTATCTATTGAACTATCATCTGTAATTAGGTCATTAATTTTTACTGCTTCTTCCGAAATTGTACTTCCTCCAATTGCTGAATCGGAAATGGATAGTTCATCCAGATACCAACCTGAATGATTAACTTGATTATCCGTTTCTAGTAAGAAAGCTATGAAAACCTGGTTTTCAGAATTGGCATAATTTGATAAATCAACAGTGAAGTCCTTCCATTCTCTTTCTCTTCCTGAAAAAGACTCCACCTCATACCATTCTTCTGAATGAATATCGTCAGTTACATAAATTGTTCCATAATCATACGTATATTCAATATCAAACCAATGCTTCATTGATAATGAAGCCGCTTCTACATTCCTTAAATCTAATGGAGGAAGCTGTAGGAAACTTTCGGATTGACTGGAGTAATTACCTTCTAGATTCGTTCCGACAACATTTTCTCCATCTGTTGGAACTGGCCCCACTATCGGGACTCCTCTCTGCCAATCTTCTGTAAGCAACATTCCTTCTAGCTCTGATTCAAAACTATGGTCAAATGATTCGCTAGGGTCTATTCCAAATGCCACCTCTACATTGTAAATATCCGTTTCCGTGACATTCCCACTAAAATCTGTCGCCTTTATCATGTACTGAAATCCAGGAACCTCCACAAAATCTGATGGAACAGTAATTTCGTAATGACCATCTAAATAGTTTCCACCTACATTTTCAAATTCCACAATTTCCCAATCAACTGTTTCTTCCTGCCTTACGTATAGTTCCGTTTTTACAACAGAAATATTATCTCTAACTTGAGCTTCTAATTGAAAATCCAAACTTTGATAAGTAAATAAATTAGCTTCATGAGTCATTTCTGGCGGCTCTTCATCATTACCTTCTTTTAAGACGGTACCGGTTATGCCACCAACTCCTGAAGCAACAGTAGATACTGCTCCATAAGCATTTACGAGGCCATTACCATATCCAAAGTTTGGTGTGTCTGGATATTGATTATCCGTCAATGGTGTTGCAGTACTATTCATAATCTCTTCAAGCTCATCCACTGTTAATGACCCATCTACTGAACGCAACAATGCTGCAACTCCCGAAATATGCGGAGTTGCCATAGATGTCCCATTCCATCCACCTTGGTAGCCACCTGGTACAGATGATCTTATATTGACACCTGGTGCCGCAATATCTGGTTTTAAATCACCATTATACGGACCTGGTCCTACATTGGAAAAGTTCCCTCGCAGATTGTTCATATCAGTAGCACCAACTGCATAGCTTTCAGGATAGTTAGCAGGAGCCGCTACCTTTGCTGGGTAATCATTTCCAGCGGCAAAAACAGGAAGGATTTCAGCATCTCTCCATGCCTGTACCATTGGTCGATACCATTCATCAATACCTGGCCCTCCACCCCAGGAGTTATTGATAATATCCGGTGCAAGACTAGGGTCATCATTTGGTGCTAACATAAATTGTCCCGCTGCAAGTAACCAGGATTGTTGCCCACCATCTACCGTAAATGCTCTTGCTGCAATCCATTTCGCCCCAGGTGCTACACCAATTTTATTTTCGCCATTTGGTTCTTGACCTAAAATAGTTCCTAAAACATGTGTCCCATGAGGTTGGGATATATCATACGGCATACCCTGACCTTCAACAGCATCAAACCAATTCCCTGTTGGATTCGGATTGTTAGGGTCTAATGAGTTGTACCCACGCCAGCTTCCCTTTAATGCTTCATGTGTCCAATGCGCTCCCGTGTCAATGGTACCTACAACTACTCCACTACCATCTACACCGTATTCATTCCAAACTTGAGGGGCGTCAATGTGATCGATATTCCACTCAACACTGGGATCATCACCATTTGCTTGGTAATTGTTATCCGCTTTTGAAAGCATTTCCTCTTGTTTATTTTTAGAGATTGTCGGCCAGTCGACTTCAATCTTCTTATCCAGAGTAATCCTTTTTACTTCAGGATTTTTCTTTATTCGATCGACCACCTCTTTTGTTCCCTTTACATAGACCACGTTCATAATATAAAAACTTTTTATATCTTCTACTTGTGGACTTGTAGCAAGTTGATCGAGTAAATTCTTTTGCGTTTTTTCTGCTGTTTGTTTTAGGGAATCGACTACGGCATCCCTAGTTACTTGTTTCGCTTTGGATGAAAGTAGATTTTGTTTTTGTTTATATTTTGATTGCCTCGCAACCTCTGACGTATCTACTTGCTCCTTCATCTCTACTAAAATCTCAACATACTCCCTTTCTTTAAATGCGTCATAAACCTCATCACTTACTGATGCTTTTTTTTCAGACATTTTATTCGACTTACCTTGTTCTTCCGCTTCAACTAGAGGGATAAGGGTACTGAAGATTAATAGAAAGGATAAAAATAAAGCTAATAAAGACCGCATTTCTCGTTTCTGTCTCATGTATTCACTCCTTTTATGTTTTTACGTTTTTTGATTTTTATGAAATCCACCTTCCAGTACTAATGTTTCTACATTATTCTGATTTTTCCTCCATAAAACTATATAAAAATTTAGAAATTTTAAAATATACTGCTTTTGACCTATGTTTTCTAGTTTTTTCTACAATTTTCTTAGGGAGATTTTATGGTTTTTTTACAAAATATCCCTTTAACGGGATACAGAATTTGTAAATCATTATCGATAGCATACAAAAAAGACTCGTCTCAGTAGACGAGTTCTTTAAATATTTTTTATTGAAGTAACTCGAATAATGAATTTTCCGTATCGCTACTTATTACATCTTCTCCTCCAAAAAGGGTAAGCTTATATAAGTCTTTTTCTGTAAAATAGTCAGAAACCACATTTCTTTACGTTTAAAGTTTTGAAAAGTTTGTACAAACTACAAGCATAACTAGTCTTTTCGATAATGGAAGTCTCTAGCAGGAAGATAAGATGCCTGTCGAATGAGTGAAACACAGGAGAGTCATTTTCTCCTGTGTTTCACTGTTAAGTTATTTTAGCTTTCTTTGCTGCAGCAATCTGCTTTTACTTCTTCGATTTTGACTTCACAGCAGCTTTCTTCTTTGTCTTTACCAAAGATTTTCACTAGAACATCTACCATTCTCCTCACCTCCTTTCATACTGAATTAACTTATACAAGATAAAAAATGAAACCGGATAAGGTTGCCATAGTAATGACGGAAAGTACGAATGCAATTACGAGTTGCTTTTTAAAAATAGATTTTAATAGTATTACTTCAGGTAAACTAGCACCTGCAGAACTGATCATCATTGCCATAACTGGCCCTAATGCCATCCCTTTTAAAATAAACACTTGAGATATGGGAATCATACTGGAAAGTCGAATATACAAAGGAATTCCGACTACTGCTGCGATTGGAACGATCCACCAAGATTCCTGACCAAGCCATTCGGATACCCATGCGGTTGGCACCATACCATGAATTACTGCACCAATTGCCGCACCTATAATGAGATAAGGATATACACCTTTCATAAGAGTCAGTGTTTCATCCCATGCTCCTTTCCAATGGAACGATTTCGTTTCTTCCTCATACCCTGTCATCATCACGCTTTTCACGTAACGAGAAAATCCTAGTTTAGTTAGTGAAAAACCAATTATAACGGAGAAAGTCGCTGTCACTATGGTATAGATAATTGTAACTTTCCAACCTAAAATGACTCCCATAAGCGTCAAGATAGTTGGGTCCAGGACAGGTGATGCAAACAGAAAAATCATGACGATAGCAAATGGCATGTTTTTACGTAGCATATTGACCACAACCGGTATCGTTGAACACGAACAAAATGGAGTGATAAATGCAAATAGCAATGCGGCTATTACACCTACCCATGTGTTTTTCTCGCTTAGGTAGTGTTCGATTTTCTTATAAGGGATGTAAGCTTGCAACGCACTTATGAGGAAAGTGATTACAAAGAATAAAATTGTTAGTTCCACGGCGATAAATAAAAAGCTTTTAACCGTTTCCATTTAGATCTCTCCTTTAATCAAATATTTTTGATGTATAGTGTAAAGAATAATATAAATCAACTTTTTTTGATTTATAGCGCACCTTTTTTTAAAATCAACTATTTTTGATATATTACTAAAACAAAAATAGCGGATGCATTTCATTAACATGAAGGGACAAATAAACAGCATAATTCGCTAGATAATAAATGATTTACCTCTTTCTCGTTTAGTTTATAAAATCCCCAAGTTCCTTTTGTTTCCTTCTCGATTAGATTTGCGTCCAGCAATATTTTTAAATGGTAGGATAGCTTTGATTGTGGCATACCGATCAGTTCAACTAAATCACATACACATGTGGATCCATTTTTAGTCAGCAAATGCATGATATGAAGTCTTTTCTGATCAGAAAGTGCTTTAAACTTAGCTGCATACGTATCAAAGGTTTTATCTAGTGAGTTATCCATTACCGGAAGTTCCTTCATTAGTCATTCTCCCCAATCATTAAATCAAATATTTTTGATCTATTTAATACCATCATATACCATTATTCCAAAAAATCAACTAAAAGCATTCGACAAAAACCGGGAGGTGACAGGCACCTTTTAATAATCCTACCTTCTAAAGTTACAGAAGGTAGGATTTTAAATGATTGTTAGTTTCCTAATAACAAGTTTCAAAAAATCTTATGATTGCTTAATTTTCCTCACATAGAAAAATATTGATCCCGCTACTACTATTACAATTAAGCTAATCCAAATTAGTGCGGAAGAAGATGAAGTATCGTCTTTTTCTCCATTAACTTCACTATCTTCGGCTAGGCTATCACTCTCTTCTAATTCTTCATCTGAAGTATCTTCCTCTGATGATGATGCAGTTTCTTCCATTTCAAAAACAGTAAATATACTAAAGTGATCTGTTTCAGCAGTTACAACACCATCTTCATATATACCACCAATAAGTTCCCAAGCCTCATCTTCCTCATTGTAGTAATATATTTTTACATTATCAGGATTCTCTACCTTACTAGGATCCACCCTAAATGATAATAATACCGGTTCGGAAAATTGACTAAGTATATTTGTTCCTTGGGTTATTGTAAAATCATAAACATCACTGATTGCCCCAGATACAGGGTCTTGCTTTCTAAGAGATACAGATGTTTCATCTGCATTTCCATCAAAAATGAATGACGGTATTGTTATACTTGTTGTCGGTTTTTCAATGGATATACTACTATTTGTAGTTTGTAAGATACTAATATGATGTTTCGTAAATAAAACTTCACTATCTTCATCATCATCATCTTTTAAATCAACAACAACTTCAGATTCATTCTCCAAGTTAATAAATTCATCTTCTGAAAAAACAATCGTGTTACCTTGCTTGGAATGTCGAACAAATACTTGTCCTTTATCTTCTTTCTCTTCTTGATTTGTGCTTGTCGGATCACCTGTTTGGCTCTCGTTCTCTGATTTACGATCTTGTTCATTATTTGCAGTTCCAGTAGTTGAATTTCCATTTGAACTAGATTCTGAGCGTTGTGGCGATTGTTGATTGTCTTTGCCATCTTCTTTTTGTTCTTGTTGTTGATCTGATCCTTTTTCTTGCTGCTGTTCCGACACTTCTTCTTCATCTAAATCCGTATTTGTATTTTCCTCAAATGTGTAACTTATTGTTTCCGATAAATCTGATTCCTTACCGTTTGCAACTGCAGTTACCTCAAAGTAAACTGTTTTGCCAGCGAAGGATTCTAAGGAATGTTCTGTAAAGAAAACGTTCGGATCATCTGCAAGAATCTCACTAACTTTCTTCTTTTCCTTATCCGCTTCTGTGTAATAGTACAAATTATATCCATCTACTAGATCAATTTGGTCCCAGGATACTGTAAAGAAGCGATTCCCATATTCACCCTTCCAATCTTCTTTTCCTTCCTCAAATTGTGATTGAAGATTTTCCGGGATCGGAATCTCAAAAGTATAGTCTATTGTATTCATTGAAGAAGATTCACTATTTCCAAACAATGATTTAACACCGAATGTCACTGTATTTCCATACCAGCTTAGTAATTGTGAATCTGTCACAATATAGCTTTGATCAAGCAATGGGGCCGTATTAAGTAAACTCATTGACTCCGTATCAGAACTTTTAGTATAAATATTATAGCCGTCTCCAGTCATCATATCCCAGTCAAACTGGTATTTACCTTCCGCATTCAAACCCATCTCTAGGTTCTTTACAATAGGTTGCTGTAAATCTTCTAATGACTGAAATTTATAAATAGCATTATCCCCTATGACAGATAATAATATCTCCCCATTACTATTAATGTTTGCGAGGTTTATTTCTAGATCACTAGGTAATGTATATACAGGAAGCAATGTCTCCTTATCATAGATGTTAGTTGTAGAGATTACGTAATCGCCTTGTAAGGAAACGAAGGCTTCTCCTCTATCGAAGTAGCTTCCCTGTTCAAGGGTAACATCATTCTTTTGCAATCTAAATCCTGCATAATAAACATAATCCTCATCCAGGAATACTTTACGAGCAGGATAAGAAAAACCATAGCCATCTTTGTAATCTGATTCTGAAACATGACTTCCATCAACAGGATCCATGACGTATAGATCAGAACCAGATGATCCTGACTCTGCGATATACAGGAGATCATTTCGACTATCTAATTTAATACTTGGCTCATAATAGGTATCACTATTTGTATTTGGTTTTTCAATCGTTCTTTCAGTATTCGTAATTAAATCAATATGGTATATCTTTACCCATTGGTCTTCGGTTGTATAATATAAATCTGTTCCATCTGTTTCGATTTCAAATGGATTTTGCTTCGTAGTTATATAAGTTACCTCTGAACCTAGTACTGGTTCTGTAACTGCTATCTTCGTACCGCCAAAAAGAGCAATATATAACTTACCATCTACAAGTTCTATGTCCGTTGGTATTGCACCGATAATCTTTCTTTCAACAACATTCATTGTTTCGGTATCAATAAAAATTAGTTCGTTGCTACTTTCAGAAATAGCATAGATGCGACTGTTCGTTTCATCTACTACCCAGTCGTCGATTTGTTGATTCAGATTAAGTTTATTGTTCTTTACATGTACTTCTACAGTAGGATCTGAATAGGTATCCATATTTATAGAAATTGCATGATCGCTAGCATTGTATACATATTTACGTTCTCCATCAGGTAAGATATGAGATACTTCCGCGGCAAAAGATCCTACCTTTTTAAACGTATCTCTATCATATATACTTTTGGTGGAAAACACATAATTTTCATCCACAGCAACAATATTTGCAGCTGTAAATTTATTATGTTCAGAACGGTAGTCCTCAGCATATACGCCATATATATCTTCTAAATTAGTAAGATTAATTTTATGGCCCGCATAAAAAATGTCCTGCCCATCAACAGCTAAATTCTTTTTCGGGTAAGAGAAACCATATTCTTCATTAAAAGTAGTTTTCGTTATAAGCGAGTAATCAATAGTAGAAATAGCTTTCATGTTTGAGCCAGAGCTACCTGATTCTGCAATAAGCAATGTATTCGTTTCATCTTCTAAATGTAAAACTGGGTTTGAAAATGACGAATACGTTTCCCCCTGTATAGTTACCTCTTCCTCAGAGTTTGTAGCGAAATTGTAATGATATAACCTTCCACCATTTGTATAAAAAACTTTATCACTACCAACTGAGATTTGATCCGGGTTATTTAGTGTCGTATGCTCTTTAATTTCCTTTGATTCACGATCAACTACTCTAATCTGTGAGAAATCAGGTAAGGAAATATATAGTTGATCATCTTGGAGGTCGATATCCATCGGATTTTTCCCAATATGTACAGTATCCATAATTTCAAAAGAATCTAATGATATATAATGCAAATTCCCATTAGCTGTTACAGCATTAATTGTATTGTTCTCTTTGTCGATTAACCAATCAACTAAAGAATCTTCTCCCAAGGAAATAACATTCTCTTCATTTGCATATGTTCTGTTTGAAAGTGGTTCGGTAATTACCATTGATAGTAAAAGTGTTGTAATAATAAAAATGAAAATGCCTTTTCTCATCAAATCCCCCTAAATGTTGTTATTTCTAAATGGAAGTTATTTTATATCGCTTTTTGTTTGATCCGGACCCTCCTTTTTTTCTGCAATATAAAGTCAATATTTTAGTTGTCCAAAGAATTTAAAATATTGCACTATTGATATATCGACCAAAAACAATCTTTTTTTAGGTAAAATGACTCATTTGGTGAATTATAACTAGATATATAGACCTATTAAAAAGGTATATATACCTACAAAAAGAAGGCTCTCCCTTGGGAAAACCTTCCTTGTTTACTTCTATTCTTCTATCTCTTTTTTCCTTCTACGAATCAAGCTTCCCAGCATACTAAGAACTGGCCGCTTCCCTCCTAACACAAGTCCAGCAATTTCTGCAAGGATGTGAAGTAACATTAGAAGGATGAACATAAAGATTAGGTTCGTTGTAATTGAGGCATTTGATAGTAGAATGGCTAGCACGCCAAACAACGCGCTTATTCCATACAAGATCAAAACCGTTTTGCGATGGCTATAACCTGCCGCGAGTATCTGGTAATGAATATGCTTTTGATCCCCCATCATGATGTTTTCCTTTTTCAATGCACGGCGTATTATCGAGAAAAGTGTATCAAAAATTGGGACCGCCAGCACGATTATCGGAAGTACAAAACTGAATAAGGCAATATTTTTAAATAAACCTAAAATGGATACTACTGCGATCATATAACCCAAAAAATTAGATCCCGTATCACCCATATAAATTTTTGCTGGATAAAAGTTATGATACAAAAATCCGAGATTCGCTCCGATTAAGACAATACAAAAATATGCTACGAGTAGTTGTGTATCAATAATAGCCATGATAAACAGACTTGTTAATGCAATCGTTGTTACCCCTGTTGCAAGACCATCCAATCCGTCAATAAGATTGATCGCATTGGTAATCCCGACGATCCATAGAACCGTAATTAATACACTAAAAAATCCTAAATCAACAATGCCAAAAAGTGGGATCGTGATCCGCTCAATAATTAGTCCACCTGATATAAGAAACGAAGCGGCTATTAGCTGGCCAGTTAGTTTTGCTACAGGACGTAATGTGAATCGGTCATCTAATGCCCCTGTAATGATGATGATAACAGCACCAACAACGATTTCAGGTAAATGTTCATGATGTGGTTGTAGGTAGATGGCTCCTAAAAAGGCTCCAAGGAAAATAGCCAAACCACCTAATCTAGGTGTCACCTTTGTATGTATTTTTCGTTGGTTAGGGAAGTCAACTGTCCCAACCTTCATCGATAATTTTTTAACTGGATACGTAAGTAACCATGATGAAATAAGTGCGATAAAAAAAGCGATTATGAAATCGACGTATGGCAGCATAATATTCTCCTATAATTAAGATAGATTGCGTATGATAGTATTCTTGCCTAAATTATAGCTACTGATAATCATACTTGCAAATTTGATCAAATTAACGTCAATGTATTTTTACAATTGAGATAATTGGAATGATGTGGTAATATTAGCGCGAACTTATTAATTTCTTATAGGAGTGTTGTTATGAGTCCTTATGTATTTGTATTAGCAGCGATTTTGGCCGTAGTGCCGATGCTCATTGTCTTTAAAATTAATATGGAAAAATTAAAGGAAAATCCGGACCAATCTGGAAAGTTACAACAAAATTTTTTCATCGGAGCAGCACTAAGCGAAACAGTTCCTCTCATTCTCATTATTTTTGGAATCGCCAATATGGAAGAAGTTGCATCGATTGAAGAATTATTTATCCCTGGGATCATTGTCATTTTAACAATGGTTATTGGAACCTTTTTTGTATTTTTACAACGATCTGTTGGAGTTCCAGAGGAGTCTAAACAACTTGTTACGACATTTGCTATGGTTGGGGTAGCACTTGTTAATGCGATTCCTATTATCGCTCTCGTCTCACTATTTATGATGACACCCGCATAAATTAAGTCGTTAAAAATTTTCTGTGCGCCTACACGTGTGTAGGGCACTTTTTTTGTATTGCTTTCATAAAGTACTATTTCCTACTATAATATGATAAGAAATTGGCGTTTTGAAAGTTGGTAGAGATTTGGATAATCACAGTAAAATTACAAAGGTTTGTATGTTGGCAGGAAAAATAATGTTGGAGTGTAGCGCCGAAACTTATCGTGTGGAAGATACGATGGATCGGATAGCAAGGGCTTTTGATATCGCAAATCCACAAAGCTATGCAACACCAACCGGGATTAATTTTTCCGTTGATCGGGCTGAGGCTGCTAACTTCATGCGGATTGCCAAGCGTACGACAGATTTATATAAAATAGCCGAAGTTAATCGGATTTCTCGCATGATCACAGCTAATGAACTCACGTTGGATGAGGCACTGGAATCCTTGAAGCGATTAGAATCCAAGAGCCTTTTCTACTCTCACAAGATACAAATTCTTGCTGCTGCACTAGTGAGTGGCTGCTTTACCATCATGTTTGGCGGCACATGGACAGACTTCCTTCCCGCTTTTATTGCAGGAGGATTAGGATTTGCTGGGATGTTAGGGGTTGAAAGGTTCGTGGAAATCCGCTTCATAGCAGAGTTCTTTGCATCCTTAATCATTGGGTTGACGGCATGGGTATTTATTACAACCGGATTAGGAATGGAACTGGATAAAATAATTATTGGGGCCGTCATGCCATTAGTTCCAGGTTTACATATCACGAATGCGGTCCGCGACTTAATGGCAGGCCACCTCGTTGCAGGCGTCTCCAAAGGAGTCGAAGCAATACTCACCGCATTCGCCATCGGAGCAGGCATCGCCGCCATCCTCGCCTTCGCCTAGTAATGTCGAAAAATGTCGGTGCCTGTCACCTGTCGAATTTTGTCGGTGACAGGCACTTTATAAGTTAGGAGTTTTGGGTTATGGTTATTGTTGCGCAGTTGGTTACTAGTTTTATTGCTGCGGCTGGTTTTGGTGTTCTTTTTAATGCTCCTCGAAGGGCTCTTATTCAATGTGGATTTGTTGGTATGGCTGGTTGGATTTTGTATTTTGTTCTCGTACAAAATGGTATGGATGCTGTTCCAGCAACTGTTTTCGGTGCCATGTTAGTAGCCGTTTTCAGTCATATATTAGCACGGATTTATAAAACACCTATTATCGTATTTAATGTTTCTGGGATCATTCCTCTTGTTCCAGGCGGAATTGCATACGAAGCAATGCGTAATTTCGTGGAAAATGATTATTACAATGCGATTCAATATTCTGCCAAAGTTATGCTGCTAGCTGGAGGTATAGCGATTGGTTTAATGTTCTCGGAGGTTGCTAATCAAATCATTCGAAAACTAGTTACTAAAAAATCGCGTGCTTGACTTTTATAAATTATTTCACCAGTTCATTCTTTTTTATCCGCTATAATTTAGTGCGAATTACCTACCATAAATAGGTAATTTTGTCTAAAAGTGACGAAATATATTGAAAATATCGTTCAAAAGTTATATTATTTAGATAACATTAATATATGTAAAAGGCAAACTTATTGAAAAATAAGGACGCAAAGTTACGAGTCTAAGGTCATCAGACTAAGATCGTCGGACCGCCACAGGGATTGGGTAAAAAAGTATTGCAAATCTTGAAGACATCTTTATCCACCATATTTAGAGGTGGATTTTTTTATACCTGATTTGGGAATGCCCCTTTTACATAAGATTTTTTTCTATATGAAAGGTGGATGTTCTATTGACAGTATTGTTTGGTACAATCGAGTACTTCGAAAGAGAACTATTAGTAGCTGCTAAGAATCGACCGAAAAAATTATCAGAAATAGATCAAATTAAATCATTTTACTCATTATTAGAGAATGAAATTTCATATGATTATATATGTGATGATTCATTCCGAAAAGACTGTTTACAAAACCTTACAACTGCATATGAGAAAATCATCAGTCAAAAAACAGCTCGACAAGTAAAGATATCGTTATCTTAAAAGGAGGCTAATGATGAATAAAGAAAATAGTTTATCATCAGAAATGGAAAAAGCAGGTATAGGAGATGTAATTCTTTTTGATCGAAGAGATAATCTGTGCGAAGGAACAGTTTTTCTTGTAAGGGATAATAGTGTATTAGTTGAAATATCTAGGGAAGCTGCCAAGATATTAGGGTATGAAATGCCAAACACAGTTGTTAGACATGGGAACTATACAATTAAAGCAAGTTGTTAACGTAAAAAAGGAGTTCTGTCCTCATTGGACAGAACTCCTTTTATGATTATACTTACTTCACTAATTCTTTTAGTTGTTTTCCTGGCTTGAATGCAGGAACTTTGCTAGCAGCAATTTGGATTTCTTCCCCAGTTTGAGGATTTCTTCCAGTACGAGCTGCGCGGTCACGTACTTCAAAGTTTCCGAAACCGATTAATTGTACTTTGTCTCCACTTTTTAATGAGTCAGAGATAGATTCAAATACTGCGTCTACAGCTTTTGTTGCATCCTTCTTTGAAAGTTCACTTTTCTCTGCTACTGCATTTACTAATTCTGTTTTATTCATTTCTATCAACCTTTCCTATTTCTTATTTATATCTCTATTTTACTATATCGGTAATATTTAGCAAACATTAATAGCCAAATCCAACTATATTACATGTTTTTCGTCCATTTTATAGTAAATGAATAGAGATTTGGACGGAAATAGCTTTTTTTAGTAGTATTAGTATATTATTCCGATTATTTTTTCTAACCTAAGGGAGGTGCGGACATGGGATACGTTATTTCATAAAATAACATCCATTTGAAAGTGTTTGTGGACATGAAGTACGTTAATTGCACCAATTAGGACGAGAATACCTGTATTTTCAGTTAATAAAGGAACAGATGTCCTCCTAGACTCTCAAAAGCATAATCTGTCACAAATAAGAGAACAATTGTCCGCTTGATTACTATACCAAAAAATCCCACTACACTAACCATAAGCTAACCAATAAATGAAGATAAAACACAATCAGAGCACATTACCACACACATAAGAAAAAGCCCCCAAAGGAGCTTTTCCCACAAAAATTATGCTTCTTTTTTCTTTCGTCGGACAATTTTACCTGTTAGATCATCGAACAAGGTATATACGACCGGAATCAATACCAGTGTAAATATACTTGAAACACTTAAACCAAAGATAATCGTAACAGCTAATGGTTGCTGCATTTCCGCACCTTCTCCTAACGCAAGACCTAGCGGTATCATCGCTAGGATCGTTGTTAATGTCGTCATAAGGATAGGACGTAATCTGCTCTTTCCGGCTTCAATAATTGCCTCAAATCGGTCCATACCTCTCCTCCGTAAAATATTGATGTAATCAACAAGTACGATCGAGTTGTTCACAACTATTCCGGCGAGCATAATGATTCCGATAAAACCTGGGATACTTAACGGTAATCCAGTAACAAACAATCCACCCATAACACCAACAACAGTTGCTGGAAGAGAGAACATAATAATAAACGGGAATAGGAAGTTCTCAAATTGAATTGCCATTACCGCATACACTAAAAAAATGGAGAAGACAAGGGCTAGCGCTAAATCAGTAAATGATTCCGTCATGTCTTCCGCTTGCCCACCTAACGAGTAAGAGTAATTTTCAGGAATAGACATACTCGCTAATCTATCTTCTATATCTGATACGACACTTGCTAAGTCACGATCCACAACATCACTCGTTATATTCATTTGTGGTTGTTGATTTTGTCGTAATAACGAAACAGGTCCTTGCATTTCCTGAAAATCAGAAACCTCTTCTAAAGGTATCACTGCTCCAGTTGGTGTTGTCACTTTCAAATCCTGTAAATCGCTGATAGTACTACGCTGATCTTCGGGATATAGAAGTGTGACATCCATTTCATGTCCTTCCTCACGATATTGAGTTGCTAGTTGCCCCGTAAATTGGAGGCTAATTTGTCCCAATATCTGATCTTGAGTTAATCCGTACATAGCCGCTTTTTCATTATTTATTTCAATGTTCATTTGCGGCACACCTTCTGATGCCGCTGTAGTAGGATTATACACACCATTCACCGCTTGTATTTCAGAAACAACTTCCTCAGCTAAGTCACTTAATACCTCGTGCTCCGGACCATTCAATTGGATTTGAATAGGATCTCCCATGCCCATGCCTGCATCGGATGCACTTACAGTTATTTCTGCTCCAGGTATACCTTGTAACCTCTGATCGATCTCCTGCACAATATCTGTTGTTGTTTTATCCCGGTCACTAGCTGGGATGAGTTGTATCATATAGGAAGCTTGGTTTCCACCGCCACCCCCCATAGGACCCATTGCCCCGCTACTACCTACACTTACATAATTGGTTTCAATATAATCTTCATAATCTGTTAATCGATCATTCACTTTTTCCACAATATCTTCCGTATGGCTTAATGAAGTTCCCGTAGCAGTTTCAACCGATATTTCCATTTGCCCCTGATCTGCTTCTGGCATAAATTCTGCTCCGATCAGCGGAGTTAATGCCAAGCTTCCTACGATAGTAATAATGGTTGCAGCAACGGTTGTTTTTCGATGCTTTAAAGTCCACTTTAGAATTCTTGCATAGCCGCTTCCTATACGCTCTAATAAATTATTGAACCAATAACGCCGTCCATGGTTTTCCATTGCTTTTGATAGCAATTTGGAAGACAACATGGGTACCAATGTTAAGGCAACAACAAGGGATGCGATTAAGGAAAATGCAACTGCTAATGCTAATGGCGTAAATAAGTCTGATGCAATTCCTTGCACAAATACAATCGGTAAAAATACGACTAATGTTGTTGTCGTCGATGCAATAACTGCTGGCGTTAACTCAGAGGCACCTTTAATCGCAGATTCCTTCAAGCTATAGCCACGCTGCCTATAGGAATAAATATTTTCTAAAATAACAATCGAACTATCCACCATCATTCCAAGTCCTAATGCCAATCCACCTAGTGTGAGAATATTTAGCGTCTCACCAGTAAAGTACATTAAGGTAAATGTTGATATGATCGCAATAGGGATTGATGCTCCAATGACAATTGTTGCCCGGATGCTTTTTAGGAATAACAGCAAGATAATTAAGGACATAATGCCCCCAAGTAGGATATTCTTCACAACCGAGTCAATCGACATTTCAATAAATTCGGACGTATCAATGACAACACCTAGATCAACATCCTCTGATAATTGACCATTTAACTCCGACATAGCATCCTTAATATTTGACGCAACATCAACCGTATTTCCATCCGTTTTTTTCATGATGGATAATACAATTGATTCACTGCCATTGACTAGGGTCAATCCATTCGATTCTTTATAGGTGTCATGTACTTCTACTACATCTTCCACATGAATGGTTGCCCCATTCTGTGTTTGAATTATTGTTTTACCAATATCATCGATGGAGTCAAATGTACCCGTAACGCGAAGTTGTAAGTCCTTGTCTCCTCGTTCGACTGTACCGACAGATGATGACTGATTTTGGCTATTTAATGCTTGTGTAATCGCTTGTGGATTTAAGCCATACTGTTGCATTTTTGCTTCATCAAGAATTAATTGAATTTCTCTTGTTTTAGCACCTTCAACAGTTACGGACGCAACACCGCCTTGACGCTCAAAATATGGAACAACTTGATCTTCCGCAATTTGTGTTAATGCTGATGCATCTTTCCCAGTTATACTGACCCACATAACAGGCATTTGTTCTGGGTTAAAGCGCATAATGTTGGGTTCGGCAGCATTTTGTGGTAAAAATCCTTTCACCTGATCGACACGTTCCCTAACATCGAGCAATGCTTGATCCAAATCTACGCCATTATTAAACATCATAACAACCAGTGATGAACCTGACTGTGATTGTGATTGTATCGTATCAACACCTTCTACGGAACTAATCGCATTCTCGATCGGTCGGCTGATTAAATTCTCAACTTCCTGTGGGGCTGCATCATCATAAGATGTTGCTATTACTGCAATTGGCAGGTCTATTTTCGGAAAAAGATCTACAGCCAAACTGCGGAGCGAGATAACACCGAGTGCAATAATAGCTAGTACGATCATGATGACACCAACAGGTCGTTTGACAGATGTATTTACTAGCTTCATTGCTTATTCCCCACTTTCTTCAACGATCTCTACCTTCGTTCCATCACTTAATAATAGTTGACCATTCACGACAATTTGATCTCCTTCAGATATCTCTGCCTCGACAGCAGCTACATCTGATTGTGTTTCCTGAATTGTTATGTTTGTTTTTACTGCTTCTTGATCGTTTATGATATATACAAACGTTTCATCACTTTCTTCCACAATAGCTGCTGTTGGAATTAAAATCGTATTTTTCACACGTGAGACAGGGATATTCATTGTTGCAATAACACCTGTTACAATTTCTCCATCCTCATTGTCAACTGTTGCTTCTACATCATAAAGACCATTATCATTTGGCATTTGGCCGACAGTCATAATTTCTGCTTCATACTCTTTCCCATTAACAATGGCCGTAAAAACATCTTCTTTCTTGATCTTTGCCATCATATCGGCTGTTACGCTAAATTGTAATTCCATCACTTCCATGTCTGCTATCATTGCAAATGGTTCTGAGTTATCTACCATTGAACCTTCTTCAACACCTAGATTGACAATTTTTCCAGCGGCAGATGCATAGATATTTTGATTACCTGCTACCGTTGCAATTGTCGCAATCACATCATCTTCTTCCACCATATCGCCTTCTTCAACTTCCAACACATCAACTTCACCAGGGTTTTGTAACATGATTGGAGTCATTTTATTTGGTGAAGTTCGACCAAATATTGCTCTTTCCACGACCAGATCTCCTTCTGTAACTTCGGCAACTTCTACTGATGCTATTCTATCTTCCGCATCTTCATTCGATTCGTCCTCTTCCGTACAAGCAGCAAGAATAAATATAAGTAATAATGCTGCCATTATCATTATCTTTTTCATGTTCCAAACTCCTTTATTTTAATCTAATAGTTCCATACGAAAATAGGATGCAATAAGTTCACATTTTTCGTGCAAAATTGGATATCGTTGGAGATGTGCTAAGAGGCCTTGCATGATGATTTTTTTCGGTGCATCTTTTTCTACCTCAGACTCGATCTCCTTCAACACTTCATGTAATTCCATAAGCTTCGTTTGTTCTAATGGTAATACACTTATTTTCTCCCGTAATTCATTAATAATTTCGGTGAGTTCTACTTGTTGACTATTTATCTCCATTTGAAAATTTTCCATCATTGCGAGTGACTCTTCTTTATTCGCGATCATCGATCCCACAAGAGCATCCATTCTTCTAACGATATAATCTCCAACAGCTGAACGATCAATGGTAATATCATCCATTAATATCCATTTAAAATATCCATGAATTAGTCCATCCAACTGAATAATACAATCAAGTAATATTGGGTTTATTTTGTCACCATAAACAGCATAAATTTTTTCCTTCAACCATATGAAATGTTCTGTTTTTATCTTTTTTATTATTTCATTTGTTTTTCCATTAATTGATACGTCTTCTCTTATATGCATTGTAATAAAGCTTTTATGCGAATATATAAACTCTGTTAAGGTAGTAATTTGTTCGGCTAAACTAACTCTTGCTACTAGGTTTTTTTGTTTTATCTTTTCCAATTGTTCCGAGATTTGTTGATGAAAATATTGGAAGGATGTTGTGACAAAGTCGTCCTTTGATTGAAAATATAAGTAAAAGGCACCTTTTGAAATTCCTGCTTTGTTTGCTATTTCTTGAATGGATGTTGCGTGATACCCTTTTTCAGCAAACAAGGAGATCCCTATTTCAATCAATTTCACCTTTTTCGCATTCACATGGTCACCTCTTTCCAGCATGACTGACTAGTCAGTCATTATTGATTATACAAATTTAATAAAAAATTCACAGTACTTATTATACATACAATTATTAAAAATTACCAAGTGAAATAATGTGAACATTTTGTAACATGACTGCTAGGTCAAATTTGATTTATATATGAATTTGTAAGGTTGGGAAATACGGAAAACACGTGTAGTTGTAGTTTGGAGTGTGATACACTATTTATAAGCATGGTATTATTGGAGGGAATTACATGGATATTGCAGCAATGTCTGTTGCTATGAATCAGGCACAAGTTCGTTCGGATGCAAGTTTAGCCGTTATGGATAATGTCATGAATGTAATGGAGCAACAAGGTACACAATTGACCGAAATGCTTCAACAAACTGTCAGTGGTGCTCCACACCCATCACTTGGAAATCAAGTCGATCTCCAAGTGTAATCACAAAATACATCCCCTGTTTAAAAACAGGGGATTGTATTAGGCAACACGACTACTCTTCATCGTTATTATTTTTATCTTCCGTGTTCATGCCTTCGTCTGTGTTATTCTCATCAAGACCATTATCTTCGCCTAAATCGTCGCCGGCGCCACCGTTTTCACCATTACCATTGCCGCCGTTTTCGTTCATCTCACCATTATTTTGATCCTGATCATCCATACCAGCACCATCATCATCTTGATTCAATGGTGCATCATCTTCTTCAACGGGATCTTCGATTACATCATCTTCTACCGGATCCTCGTCTTCATCAGTTCCACAGGCAGTGACCAACGATAGAGCTAGAATCGGTGTACCAAACTTTATTAGCCATTTCTTTTTCATGAAAATTTCCTCCTTTAGTTGTTCACTTTCGCCATTAGCTTACCCATTTTCACAGTAAGTGATACAATTTATAAAGAAAATCCTTCATTAAGGGGTTATTTTGTCGAATCTAGGTAAATGGTTTGACGAAAAATAGTGACTATCCAAAAATATTTTTAGAAAGTCACTATATATTGTGTCAGAATGAATTATTTCATTCATCTTTATCTTATTTTTATTTGATCGCAAACATAATTTCTGCTTCACATGCAACTTCACCATTAACGGTTGCGATTCCTTTTCCTTTACCAATTGGCCCTTTTAAACGAGTGATTTCCACTTCCAGTCTCAACTGATCTCCAGGTCTTACCTGACGTTTGAATCGGCATTTATCAATACCTGCAAGAAATCCTAACTTGCCTTTGTTTTCTTCTTTTCCTAGTATGGAGATAGCACCTACTTGCGCTAGAGCCTCTACTATTAGCACACCTGGCATAACAGCATATTCTGGAAAATGTCCTTGGAAAAATGGTTCATTGATTGTAACATTTTTCAATCCCACAACCCGTTTACCTTCTTCCATTTCTTCTACTTTATCCACCAATAAAAAGGGATATCGATGAGGAATAACCTCTTGTATTTGTTCTATATTCATTTCAAACGCTCCTCTTTTATGTAGGCTCTTTTCAGATAGTTTGTTGCTGATATTGTATAGAATGTGCAGGAACTTTTGCGTAGATTACTTTGACAGTCTAATTCAATAGTGAGCTACAAAACCGCTCCGTCAGAATACTTCGCTTATGGTTATCTTCTGACTATGGTGTTAGCCCATGCTATTAACGCATTGTGGAACTCTTTTTAATGGAACAGAATACATGCCATGAAATTGCAACACACTATTCTAGCGGAAGGCGGAAGAAATACACGTAGACTCCTTGAAAAAGAAAACCACTTTTCCAGCGTGCGATGTGTCGCTGACGTAGCATTCCTTGGGACTGCGATTACTCGCCCCACCGAAAACCTTTGTCCTGCGGGAAGAAAGGCATCAGTGAGACCCCACAGTGCGTAGCACGAGGAGGTCACCATCTACCCGCGGAAAGCGAAGTGTATTTCTAGAGCGAGGTAAAGTCAACAACCAACATTTTAAGTTAATGCGCATTTTCATCAATTACTCAATAACATTCCTTACTTGACTAAGCAACAATCCTCCAAAGAATAGCCTATTTTAGCTTTTCCCTTATTATAGCAGAGTTAACAACATAAAAAAAAGCTTGTACATTTTCTACATACAAGCTCTCCTATTATTCTTTTTTAACAAGATCTAAAATATGTTGCCATGTTTCAGATTTCAATGCGTCGCTTGGATCACCATCACCGATTATTCCATACCCAAACATTAACCCACCTATCAAAGCAGCTCCAGCAAGTAAAAGAACAACAATGATACGTAGCCAAATTGGAAAAACACGGCGTCGGGATTTGTTTTTTCTTTTTTCTGCTTTTTGTTTCTTTTTCTGTTCTTTTCTTGTTTTTTTATCTGTTTCGGTTAGCTCTTCTTCATAGCTGCGTGATCGCTTTTGTTTACGCTCAGCCGAATTATAGTCTTCCTTATGCTGCCTTCGTGTTTGCTTTTGATTGGTGTTTTGTTTAGATTGGTTTGTTGTTAACATTTTGGTTCTCCTTACCCTTATTACATCTAAATTTTACTTACGGTAGTGCAACCTTTTCTTCTCGTTAAGATCAACTATCGTAATTGGTTGATTAACCCCATCATTTGGTCTGAAGTTGAAATTGTTCTAGCATTGAACTGATAAGATCGTTGCGTTAAGATCATATCTGTCATTTGCTTGGAAATATCAACATTTGAATTTTCAAGTGCTCCGCTTTTCATGGACGGGTTTACATTTTGAATAATTTCATCAAATGCATAGCCTAACTCATCAAGGTTCGGTAATCGGAAATTATTGTCTCCAGCAGCTTCTAATAACCGAGGTCTTACTGCTTCTACAGTTGATAATTCCCCAACTAACTCTGACTGACCTCCACGGCTTACATTGATGAGACCATTATCCCCAATAGTTATGTCATCAAATCCATCAGCAAAAACAATCGGTCCATTTGCACCTAATACAGGGTGACCATCTTTGGTAGTTAGCATCACTTGATTATTTTCCATTGGACTTAAATAGAATGAACCGTCTCGTGAATATTGCGTTTCCGTAACCCCATTTTCCGTTACTTGGATTTGAAATAAGTGATTCGACTCTTGTAGCGCAACATCTAATGCTCGTCCGGTTTCCTTAATCGCACCAAGAGAAAGGTCAATGTTAACTGATCCAAGTTTTGCACCCGAACCTACCCGAACCCCATCTGGAGTTAAACGCCCCTCCGCATTCGCTGGGTTATTCATATTGTTTATTTGCTGAAACAAAAGCGAAGAAAAATCTGCATTTCGATTTTTATACCCTGTTGTTTCACTATTGGCTAGATTATGTCCTATTAAATCCAACTTATTTTGCAACTGATTCATTGTTACAGCTGCTTGTATCATCATTCTAGACATAATTGTTCCTCCTGATTGAATATCTCAACTAATTAGAGTTATTTAACTTAGCCAATACGGCCAATTTCGTTCACAGCTTTATCCATACTTTCATCATACGCTTTTAGGACACGTTGATTGGTTTCAAACATTCGATAAGCTTCCATCATTTCTGTCATCGATTGCATCGCATCCACATTAGATCCTTCTAGGAATCCTTGTTGTACCGTAAATGTTACACCGGCTGGGACTGCACCTGCTTCCCCATTAAACAAGCCATTTCCTTCTTTGGTAAAATCATTAGCATTATCAGTATATGCAATGCCAAGTGGAATATTTTGTCCACCAACTTGGAGGTTACCATCTTGGGATACAGCAAATTCCATTCCATCAGTTTGAATTGGATTTCCCGCTTGATCTAACACATAATAACCTTGATTAGTTACAAGATTCCCTTGCCCATCAACGGTAAAATTTCCATTTCTCGTATAGCGAACTTCTCCAGCTTCATTTTGTACCGTGAAAAAGATACTTCCGGTCTCATCAGGCATCGTACCATTAACAAGTGCCAAATCGGTAGTGACGCCTGTATCACGAATATCACCTTGCATGTAATTTGGAACAATTTCCTGTACATATACACCTGTATTTAATGATCCTATAGGGTTTCGCGTTGGAAATTTAATATTATTTTGCGTCGGGATACTTTTACCTCCCATTTGCTGCATTAACATTTCTGGAAATGCTCTTAAGGTTGCTTGATCCGCTTTATAACCTGGTGTGTTTGCATTCGCAATATTGTTGGATAACGCTTCTTGATGACGCTGTTGTGCAATCATTCCACTAGCTGCCGTATAAAATCCTCTTAACAAGATGGGTCCCCTCCTTTTTTTGTGTAAATATATTTTCTATCTTAATTTCGGCATTTTTTTGTGAGGAATGTAGTTGATTTAGACGATATTTCTTCGTTCTACTTTATCAATATTTTCCAGCATAATGCCAGTTCCTTTAGCAACGCAATGCATTGGTTCTTCCGCCAAGAATACAGGAACTTTGAGTTCTTCTGCCAATAGCTCATCAATTCCATGAATCAATGCACCACCACCAGTTAAAATAACACCACGATCAATAATATCCGCAGAAAGCTCTGGTGGTGTGCGTTCCAGCACTTGTTTTGCTCCTTGAACAATAAGTGAAACTGGTTCACGTAAAGCTTCCTCGATTTCATTTGAACGAACCGTTATCGTACGTGGTAAGCCTGTTACCATATCACGTCCACGAATATCCAATGCTTCATCACGAGAGTTTTTAAAAACAGTTGCTACATTAATTTTAATGTTCTCTGCTGTGCGTTCTCCGATCAATAGCTTGTACTTTTTCTTTATGTACTGAAGAATTTCGACATCAAATTTATCCCCAGCCATTTTTATTGACTCCGAGGTTACGATGTCGCCCATTGATAGTACCGCTACATCCGTTGTACCGCCACCGATATCAACAACCATATTACCGCTTGGTTGATAAATTTCCATACCTGCTCCAACAGCCGCTACTTTTGGCTCTTCTTCCAGGTAAACTTTCTTACCACCAGATTTTTCAGCCGCTTCTTTAATTGCTTTTTGCTCCACCTTCGTAATGTTTGTAGGACAACAAATAAGCATTCTTGGTTTAGAAAGAAAGCCCTTCACATTAATTTTATTAATAAAATATTTCAACATTGCTTCTGTAACATCAAAGTCAGCAATTACTCCGTCCTTTAAAGGTCGAATGGCTTCAATATTCCCTGGCGTACGTCCAACCATCCGACGTGCTGCCTCACCGACTTCCAACACTTTCCCTGTATTGCGGTCCATCGCAACAACCGATGGTTCATCTAGCACAATTCCTTTACCTTTTACATGAATTAATACATTAGCTGTTCCAAGATCAATTCCTATATCCCTAGAAAACATGAACGATAATTCCTCCCAACGTTAATTACTTCTTGCACCTGTCCGAAAACACAATGCTACTTATATAATATTTTACCACAAAAATCTACAATAAACTGCAAATATAGGAAAAAGGTTGGAATTTTTTTGTTTTGAGGATGATTGGGATGTTGTGTTGGATGTTCTTGTGAATGTGTGTCTGAGGTTTTCACGTGATTGTGTCCGATGCCTACTCCATCCAAAAACGCAGCTATATTAGCTGCGCTTTGGAGTTTCTATGTTCATTTTCTTCTTCGCTTGTTCTTCCTACCACCTCCTTTAAGTTGGTAGTGAGAAGTTTTGACATACTTTCGTTGGATGTAGTTCTAAATCACCCTACTGGTTCGGCATTTTTGTCGGATCTTGGGTCAGTTTGGTATTTCTTTCTTGTTGCTTCTCCTCCACGGAGGTGGCGGATTGATTTGTGGTACTCGAGGATTTCTTTTACTTTTTGAGATAATTCTGGGTTTATTTCTGGTAATCGTTCAGTTAAATCTTTATGAACTGTGCTTTTTGAAACACCAAATTCTTTTGCTATCACTCGGACGGTTTTTTTCGTCTCCACTACATACTCACCTATCCTGATAGTTCTTTCTTTGATGTAATCGTGCACACCCGTTCGCCTCCCTATGTTGAATATTTCCGAGGTGTGTTCTGAGACTAGGTGATTCGAAAAAATTGATGAATGCCTGTTCGCTTGGCAATTTCCGTCGTTTTTCCGACTTCACAAATCTGACCATTCATGGCAAATTAATTTTGTGGCAAGCTGAATTCTATGGCACATGTAAAAGAGCGATCTTGAATAGTAGAAAGTTCACATAATTTAGTTGATTTTTGTTTGATCAGAAATAAGATATAACGTATGAATTTTTCTTCGGTTGGGTATATGTATTATTGAAGTTTGGATGACTAGTTGAAGAGCCACACATAAGCTCTCACCTCAGACTTACTGATTGCTTGGTTTGTAACATTTTATTACGAAAGTTCGAGGAATATGATTAAAATTAATGCAATGGCACTGAGGACAAGTAGTTTTTTTGCAATTGTTAAAATATACTTGAAATTTTCACCTTTCATTTGAAATAGAAAAAAATTCCACACTTGTACCAGCATGGAATTTTAAATTACTGTATTTAATAAATCTTTGCGACATACACTTTTACACTCGCACCAATACATCTTCATTACAAAAACCTACGTTGACGCGCTTTCTTTATCAATTTCTCCGTAATCTGGATCACTAAGTTCTACAAATCCCAGTTGCGAAGAAATGGCAAACATAAAAACTATAAACACGACGAATAAGACCGTTTTTATGTTTAGCATATTATTCCTCCTTTCACAAAAATTACCATATGCGACAATGAAAGTATGAGCCTCCTAATAAGAAGGATCCTTGTAAATCCACAATTGTTTTAGCGAAAGGTGTATTAAATTATAGTTGTCCCATTTTCTTTAATGCATTTATTGGGAGCTTGCTGAAAAAATAATCACTTCGTTTCTCGATAAAAAATTTCGATGATTCAATGAGTAAGTTACTATCTTGTTTAGCTAAACCCATGTAGTACATTTTGAAAGGACTATTTAATTCTACATTTTCCAATAATTTTATTGCTTTATCGTTATTTCCTTTTGCAATTTCAATATGAGCTTGTTCCGTAATATCATTGGAAGTGATTCCATTTACTTTTTTAAAGATGGCTGATAGAAACGGAATGTTATAGTTCTCGATGGAATAAATTCGTTGCTTTAAATTATATCTTTTTGCAATTTTTAATGCTTCTTTTAAATGGTACATCCCTTGATAATACGTATCAAATGAATAGGTTAGCCCTAAGTTGATATGCATGTTCAATTTTGTTTTTGGGCTATTTGTCTGATTGATAGCACGGAATGCATACTTTCGAGCCATGATTAATTCATTTCTTTTCCAATAATAAATAAATAATTTCTGGTACAACCGTAAATTAAAAGAAGAAAGCATAAAATGGTCATCAATTGCATCAAACAACACTTGCTGCTTACTTAAAAAATTTCCAATTTTACTAAAATCGAGCTGATCATAATACGTATCGACAATTACAAACTCTTTGAGACATTTTAATTCAGGTTCATCAGTTTTTATCCGCTGCAACTCATGTCGTAATACTTCTGGAGGATATCGTTTGATACGTCTATCCAATACAATTTGGTAAACTTTCGCCCATAAACGATTAGAAATAGATTCTGACTCCTCATTGATATATATCAATTGCTGTAAATCATCATAAAAATTATTGATATATAAAAATTCCAAACCCTTCTTCTGAATTTCACTTGAAGTAGACTGCAAACAATATTTTCGTGTTAGATCGATAGCTACTTGATCATCATGTTCTTGGCTTAACAATAAAATCACTTGTCCCATCGTCAATTCTGTCATTGTGGACATATAACTAGTCGTTAACTTGATATTGTCAGAGTTCATCATCGGTGATCCTGCCTTTCCAATCTTAAGGAGATTTATTTCTAGCGCGTTGTAATCACGTAACGTTCTTTGGGGTGTTTGTCATTAGTAGTTTTTTCCTATTAGAAGAACACAAAAAAATAATTTTTTATGGATTTTGTTTCTGAAGAAGTATATCTTAGAAAATTATTACGATTTTTTTGCTAGATTCCTGAAATATGTGTAAGATAAACTAATATTATCACATATATCTCTAAAAACAAGGTAGAATCGTTCGACAATTTTCTAGGAAAATGATTGATAGAGAGAGTCTTTTGTCGAAGAGTGGTGAATAAATAGGATACTTTACACATAACCATGTTCCCATTCACCCGATTTGCCACCTAATTACCTAGTATTCTTCATCACTTCTACTAGTAAAGGCCCAAAAAAAAATCCTAGTAAAATAAATTTACTAGGATTAAAGTAAGGATTTACTCCTCATCGTCTGTAGAAATACTGCTTGTTTCTTCCTCATCTGACTCTTCGTCAGAATCATTGTCTGGTTCTTCCTCGTCTTTGTTTTCTTGTTGATCGCCACTGTTTTCTTCACTATCTTCTTCTTCAGTCGCGCCCTCATCTCCAGAAGCATCTAGCTTACTTAGAGGCTGGTTAAAAAAGTCTTCCGGATTTACATCTTGTCCATCTTTACGTAATTCAAAATGAACATGTGTCCCATTATCTTTTCCGAATAAATTTTCTCCAGCTGTTCCAATAACGTCACCCTGTTTTACTTCATCGTCTGGTTCTACATTAACTTCTCCAAGACTAGCATAATAGGTTGTAACATCATTAGCATGTGATAAGACTACGACATTTCCAAGTAAAGGATCTTCTTTTACCTCCGTAACCGTACCACTTAAAGATGCTAAAACGTCAAATGCATTGTCATCAGCAAATTTAATGTCAATACCTGTGCTCTGATAATAACGGTTGTTATACAGGATCAGTGCATTTGCTTGATCCGCTTCGTCTGCGTTGTAATCATAGTATTTAGTTACGATTTCTGCTTGGTCGTGATCATTTACAGGCATTTTAATAACCTCTTGCTGATCCATCACAGTTTCTGCATCACCATGTTCACTTGGTGAATAATTCTCTGTTAACTCATCGCCATCGGTAACTTCTTCTGGAATTTGATTATCCAGGTTTTGATACCATACAACTACAGCTAACAAAATTGCAGCAACCGTTAAATAAACTGCTGGGAAGAACCATTTTTTGCGGAAAATATTGCTCCACTTATTTTTTGAAGCGCCTTTGTTTTCCTCTTTCATTGATCATCACCTCAACAACCATTGTGATCAGAAAAAGGGAAAACTATACATCCAATACAATTTTTTTTACGTTTTTATGAGTTTTTTGTGAAAAATTGGGGATATTAAGCGTTTACTGCTATTATATGAAGCTTATTTTAGTAGTTTGGTTGGTATTTTGAACTAAAATAGCCAGCCTACTGACTGGCTATCTTCTATCTTACTACTAATGCTGGCGCAGAATCGGAGACTGTACTTATTTCTACATCTGTATAATAATATTGTACAATGTCCTTGTACGTTTTTCCTTCCTTCGCCATGCCGTTTGCTCCATATTGACTCATTCCTACACCATGCCCATTACCCTTTGTTCTAAAGATCAGGTGTTCATTCTTTTGTTCAACGGTAAAATCACTTGATCGTAATTCAAGTGCCTCTCGCACATCTCTTCCGGTAAAAGTATGATCTCCTAGTTTCAGTTCTTTTACACGATTACTTTCAGTTCGAGTTACTTCAATAGCAAATTGATTATTATCTGGAAGGTCCATTCCTAGCTTTCCTTCAACATCTTCAATCGTGAACGTCTCTTGGTCTAAAAAGTATGGCGAGCTCTCTTTATCCCAAGGACTTGCGACACTTCGTAAATAAGGCATTTCATTCTTATAATAGTCTTCAGAATTCTCGGTATAACCATTACTAGTAGAAAAAAACTGTGGGTCAATAGGTACATTATTATATGTCAAAATTTCTCCTTCTGTTGCAGCTACTGCTTCCATAATTTTTTTCATATTAGCATTATATTTATTCCCCCAGTTATCTCGAAGCTCACTTTCGCCTTTATATACTTGATCAAATTTGGAATCACTCACATCGGATTCTGCCCCTTCTTTTTGGTACAACAATTTATTCACGATATAGGTTCTAGCTGCAAGGGCTTGCGATTTCAATGCTTCCATCTCAAACTCCGCTGGCATTTCAGATGCCACAACTCGAGATACATAGGTTTCTAATGGTACATCTTCAACGCTTTCTGTCTGAGTACGCATAACGGAAACCGTAACTGCTGAGTCAGATTCCAGTATTTCCTCATAATTCGATTCCTGTTCAACTGTAGAAGCCTCATATGGGTCATTAGAAATGTATGGCACAACAATTAATGTAGGAATAACTAGAATGATAAATACGAGGCCAATAATGAGGACGCTTGGCAGTTTCCATTTTGAGTGGCCCTTGTTCATTTTTGCACCTAATGTTTTTTTCGGAATAGGCAGGTTATGATTAGAAGGCTTTTTAACTATTGATTTTTGGTGCAAACTGTTTTTTTGTTTTAATTTTTTCTGGATTAATTTATTGTAGTATTTCCTGTTTCGCACGATTGGGAACCCTCCTTTAAAATGATTTCACATTGATTACAGCATGTATAATTAATCTTTCTAGTATCCCTACTATTAAACTTATACAAGTAGAGGAAACAATAGAACTTGAGATTTATAAAAATCACGGAGAGAGCCTAGTAATAAAAATAGAGGCTGTCCAGGTCGGCAGCCTCATCTGATATGAACAATTGTTTCTTTCTTATGTTGATTTTCTACATCGTCTTGATATAAATGACATGCAACATGATGATTTGTTTCTACTTCCTGCCATTCGGGCTGTTTCTGTGAACAAACTTCCATGGCAAATGGACATCGTGTTCGGAATACACATCCGCTTGGAGGATTGATTGGGCTTGGTAGCTCCCCTTCGAGTATAATGCGCTCTCTTGATTCCTCGACGTCTGGATCTGGAATGGGAATCGCTGATAGTAGTGCTTGTGTATATGGATGTAATGGTTTTTTATATAAATCTTCACTGGTCGTCAATTCGACCATATTTCCTAAATACATAACACCGATTCGATCGGAGATTTGTTTAACCATAGAAAGGTCATGGGCAATAAACAAAAAGGTGAGTCCTTTTTCTTGCTGAAGTTCTTTTAATAAGTTAACAACTTGAGCTTGCACCGAAACATCAAGGGCTGAAATCGGCTCATCAGCTATAATAAAATTCGGTCGTAACGCTAAGGCGCGAGCAATTCCAATCCGTTGTCTTTGTCCGCCACTGAATTCATGGGGATAGCGATTAGCATGATCACGATTTAACCCCACTTCTTCCAATAATTGATACACTTCGTTTAGTTGCTCTTTTTTATTTTTATACATTTTATGAACTTCCATCGGTTCTGAAATTACTTCTCGAACGGTTGATCGTGGATTTAAGGAAGCATAAGGGTCCTGAAAAATCATTTGCATTTCCTTGCGAAGATTAAATTTCCTTTTTCCTTCCAATTCATGCACATTTTCCCCATCATAAATCACTTCGCCTGATGTACGTTCATACAATCCCATGATTGTTCGTCCGATGGTAGATTTCCCACAACCAGACTCACCAACAAGTCCAAATGTCTCCCCTTTATTAATATAAAACGTTACATTAGTGACCGCTTGGAGAATGCGGTTTTTACCAAGGTTAAAATGCTTCGTGAGGTTGTTTACTTGTAAAACCTTGTCACTCATTTGCTCACCTCCATTTCCAATACCGTTTTACGCTACAAAGTTCCTTTTCGTAGTTTGTATGATTTATGTTAGTGATTTCTATTGCTTTCCCTGTCTGTGGCGAATGGATCATCTTATCTTCACCACTATAAATTCCTACGTGATGGATACTTCCTTTCCCCTCCTCATAAGCAAAAAACAGTAAGTCTCCTGGGAGAATTTCATTTAACGGTATGTCTTGACCGCCATTCGCTTGATCAGTAGCATCACGTGGAATGAGATATCCGTTTGCTTTATGCATGGCATAAACAAAACCAGAACAGTCATAACCAAAAGCACTCATGCCGCCCCAAAAATATTCTAGGCCTAAAAATCGCTTGGCCATATCTACAATTTCATCACCGCTTCCTACTTCTGTAATCCCATTATTTGTATGAAATACAGCTACACTATCTTCAGGTAAAAAATAATGCCCATCAGGCGTTTTTACTTTGATCCGATCTGCAACCTGATTAATAACTGGCAAACAAGTCATAAAACTGACCTGTAGATGTTTTTCTCCATTTGCTGCTTCTAACCATATTTTCGGCTTGGTAACAGCAGCTGTTTTAGAACGATACCATTCATTTGCCTCAAATTTTTTTAGCTGCTTTCGTGGTACCCAACCTGGATAGCCTCTACTATCTTTTTTCGATGGTTGGGACGGAATAACGACATGTGCCCACTCGCCCTGTACTTCCGTAACGAGCACCGCTTCTCCATATAAGAGTTGCGTTTGCACCCGATTTTCATCACATAAGGCAACACTAGTTTCATAAGTTAAGCTATTGATCCATTCCTCCATATTAGTCGGGTTTTCTATTCCCAGAGAATCTATTTCTCTAGCTGACTCAGGGGATGTCCATACGGTAGCAACCTGAACTGCTGTAACCCATAATTTTTCAGATAATTGATTGAACGTTTGTTTAAACATGTAATAGTGCTCCTTTCTTTGCTTGCAGTGTGTGTGGATCGAGTTTTGGCGCGAGTCGCTCGACTTTGCGGGCGCGTGGGTCGAGTTCTGGCTCGGGTCGCTCGACTTTATGGCCGCGTGGATCAAGTTTTGGCGCGGGTCGCTCGACTTTGCGGGCGCGTGGCTTGACCGGTGTTCTCCCTAGTGCGTCCGATGTCCCACAAGAACACCATTTTGTGCTACTCCCTAACCCCTGGTGCCACACGTAGCAGCTTCCCAAATGTATCCAAAGTTGCCTCTACACCTAGTGGTACGGCAAAATGTGGATAACAATGGCCAATCTTAAATCCAGACATGACAGGAGATCCGAGTCCACCTAGGTAGTGATCAAAAACCTCCTGTAAAGTTAACGAGGGTTCTTTTTTTGGCTCTGACTTAGCAAAATCTCCTACAACAATTCCAACTGCTTCGTCTAATTTTCCTGCAAGTTTTAATTGATTTAACATCCCATCTACACGGTAAGGCACTTCATCAATATCCTCTAGAAATAAAAGCTTTCCGCTTGTATCAATTTCATACTGTGTTCCAAGCGTACTGACGATTAATGATAGATTTCCACCAACTAGTTCACCAGTTGCAATACCACTACCGATGACATGTAATGGTCCCATTTCTTCGGTATAGCAAAGCTCCGTTTCTTTCCATAATTGCGTGAACATGCTTGCAGATACCTCATCAAAATTGGGGTCAGCAATATCTGATGCTGGCATCGGTCCATGGAATGTTACTAAACCGGTTTGTTGATGGATCGCCGTATGTAGATAAGTAATGTCACTATAGCCCCATATGATCTTCGGGTTATTACGTATTTTTTCATAATCAATACTCGTAGCTATCCTTCCTGTTCCATATCCACCTCGGGCAAAAATAATCCCTTTAACATCCGGGTCTTCGATCATTTCATGAAAATCTGTTAATCGTTGCTCATCTGTACCCGCTAAATACCCATAAACTGCATCCACGTTGTTTCCCAACTTTACTTGAAGACCCATTTTTTCAAAAAAAGGAATGGCCATTCGTAAACAATACATATTGACAGAGCTTGCAGGGGCTACGATTCCAATTGTATCTCCTTTTTGTAAGGCTTTTGGATACAACATATGTATAACCTTCTTTCTATATACACTTTTTCCATGTAGGATAAAAAGGAGTGGCTCAGATACTTATGTAAATGAGCCAACACTCCTTTTTGTTAAAATTTTTATCGCTCGCTAGTTTAACTTAATTCTTATCTGCAAATTTCAAATCAAAATATCCAACTGGGTGACGTAAAATTCCATTTACGCCTTCCGCTTCTAATACGACCGTGTTATAGTAGCGAATTGGCATCGCAATCATTTCTTCTGCTAGCATTCTTTCCGCTTCATATAGGTATTCCCAGCGCTGTTCTTCATCTGTTTCCGATTTTCCTTTGGCAATTAATTCATCATACTCTGCGCTCGAGAATCCCGTGCGGTTCATGTAGGAATCCGTTATGAAGCTCTCTAAGAAGTTTACTGGATCACTGTAGTCATTGATGAATGAACTACGTGACAATTGCAATTCCAGGTTTTGCTGTGCTTCTGCAAAAACATTCCACTCTTGGTTTTCTAATGTCACTTCTACACCTAATGTTTCATTAAACATGCTTTGTAGTGCTTCTGCTACAGCTTTATTCGCATCACTTGTGTTATAAGACAAGACGATTTCTGGTAACTCGTCATAGCCTTCCTCAGCCATTCCCTGTTCCAAATAGTCCTTTGCTAATTCTGGATCAAATGATACCAGGTCACCGTTACCTTCACGGAAATCTGCACCAGTTGGGCTGGTGAATCCTGGTGAAACATAACCGTACGCTGGTTCTACACCATTTTTCACTACATACTCAGCAATGTCCGCACGATTAACAGCATATGCAAAAGCTTTACGAATGTTTTTGTTGTGGAAAGGTTCTTCCGTAATATTAAAGCGATAAAACTCTAACCCACCATAATCACCGATATATACATTGTCCCCATCAATTAACTCGTCGGATAATTCTGGTGGTATGCTCGCAGTGTCAAGCTCTCCACTTTCAAACATTTGATATTGGGTATTGTTATCGTTAACCATCGCAAATTCAACCTTATCCAACTTCACAACATCTGCATCCCAATACTGTTCATTTTTCGTAAATACCATTTCTACATCATGATCCCATGACTCCAATTTAAATGGACCATTTCCAACAAACGAATCTGCTTCCGCATGCCAATCTGTATTATCCTGTGCCACTTGATGATTGATCGGGAAAAATGCTGGATTTGTTAATAAATCTAAGAAAAATCCTGTTGGTGCTTCGAGTACAACTTCCAGCGTTTTTTCATCGACTGCCGTAATTTGGACATCATCTGCTGACCCTTCTCCACTATTGAACGCTTCTGCTCCCTTGATAAAGTATCCTAAAAATGCTGCAGAAGAAGCTGTTTCCGGATCAAGCATATATTTCCACGCATAGACAAAGTCTTCTGCTACGACTGGATCGCCGTTTGACCAATTAGCATTCTCTCGAAGGTGGAATGTATAGGTTAATCCATCATCTGAAATATCCCATTCCTCAGCGACTCCTGGTGCTGCTCTTGATTCTTGATCCAAACGGGTTAATCCTTCCATTAAATTGTTCAATGGATCCCATGATACTGCATCAAAGCCAATCGATGGATCAAGTGATGTTGGCTCGATACCATTATTTAATCGAAGGACTTTCTCTTCTGCTGGATCATCTGTTACATCGTCATCATTTGTATCTTCTTCGGTTGTGTCAGGATCTTCATTTTCCTTTGGATCTTCTCCAGCTTCATCATTGGCGGTACAAGCAGTAAAAATTAGAACCGTTAAAACTGCTAATAAAAATACGAGAAACTTTTTCATCCTTTCTCCCCCTTGGTAATTTATTTCGTGGCTGTACTAGCCAAAAGTTTTTTTCCCCGTTCATCCTGCAACCAACAGTACACTTGATGGGAATCATTAAGTTGCGTGGCATCCGGGTAAATTTTATTGCACACCTCCATTACTAAAGGGCATCTCGGTGCAAATGGACAGCCTTTTGGAGGTGAGAATAAATCTGGTGGTGTTCCATCGATTGGATTTAACTTCTCACCTTGTACATCCAATCTCGGAACAGATTTTAGTAACCCTTTCGTATACGGGTGTTGCTGTTCATAAAAAATATCCCGTTTTGTTCCTGTTTCAATGATCTTTCCGGCATACATAACAGCAATTCGATCAGCGATTTTTGCTACAACTCCCAAATCATGGGTAATTAGAATAATCGATACACCTGTCACTTCTTGAATTTTTTCAAAGAGCTCCAAAATCTGAGCCTGTATGGTTACATCAAGTGCAGTTGTTGGCTCATCAGCAATGAGTAACTCTGGTTCACAAATAAGTGCAATAGCAATGACGATTCGTTGCCGCATTCCACCACTAAACTGGTGTGGATACTGCTTCAATCGCTCCTCTGGATTAGATATACCAACGAGATCCATCATTTCTAACGCTTTTTGCTTTGCTTTGGCTCCAGATACATTTTGATGCTGTCGTAATCCTTCCATCAGCTGGGTTCCTATCGTAAGGGTTGGATTTAATGCTGTCATTGGATCCTGAAATATCATGGAAATGTCAACCCCACGAATGGAGCGCATTTTTTTCTCAGAAACGCTAGTCAAATCCTTTCCTTTGAAGAGAATTTTTCCAGCATTAATTTTTCCTGGTGGATTTGGTATTAAACGCATGATTGCATTGGATGTCACACTTTTACCGCAACCGGATTCCCCAACAATAGCAAGTGTTTCCCCTTTATTTAAATGAAAATCCACTCCACGAACTGCTTGGATCGTTCCTCCGTAAGTTGTGAAGGTTACATGAAGGTCTTTTACTTCAAGAATTTTTTCCATTATAGGCACCTACTTCCTCAGTTTCGGATCCAGTGCATCCTGAAGTCCGTCTCCTAATACGTTAAAGGCAAACATCGTAAATGATATGAAGAATGCCGGGAAGAATAATGTCCACCAATTTCCAGATAATATGGCACCTAATGAGTCATTGGCCATGACACCCCAACTCGCATACGGCGCTTGGATTCCTAGTCCAATAAAACTTAAAAATGCTTCAGCAAATATCGCAGATGGCACGGTTAAAGTCATTTGAACAATAATCGGTCCCATCGTATTTGGTAGTAGATTTTTCCTGATTATCCGTTGGGTTTTTGTACCAAACGATTTGGATGCAAGGACAAATTCATAGTTTTTAATCTGTAAAACCTGTCCTCTTACAATGCGGGCCATTCCTACCCAGCCCGTTACCGTAAGTGCAAGAATAATTGTCGATAAACTTGGACCTAGTACAACTAATAATAAAATGACGACTAATAAATATGGTAGTCCGTATAAGATTTCAATAATACGCATCATGACATTATCGGCTCTACCACCCTTATACCCAGAGAAACCACCATAGATAATTCCAATTGTCACATCAATCAGCGCTGCCATTAGACCTACAAATAACGATATTCTGGCTCCATACCATGTTCTCGTAAAAACGTCTCGGCCATGTAAATCGGTTCCAAACCAATGCTCCGCAGATGGAGGCTTGAATTGATTTGGTAGATCGGTAGTATTTACTTCATAGGGTGATAGAATCGGACCAAAAATGGCCATGATTCCAAGAACAATGAGAAAAAACAAGCCTGACATGGCTAATTTATTTTTAACAAGCCGTTTCCATGCGTCTTGCCAATATGACAACGATGGTCTGGACACCATTTCTGCTTGATAGTGATTTTTTTCTTTCCATCTGAACCATTCATCGGGCACTTCAGACCGTGCTTGAATGTGGCGGGGATTATGTTTCTGTTTCATGTTACTCCCCTTCCTTTTTATTTACTTTAATTCGTGGATCTAATATTCCATAGGCGATATCTACGAGGAATAGCATGATGATTAAAAATGCACTATAAAATACGGTCGTTCCCATAATGACTGGATAGTCTCGGTGATTAATACTTTCTACAAAATATTTCCCCATACCTGGAATGGCAAAAATTTGTTCGATCACGAACGTTCCCGTTAATATCCCTGCAAGCAAGGTTCCCATTATTGTAACTATAGGCATGAGTGCATTACGTAGTGCGTGTTTAAAAATAACCTTCCACGGTGTTAATCCTTTAGCTCGAGCCATTTTAATGTAATCTTGTGTCAGAACTTCTAGCATAGTAGACCTTGTTAGCCTCGCAATGATTGCCATTGGTCCTGTTGCTAAGGCAAGTACAGGTAATACCATATGTGCAGGACTTGACCAGGTAGCAACTGGAAACCACTCATTATTCACCGCTAGCTGTTGGATTAATAATGTAGCTAAGATAAAATTCGGGATGGATATACCGAGGACCGCAATCCCCATCGCTAAATAGTCGATAATCCCGTTATGTCTTAAGGCGGCTAATATCCCTAATACAATCCCGGAGATTACTGCAACAATGATTGTTACAATTCCTAGTTCAAATGAAATCGGAAATCCTCTTCCTAGTAGATCATTAACTGTTTGGTTTGGTTGTTTGATAGATGGTCCAAACTCCAATGTAGCAATGGATTTTAAATATAATAAATATTGAATGTGGTACGGTTTATCCAAATTATAATGGCGTTCTAGGTTGGCTTGGACAATCTCATTGGAAGTTTGATCACTATTGAATGGAGACCCCGGTATCGACACCATAAGCACAAAGGTTAATGTCACAATGATCCATAATGTAATAACCATAATGAGCAGTCGTTTTAAGATATATCGAAGCATTGTTCCCAACTCCTGTATCCTTCTTCATCTATTTGTCGTTAACATTGGAGCATATTTTTTTGCAGTCTACCTTACTGATACACTATGCTTGTTTCCTTTTAATTATTCAAAAAATGATAGATTTCAAGTCCGATGTCGGAGAATACTTGTAATGAGTGATCATCCTCGAGATCCTTTGATAGAACAGATGCAATCATCATTCGCTTACCAACATAAAAAATTCCAATTTCATGCCTAATGTGTGTGACACTCCCTGTTTTATGTGCAAATTCCCATGGATTGTTTTCACCTATAAATCGAGTATCCTGAGGTGGTAACTTTCCTGGAAGTCCGTTTCTGATTTGTTGTTGCTTTAAAATTGCTATCATTTGTTCACATGCATGTACAGAAATTACTTTACCTTCGGATATTTTTTTCAATAAGCTTGTTAATTCAAAGGCTGTAACCGTATTAATTCCTTCCCTATTGACCGGAACAGTCATTAATTTATGATAAAATGTGCTCGTTGATAAGCCTGTTTTTCGCATCGTATTTTGGATAGTAGGTTTACCTAGTTGTTCAATTAACATATTTGTCGCTGTATTATCACTTTGGATAATCATTAACGTCGTTAAATCATAGATGGATAATTCCATACCAGGAGTGAGATGTTGCAGTACGCCACAGCCTCCAACGATATCTTCTTTTTTCAAAATTAACTTCTTATCTAATGAAAGACTCTCATTCTCAAAAGCATGAAAAACAGCAACCATAATGGGAACCTTTATAATGCTTGCTGCATAGAATGGTTCATTTTCATTCCAATTCCATGAATCGTTCGTATTTAAATCCTCTATGGAAATACCCCATGTGCCTCCAGCTTGCTTGATTATTTTTTCTATACTTTCTGATAGTTCCTTCATCACTTCACACCCTTAGGAAAACTTAGTACACAAGGCTAATTCGATCATAACAAGCATTGCTTTATATGCTTCTATAATATTTTTCGCTTCATATCGAACTACCGTTGTTCCTGGGATAATTTCAGTTCCAGGCATTAAGTTTGCCCATTCTGCATGTCCATAGTTTGCAAATTCAATTTCTAAATTTGGATTTTCAGGTGGTAAAAGAGGTTCAACGTTGTGACGGTTTTCTAATGCTTGTGAAACTTTTTCCGTTAATAGTTCTCCAGCCTTTTTAGGGGTTAAACTTTTAACTGCAGACCGAGAAATTGCATTCTTAACAGTTGCAGTTGTTACGTTTGGTATTAGTTCAACCGCCTCGTTCGCAGCATGCTCATCCCCAGACACGAGAAGAATAGGAACACCATAATATCCAGCAACATATGCATTAAACCCCATTTCACCAACAGGGCGATCATTAATATAAAAGTTGCGGACAGCGTGAATCATGGAATGAGACATAACTCCTGGTTGTCCTGAACGTGCATGGTAACCAATAAGCACGGCCCCATCAAATGCGCTATCTAAGCCTTGAACCATAGACAACGGTTTTGCATCGCCAGTAATCAATTGTGCTTCTGGATGTAACTGATCTATTAACAGATTGTTCATTTTCGAATGACTATCATTTACTAAAATATCCGTACAACCATGCTTAAATGCTGCTTCGAGCACATAATTTGTCTCCTCCGTCATGATTTTACGAGCTCGTTCATAATTATGCTGAGATGAATCTACATATGTATAATCTGGCAGCCCTGTAATTCCTTCCATATCCACAGAAATATATAAGTTCATAGCTTATCCCACCTTTATCATTGTTTTTATATCTAGTATATGATTGGATGGTGCGATAGTATGCTGATGATGTTTAGGGATCTTGTACGTGGTTACTTTTTGAGGATATGAGGGGGGGATGATTTTGATTTTGTTTGTGGGTGGGGTTTGCACTCGGGCTCTTGGGTCCGATGTTTTCGCTCTTGAGTCCGATGTTTTCCCACGAGCGTCTGATGTTTCCACGCGAGCGTCCGATGCCACCTCGCGAGTGTCCGATGTTCCTGCTCATCCGTCCGATGTCACCTCTCCAAACACAAATTCTCTCCACAAAAAAATGAAGCCCCATCACTGAAGGGACTTCATCTTTAAATCTATTATGCTTTTATAATTTCAATCCTGCTACAATTCTATCAGTCTGAAAATCCATTTGAACTAAAGGATTCACGACATCACCATTTTCATCGACACGTTCAATGTCGGCTCCTAATGATGCGAGTTTACCCGAAAAGTCCACATAGCCACGGTCGAGATGAATCAATTCTGTAACTCTCGTTAATCCATCAGATCGAAGCCCAGCCAAAATTAATGCAGCTGCTGCTCGTAAATCTGTTGCAGCTACTTCTGCACCTTGTAGATCAGATGGTCCTTCGATAAACACACTTCTACCTTCAATTTTCATTCTTGCATTCATACGTCTAAATTCTTCCACATGCATAAAGCGATTTTCAAAAACAGTTTCGGTAATTACACTCGTTCCTTCAGCAAATAACATTAGTGCCATCATTTGGGATTGCATATCTGTCGGGAATCCCGGATGTGGCAATGTTTTAATATCAGTTGCCTTCAGTTTATCTGGTCCAATGACACGAATTCCGTTTTCTTCTTCTGTTACTGATACATTCATTTCTTGTAGTTTGGAGGTTATAGGACGTAAATGTTCACTTACTGCATTTTCTATCAATATATTACCACCTGTAATAGCTGCTGCAATCATAAATGTTCCAGCCTCTACCCGATCAGGAATAATTGAATGTGTTGCACCTTGTAGTGACTCTACACCTTCGATACGGATTGTATCTGTTCCCGCACCAACTACTTTAGCGCCCATTTTGTTTAAGAAGTTAGCTAGATCCACAATTTCGGGTTCTTTTGCACAATTTTCTAAAATTGTTTTTCCTTCTGCTAATGCAGCCGCCATCATTATATTTTCTGTAGCACCAACGCTTGGCATATCAAGATATATTTTAGCACCTTTTAAGCGACCATTAACATGAGCCTCCACGAAACCATTCCCAACGTGGACTTCAGCACCCATAGCTTCGAAGCCTTTTAAGTGTAAATCAATCGGACGTGAGCCGATTGCACAACCACCAGGCATGGCAACATTTGCATGACCATAACGTGCCAATAATGGACCTAATACAAGTACGGATGCACGCATTTTACGAACATATTCAAATGGTGCCTCTGTTTCTAATTTATTTGTAGCATCAACCATTACTGTATTTTCTTCAAAATTTACATCAGCATTCATATTACGTAGCACTTCATTAATTGTATAAACATCAGCTAGCCCAGGTACATCATGGATAACGCTATGTCCTTCACTAGCAAGAATACTGGCAGCAATGACAGGTAGTACTGCGTTTTTTGCACCTTCCACCCGAACAGTACCATTTAATTGCTGTCCGCCTCTTACGATGATTTTATCCATATTGCAATTCTCCTTCAGATCCAATTTCACTATATTAATATTCATTTATTAGGATAGGTGTTCCAATTGTGTATTTTTCATTGTCTTCATCAGTTTTTTCTACGACGATTTGTATATTTACAGGCTTATCCACGATGGTCATTTTATTTTTCCATTGTGACGTATAACCATAAATAATCTTTCTATCTTTTAATACCGTATCATCTTGTTTTCTAATATGTTGTAAATCTAGTTCTTCATCAAATTTAGACAAAAAATAATCACTTTTAATTATAGCATCATCACTCGTTGTCAGACAAGCAAAGATTTGAACATATTTTGTAAAATATTGACGTTGCAATGCATTTACCTTTTCCTTATAGTCTGCTTCACTCGTATTATTCCAAGAATCACCTTCAAGTACAGCAATGATTTCTGCTTGATATAATGGATTTTTAGGAATGACAGCACTATATCTTTCGATGACTTCTCCAGAATTGTGAGCGTCCCTAAATGAATATTTTATACTGTTTTCATCTTCCGTTCTAGTGAATAAATAACTATTTTTCAATTCTTGTATTACTTTTTCTACACTTGGTTTATCCATTTTTTCTTTAAGAATCACTTGCCAAGAATCAATATCCAAATCACTTTTCTGAACGATGGTTGCCATATCGATTAATTCATCAGTATAGGTTTCTTGTGCCATTACATTATTTGAAATTAGTAAAATAAATATGCTAATTAGTACCGTTTTCTTCATAGTTATATCTCCCTTGTTTAATATATTCAACAGTATGAACAAGAGAGTTAATTTACATACATAAAATCATAGATTAATAGAATCTAAAAAGGCAACACCGTTTTCACGATGCTGCCAACTAATTAAAATAGAAAATTCAAGTCTTGAGACCATTGAATAAATTCCAGGAAAAATCTACTTACTCCTGTTCCAATTACGATCGTAATAAGTAGCAGCAGAAGCTTTGCTTCGCCTGCTTTTCCTTTACGAATTAATGGATCCAGATTTAAGGTTTGAACTAATCTCCATGTAATTGTTATAAAAATTATATGTGAGATCATGCTCATTATCGCTATTTGACCAATTGAAGACATAATTTTACCACCTTGTTTTTCAGCTTATTAAATTCTAATCATCGATGTATAGAAATTTATCTTTAAAAAGCTTTGATCTGTGTTCAATAGTAACTTTGCCATTCATCGACTTAAATGTCAATAAAGAGACTATTATTGGATTTCGACATGGTTTTATTTTGACAACATATTATCCATTTCCCGGGAAATATCGACATAGTATGTGGAAATATTGTTGGTATCTTTGTAAGATATTGTCTGTGTGTCATAGTTTCGGTCTAGTTAAAGTGTGCGACACCGATATAGAAATGAAATTCCAATTATCCTATTTTAACCTAGGCTTTTCAAACCCGTCTACATACGACAAAAAATCCCCCACAAGTAATCATGGGAGATTTCTTCATAAACTATCGTTGAGCGGCATCAATTCGGTTTGCTGCTCGTTTGAGTGCTAATTCAGCCCTTAGGAAGTCGACATCGTCTTGATTAGACGCTAAGCGACGCTCTGCACGTTCTTTTGCTTGTTGCGCACGCTCAACATCGATATCTGAAGGTTTTTCAGCAGATTGGGCAAGAATTGTAACTTTCTCTGGTCTTACCTCTAAAAATCCACCGTTGATTGCTAGCTTTTGCACGTCAGAGCCATTTTTTAAACGGACAACGTTGATTGAAAGTGGAGCAACTAATGGAATATGTCCTGGTAAAATACCGAGTTCTCCACTTTCCGCTTTACAACTAACCATTTCAAAACTATCTTCCAATACCGGACCATCAGGAGTAACAACACTCACAGTTAGTGTTTTCAATGTAACCCCTCCTTTGACAGGTAGTTTAGATATCATGTTACGTAATATAAACGGACCATCGGATCACACAAATATTTTCGTAATTGTCTAAATTACCTTCTGTCTACATTATTATTCCATTGCTTTTGCTTTTTCTACAACTTCTTCAATACGTCCAACTAGACGGAATGCATCCTCTGGTAAATCATCGTATTTACCATCTAAAATTTCTCTGAATCCTTGTACTGTTTCGTTTACTGGTACATAAGAACCTTCTTGACCTGTAAATTGCTCAGCAACGTGGAAGTTTTGAGATAAGAAGAATTGAACGCGACGTGCACGAGATACGGTCAATTTATCCTCATCTGAAAGTTCATCCATACCTAGGATAGCAATGATATCTTGTAATTCTTTATATTTTTGAAGAGTAGACTGAACTTCACGTGCTACTTCATAATGCTCTTGGCCTACTACCTCAGGGTCAAGCGCACGAGAAGTAGATGCTAATGGATCCACCGCAGGATAAATCCCTTGCTCAGAAAGTTTACGATCTAAGTTTGTTGTTGCATCTAAGTGTGCGAATGTTGTTGCAGGTGCTGGATCTGTATAGTCATCGGCAGGTACGTAAATCGCCTGGATCGATGTAACTGAACCAGTTGCCGTTGATGTAATACGTTCTTGTAATTGTCCCATTTCAGTTGCTAGTGTTGGCTGATAACCAACGGCAGATGGCATACGACCAAGAAGTGCGGATACCTCTGAACCAGCTTGCGTGAAACGGAAAATATTGTCGATGAAGAACAACACATCTTGTCCTTGCTCATCACGGAAGTATTCCGCCATAGTAAGACCAGTTAAGGCAACACGCATACGTGCACCTGGTGGTTCGTTCATCTGTCCGAATACCATTGCTGTTTTCGTAATAACGCCAGAGTCTTTCATTTCGTAGTAAAGGTCATTACCTTCACGTGTACGCTCACCTACACCAGCGAATACGGAAATACCACCGTGTTCCTGTGCGATGTTATTGATTAGCTCCTGGATTAATACGGTTTTACCTACACCGGCACCACCGAACAAACCGATTTTACCACCTTTAATATATGGTGCTAAAAGGTCAACTACTTTAATACCTGTTTCTAAAATTTCTGTTTCCGTTGATAAATCCTCAAACTTAGGTGAATCACGGTGAATCGGATCTAAACGTGTGTCAGCTGGAAGTGGTTCATCAAGGTCGATTTTATCTCCCATTACGTTAAATACACGACCTAATGTTATTTCACCTACAGGTACCGAAATTGGTCTTCCTAAGTTTTCTACTGCCATACCACGTTGCACACCATCCGTTGATGACATTGCAATCGTGCGTACTGAATTATCTCCAAGATGAAGTGCTACTTCTAATGTAAGTTCTCCACCTACTTCTTCACCTTCAGATGCATTCAATTGGACAGTTAATGCATTATAAATATCTGGAAGCTGGCCGTCATCAAATTTTACGTCAACGACAGGTCCCATTACTTGTGTAACGTGTCCTTTGCTCATCGATTTCCCTCCTAACTAACTTTTTGAAGACTTGGATTACGCCAAGTCTTCAAGGCGAAAGACTAAGCCCGTCTTATGCAGGATAGAAGAGTTATATACTTTCCCATCTGCCATAAAGGTGAGAGCGCTATTCTAATGCAGCTACTCCACCAATAATTTCGGTAATTTCTTGCGTGATCGCTGCTTGGCGTGCACGGTTATAGGATAATGATAAGTCATCAATAAGTTCATTAGCATTATCTGTTGCACTACGCATCGCCGTCATACGAGCTGCGTGTTCACTTGCTTTACCATCTAGCAATGCCCCAAAGATAAGGCTTTCTGCGTACTGTGGTAAAAGTACTTCCAAAATTTGTTCTTGATTTGGTTCATACTCATATTGACTACCAGCTGAGCTATTTGCCATATCTGTAATTGGTAATATTTTTTTATTTGTTACCTTTTGTGAAATCGCACTTACATAGTGATTATAGAAAATGTTTAATTCATCAATTTCTTCATCACTAAACATTTGAACGGTTTCAGAAGCTAATTCTTTAATATCAGCAAAATCCGGTTGGTCAGATACCCCAAGTATACTTTTTGAAACTGGCAGCTTACGTTTTTTACAAAAATCAAAACCCATACGGCCAATTGCAATGATTGTATATTCATCAGAAGATTGATGACGCTCTTTTACTGTTTGATACAGGCTTCGTAACACACTACTGTTATAAGCACCTGCTAAACCACGATCAGATGTAATGACAAGATATCCCGTCTTTTTCACTTCACGTTTGGAGAGCATTGGGTGATCAGCATCTGTATTACCAGCGATACTTGCAACTACTTCTTGCATCTTTTCGCTATATGGCACAAATGATTTGGCATTTTGTTCTGCTTTACTCATTTTTGAAGCTGATACCATTTCCATCGCTTTTGTGATCTTTTTCATTTTAGTGGTCGAATCAATTCGACCTTTAATATCTCTAAGTGATGCCAAGCTATTTCACCACACTTTCATTGAAAGGTTGAAATTTATATTGAAGCGGGTAACTCCGGCTCTATGAGCAGTCGCCTCCGCTTTTGGTTTGACTAGCTTCATGAGCTAGCGCACCGTTTTCTATTTATTCCGTCGGCAAAAATGTTTTCTTAAATGATTCTACTGCATCGTTCATATCTGCAGCTTCTGGTAAGTTACCCGTTTCGCGGATGGATGCAAGAAGTTCTGCACGGTTAGAATCTAACCATGTATGGAATTCATCTTCAAAACGTACAACATCCTCAACTGGAACATCATCCAAGAAACCTTTTGTTAATGCGTAGATAATCATTACTTGTTTTTCAACAACTAATGGTTTATGAAGACCTTGTTTTAGTACTTCAACCGTACGTTCTCCACGGTTAAGTTTTGCCTGAGTTGCTTTATCAAGGTCAGATCCGAACTGAGCAAATGCTTCTAGTTCACGGAATGATGCAAGGTCTAGACGTAATGTACCTGCAACTTTTTTCATGGCTTTAATTTGTGCAGATCCACCAACACGTGATACAGAAAGTCCTGCGTTAATCGCTGGACGTACACCTGAGAAGAATAGATCTGATTGTAAGAAGATCTGCCCATCAGTGATTGAAATAACGTTTGTTGGGATATATGCAGAAATATCGCCTGCTTGTGTTTCAACGAATGGTAATGCAGTTAAGGAACCGCCACCTAAATCGTCATTTAATTTCGCTGCACGTTCTAATAGACGTGAGTGCAAGTAGAATACATCTCCTGGGAATGCTTCACGACCTGGAGGACGACGTAATAGTAATGAAAGTTCACGATACGCTGCTGCTTGTTTTGATAAATCATCATAAACAACAAGTACGTGCTTACCGTTATACATGAACTCCTCACCCATAGAAACACCGGAATAAGGTGCTAAGTATTGAAGTGGAGCAGGATCAGATGCACCAGCAGATACAACGATTGTGTAATCTAATGCACCATAACGGCGGAATGTTTCAACTGTACCACGTACAGTAGATTCTTTTTGACCAATTGCAACATAGATACAAATCATATCTTGGTCTTTTTGGTTTAAGATCGTATCAACAGCTACTGTTGTTTTACCTGTTTGACGGTCACCAATGATAAGCTCACGCTGACCACGACCAATCGGTACAAGTGCGTCAATCGCTTTAATCCCAGTTTGTAGTGGTTCATCAACGGATTTACGCGCCATAACACCAGGTGCTGGAGATTCAATTGGGCGTGATTTTGTTGTTTCAATTGGAGTTCCACCATCAATTGCTTGACCTAATGGATTAACAACACGTCCTAATAATTCCTCACCAACAGGTACTTGCATAATACGTCCTGTACGACGAACTTCATCGCCTTCTTTAATATCTGTATATGGTCCAAGGATAACGATACCTACGTTAGATTCTTCAAGGTTTTGCGCCATACCCATAACACCATTTGCAAATTCAACCAACTCACCAGCCATGACGTTGTCAAGACCATGAGCACGCGCGATACCGTCACCAATTTCAATAACTGTTCCGACATCACTAACTTTTAATTCCGAGTCATAATTCTCGATTTGCTGCTTTATAAGTTTACTGATTTCTTCAGCTTTGATGCTCATACCATTTCACCCCTATCTCATTTGTACGTTAGAAAACTTGGCTTTTCGCGGGTAGCAAAAGCCTAAGTTGTGCTTATGCAGCCTAAGAAAGTGTAAATTTTCTTAACTGCCAAGTTTCAGATTCCGCTCAAAGCTTCGTAGTTTACCACTAATCGTACCATCAATGATTGTGTTACCCATACGAATTTTCACGCCACCGAGTAACGAAGGATCAACTACATTTTCAAGGTTAATCTTTTGCTTATTAAAGCGCTTAGCAAATGTATTTTCAAGCTCCGTTTTCTCTGTATCTGAAAGTTCACGAACAGAATATACCTTTCCTTCTGCAATTCCTTTTGCATCATTTACCATTTGTGTAAAATGGTTAATTATTGCAGGGACAATTTCAGAACGACCGCGATCCACAAGTAACTTCAACGTGTTTAGAACTTCGGTAGAAAGTCCTTGGAACGCATTTTCAAGAAACTGCTTCTTCTTCGCATTATTTACACGAGGATGCTTTAGGAATATATTTAGTTGACTATCATTTTGAAATACATGTTGTACTACACGAAACTCTTCTAAAAGGTTATCCAGTGTAGATTTATCTTGACCTAGTTGAAAAAGAGCATCTGCATAACGTTTGGCAACTACTGCTTCACTCATCGCTCTTCTCCTACCTCTTTAATGTAATCGTTGATCAATTTCTCTTGATCTTGTGCACTAATTTCTTTTTCTATTACTTTACTAGCAATAAGAACGGATAATGATGCAACTTGATCTTGAAGTGCTTGTAATGCTTTCTCTTTTTCATTTTGAATTTCAGCTTGAGCCGATTCTTTAATACGGTTCGCCTCAAGACGTGCAGATTCAACGATGTCTTTTTCTTGCTTGACACCAGCGTTTTTAGCGTCTTCAATGATCTTTTGTGCTTCTTGTTTCGTTTGTTTTAATTGCTCTGCTGCATCCTTTGCTGATTTCTCAGCTTCAGCTCGGCTTTTTTCTGCAGACTCAATTTCATTTGCAACGTATTCTTCACGTTTTTGCATCATGTTCATTACTGGACCCCATGCAAATTTACCCACTAAAAAGAGTAGTACGATGAAGAAAAACAATTGCATTAACATGTCCCCTACGTTAAGACCACCAAGCCCATATATATATGAAGTTTCAGTGAATGCTTGCACAAAATTCACTCCTTTCACCCAGAATCGTGAACATTACTCTATCATTTAATAATTACAAGTATAAACAACGGCGAAGGTTCTAAAGGAAGATAATCTTCGCCATTCTTATTTTTGTTCTTTTAGAATAATTACATTACCATTAATGCGATAACTACTGCGATGATAGGCATCGCTTCAACTAAACCTACACCAATGAACATTGTTGTTTGCAGTTGACCTTTTAATTCTGGTTGACGAGCAATTCCCTCAACTGTACGACTAACGATTAATCCGTTACCAATACCTGCACCAAGTGCTCCTAAACCTACTGCTAATGCTGCTGCTAATGCTGACATAATATAATTCCTCCTTAATAATAATTGTATAATTTTTTAATAATTTCCCGTTTCAACAGGTCTTCCTATTAAAACTGGTTAATTAATTGATTAATGGTCCTCACTTACTTTATGCGACATGTAAACCATCGCCAGCATTGTGAAGATAAATGCTTGGATTCCTCCAATAAATATACTGAAGCCTTGCCATGCTAAGAATGGGATTGCCCCACCTAGGAAGCCAACTACTCCTGATGTTGTTAAACTTACCAATAATGCTAATAATACCTCTCCGGCATATAAGTTACCGAATAGACGTAAACCAAGTGTCAAAGTATTCGAAAATTCCTCAACTATTTTGATAGGAAATAGTGGCCACATTGGTCGGAAGTAGTCTTTTACATATTCTTTTCCGCCACGCAACTTAATTCCGTAGAAGTGTGATAACACAATAACCATTGCTGCTAGAGTAAGCGTAATACCCGGATCTGCTGTTGGTGATTTCCACCATACTTCATGATGCTCTCCTACCGTTCCATTTGTAATAACCCCTAACATATTTCCAACTAAAATGTATGAAAATATTGTTAGTGCCAGTGGTAAGAAAAGCTTTCCAGTTTTCCAGTCCATTGTGTCATTTACGATCCCTTTAACAAAGTCTAGGACCCATTCCATTACATTCTGCGCACCAGTTGGTTTCATTTGTAACTTTCTAGCACCTAATACACAAAGAATGAAAACAATTAATGAAGTAATGAACATCATCAATACATTTGACAAATTAAAATCAAGCCAACTTATACCAAAGACGTCATGTACTATCGGTGCTCCATGATCCACCTAATTCACCCCTCTTTCAAGCACTATCCTTATTTTTGAATAAAAGAAAATCTATCATAATGACTAGATAGGAAGTCATTAATCCAATAATGAGAGCAATCATATCAAAATATTCTTCGTAACGAAGTGCAATGATGACTGCTAATGCAGCTGCGGCAAGTCTCGATATAGAGCCTAACCCTTTTGCGGATTGGTTTTTAGCTACAGCATCTGCAAAGTCGCTCGTCTTTTTTTGTAATAAATATAGATTGTAAAAGCTGACGACACTTCCTAGCAGAAGACCGAGGAAAATACGTACATATGGGGTGAAGCCTGCCCCGAGCACCAAAATTGCGAGAAGAAATAACATCCACTTACGTTGTCTAGTAATCATATTTTCATATTGCTTCATGTATTATCTTCTCCTGTAAATATCCCTTTAACCAATCAATTGCCTTAAATTTTGAAGGTGGGTTGGCTTATGTAGAGACTAGATTTATCTCCACACAACTAATTTGATATCTATGTAAGAATAGATGTAAGAGTGAGGAAAATCACAACTTTTGTAGAATGATTGTGGGAAAATAATAACATAAGGTTCGCTATTTACTTTCTATATGAAACCCCTATCATTCCACACTTAGCAAGTGTACAATAGGCTCATGTTGTTGTCAATTGGTATATGGGTTATTTTACAGAGATTTTGTAACCCAATTTTTTCTATTCTAAGAAAGAAAAAATTCTTGTCGGGAAACCTACTAGAATAGGCTTCTTTTCTATATTATATCGTAAAGACAAACTAGCGTTTATGAACTTTCTGTGAACAGAGTTGTATACCTCCCTTTAAGGGGAGATATACAACTCTACTTCGTAACTTTCATATTTTCCACTTTCCAATTGGACCGTAATAAGAGCTTTATAATTTCCAGGATCTCCTATTTCGGATTTTTTCATGTATCCCTCATTCATTCCTACATTAACATCTTCTAAATGGAGTAACGTTCGCTCGTAGAGAAGTGAATCCGGATTATATAGGTCAACCTTTACACTTTCTGTTTTCTCCGTAAGATATATTTGATAAAAGTATTCTTCATCCGAAAATGTTTTCAAATGAAAGTCAAAACCTGCAGCTTTTGGATAATCTGCCGTTTCATTGATGAACAGATATGGTAAATGGTATTCCTCATTCTGTCCATGTATCTCCAACCACCCTTGATGAATTCCTTCTTCTAATTGTGATGCAGTCATAGACAATTCAATAGGAATGGTTTTCTTTTCCCCTTTTTCCAGGGTAATCGCTTGAGGTAACTTCCAACTCAGTCCCTTCTGCTTTTTCGGAATATCAATGTAATAGGTTTGTTGTTGGTCTGCAGTATTTTCCATCGTAATATCAATTGTTTTTGAATTATAAAAACCACCTATTTTTCCAAAGGCTAATAAAGGATTGTGGATAATCGTGGATGTTTCAATTGCTTTTTTCGGATCTACACTGCCCATTCCCTGGACTATAGGTTCATATGGCTCATCTTCCTCATTTTCCATTCTAAGTGCTGTCGTTCGTAATGCACCGAAAATCTGTTTATTTGTCCAATTCGGATGTGCTTCTTTTACTAATGCGATTGCACCTGTTACATGCGGCGCTGCCATACTTGTGCCCTGTAGTGCTTGGTATCCTCCTGGAACTGTGCTAATTATATTTGTTCCTGGCGCCAATACATCCGGTTTAATTTCCCAGTTTACTGTTACCGGTCCTCTTGAACTAAAGGCAGCAATCCCTTGCTCTGTTTGTTCAAACTTTGTATCTATATAGGAAAAACTACTTTGAGCATATTTTTCTAACCATTTGCCGTCCTTCTTAGATACAGAGACTACCGGAATTCCAATGGGATCCTCACCCTCGGCAATCGACCCTTGAAAACTCCCATCTTCATTATTGTAAATAAGTACAGCTACTGCTCCTTGTTGTTCTGCCTTTTTTGCTAAATCATAAAATGGAATTTCTCCTCGTGGGATAAGTGCAATTTTTCCTTGAATTGTTTGTTGAGAGGTATCGGTAAATTTCACAATTTGAAAATCCTTCTCTAGATCCCATGGTAATGACCCCATCATAGGCATCAGTTGTATCTTCTTGTCTTCTAAGGAATCATATAGATATGGTACTTCTTGCGGAATAGCCGTCGCCCCAACCGATAAAGCATTTGTGGCAGTTGCAGGCGCGCCTACTGTCCATCTATCTGGCCCATTGTTCCCGTTAGCGATAACCACTGCAACACCGTGCTCTGTTGCCCTATTCACAGCAATACTTGTTGGATAATCTGGTCCATTAACGGTATTCCCAAGTGATAAGTTTATAACTTCGACACCATCTTCTATTGCTTGTTCCATTGCCGCAATGATTTGAACAGAAGATCCAACTCCCCCTGGCCCAAGGGCACGATATGCATATATTTCTGCTTCTGGTGCAACACCTTGAAACATTCCGTTCCCTGCTATTATTCCAGCAACATGTGAACCATGAAGTGTTGGCATTCCTTCTGCTGCCAGTGTTTCCATTGGGTCATCATCCAAATCTACTAAATCATACCCGCCCATATAATTTATCTGTAAATCTGGATGCTTATAGTCGATACCTGTATCAATAACACCCACTTTTACTCCCTTACCTGTATACGTAGTATTATTTAATACAGATGGTAGCATGGTATTGGGCTGACTAGCTGCATTCTCATAGTCTGCTTCGGTAACATTGGTTATTCCATATTCACGAACGGGATGAATAGCTTTTACAAAATCTAATGCATCCACCTTCATTAGCCTTTCAGGTGGCGCTTGCAATGCGATGCCATTAAATAATTTATCATAGGTCGCAATAACTTCGATATATGGATGATAGGTTTCAAGGTACTTCTTATGTTCATGAGGGTCACCCTCTACTTCGATAATGATCGACTCTTTGTAGTCAGGCTCTTGTGCTTGAACGGTTGGGATAATTGCGGTGAAAGTAAATAGGATGAGAAAAGATAAAATGCGCATTAGGGTAACCCTCCTTTTTCTTTAGGTTGTGTAGTTTTAGGAGGAAACATACATACGTAAAAAGGGGAATCCGATATGTGATCGAATTCCCCTTTTTATAGTTTTATTTAAAATACGCCACAATTGCATCCGCAATTCGGCGCGAGGCTTCTCCATCTCCATATGGGTTGGAAGCCTTAGCCATGTTACGATGTGCATCATCATCAGATAATAACTCATTTGCTAGCTCAAATATTTTCTCTTCATCCGTACCAGCTAACTTTAATGTCCCAGCTTCAATTCCTTCCGGCCGTTCCGTCGTATCCCGTAAGACGAGAACCGGTACCCCAAGTGACGGTGCTTCTTCTTGCACCCCACCAGAGTCCGTCAAGATCAGGTGTGCTCGACTTGCAAAATTATGAAAGTCAACAACATCTAATGGCTCAATTAATTGAATGCGGTCATCATTTCCTAATACTTCATTCGCCGTTTGTTGTACTACAGGATTAAGGTGTACAGGATAAACGACATGAATATCATCATGCGTTTCTACTAGACGTTTGATGGCACGAAACATTTGTTGCATATTCTTCCCAAGATTTTCGCGACGGTGTGCAGTCATAAGTACAAGGCGTTTTTCCCCTAATTGATCTAGAATTGAGTTTGAATATGACTCATCAACAGTAGTTTTCAGTGCATCAATTGCAGTATTTCCAGTAACATAAATCGATTCTGCTGGTTTGTTTTCATCCAGTAGATTCTGCTTTGATTTCTCAGTTGGAGAAAAATGCAGATCTGCCATTACCCCTGTAAGTTGACGATTCACTTCTTCTGGATATGGCGAAAATTTATTCCATGTTCGTAATCCTGCTTCCACATGTCCAACTGCAATTTGATTATAAAATGCAGCAAGTGATGCAGCGAAAGTTGTACTTGTATCACCATGTACCAGTACAATATCTGGTTTTGTTTCTTTCATCACTTCATCCAGACCTTCTAATGCTCGTGTCATAATTTGAGCAAGTGTCTGTTTCTGTTTCATGATGTTAAGATCATAGTTTGGAGTGATATCAAAAATTTCTAGTACCTGATCGAGCATTTCACGGTGTTGAGCTGTAACCGTAACAATAGATTCAAATACATCGGAACGTTTTTGTAGTTCTAGGACAAGAGGAGCCATCTTAATCGCTTCCGGCCTTGTCCCAAAAATAGTCATTACTTTAATACGATTCACCATCTTGGACACTCCAACCTCATTATTTTTCCATCAATCGATCTTAATTACTTTGTACCAAATAAACGATCGCCTGCATCACCGAGTCCTGGCACAATATATGCATGATCATCTAACTTTTCATCTAATGCACCTAAATAAATATCAACGTCTGGATGCTCTTTTTTAATTACATCAACACCCTCAGGAGCAGCAATTAAACACATTAAACGAATGTTTTTCGCACCGCGCTTTTTCAAGGAAGCGATCGCATCATTTGCAGATCCACCTGTAGCGAGCATTGGATCAATTACAATCAATTCACGCTCTTCGATGTCAGAAGGTAATTTTATGTAATATTCTACTGGTTTTAATGTTTCTGGGTCACGGTATAGTCCAACATGCCCTACTTTTGCAGCAGGAATTAACTTCAGTACGCCATCAACCATTCCTAGCCCTGCACGAAGAATTGGAATCAAACCGATTTTCTTTCCAGCAAGTACCTTAGCTTTTGCTTCCATGACTGGTGTCTCGATCGTCGTTTCTTGTAACGGAAGATTTCTAGTAATTTCGAATGCCATTAACATCGCAACTTCATCTACAAGCTCACGAAATTCTTTCGTACCAGTACTTTTATCTCGAATGTGAGTTAATTTATGCTGAATTAACGGATGATCTAATACGTGTACATGTCCCATTGCTCACCACTCCTTAATTTTTATTTATATCTATAAAATTGTACTTAAAAAATGACACGCTTTCAAGTAAAGGGAGGTTTTTTTGAAGAATTGTGTTTTAAAATGTAACTAATTTGTTTATTGTGTTAGGAATTGTAGTGTGTTTGTGTCTGATGTTTAGGCTCTTGTGTCCGATGTTCTCGCTCGTGCGTCCGATGCCGCCTCTCTTCTACCAGATGCCTGCTCACCTAAGTCCAAACTAACAAAAAGGACACTCCACCTGGAGCATCCAACAATCATTTAGGCATATAGCGGAGACTTACTAGTTAATGCTAGTACTCGCTCTTCCGCTTCTGCTAGTACTTTTTCGTCCTCATGATTTTTAAGTGTTAGTGAGATAATTGCAGCAATTTCTTTCATTTCATCTTCTTTAAATCCTCTAGTTGTTACTGCTGCTGTTCCAATACGTATGCCACTCGTTACAAATGGGCTTTCTGTGTCAAAAGGTATCGTATTCTTATTCGTTGTAATGCCGATATCATCTAATACTTTTTCCGCTACTTTTCCTGTAAGATCTAGTGGAGTCACATCTAACAGTAATAGATGGTTGTCCGTTCCACCTGAAACAACGCGGATTCCTTCTGTTACTAAAGCTTCTCCCAACACTTTTGCATTGGTAATAACTTGCTGTGAATATACATTAAAGTCATCAGATAATGCTTCCTTGAAAGCCGTTGCTTTGGCTGCAATAATGTGCATTAAAGGTCCACCTTGCATACCAGGGAAAACTGACTTATCAATTTTTTTCGCAAATTCCTCTTTACATAAAATCATACCACCACGTGGTCCGCGTAGTGTTTTATGTGTTGTTGTCGTCACAAAATCAGCATATGGAATTGGGTTTGGATGCAGACCCGATGCTACAAGTCCTGCGATATGGGCCATATCTACCATTAAATATGCGCCAACTTCATCCGCGATTTCACGAAATCTCTCAAAGTCGATAGTACGAGAATAAGCACTAGCTCCAGCTACAATGAGTTTTGGTTTTACTTCTTTTGCTTTTTCAAAAATAGCATCATAATTAAGTTGCTCTGTTTCTTGATCTACACCATAATCAACAAATTTATAAAGCGTCCCACTGAAATTAACGGGGCTACCATGTGTCAAATGTCCTCCATGGTTTAAGTTCATCCCTAAGACCGTATCACCAGGTTCTAATACCGTAAAATAAACTGCCATATTAGCTTGTGCACCTGAATGTGGCTGAACGTTGGCATGATCAGCACCGAATAGTTTTTTCGCACGATCACGAGCTAAATTTTCCACAACATCAACATGCTCACAACCGCCATAATAACGTTTATCTGGATATCCCTCTGCATATTTGTTTGTAAGCACGGAGCCCATTGCTTCCATTACCGCTTCAGAAACAAAGTTTTCGGAGGCAATCAACTCAATTTTCTCTTGCTGGCGTTTTTTCTCTGCTTGTATTGCTTCGTATAGTTCCATATCTGCTTGTTTTACGTGATCCATTCGTAAAACCCCCTTGATCAAAATTTATTAAGTACACGATTTGTTATCTTTCGTAAGCTCGTACACTGCGCGACTTCCGCCGATCAGTTTTGGTCTTGTTCTAGCTGCATTAACACGGGCATTCCCGATATAACGATGATTCATGCGCAACGGAATAGCTACTTGTTTTAGATGCATGCCAATCATGGTTTCACCGATATCAATTCCAGCATGAGCATCCACTGCTTCTACGACTACTGGGTCATGTAAATTTTTATAGGCATAGGAAGCCATTGAGCCACCAGCAGCAGGAACAGGAATTACAGATACTTCGTCGAGCTGAAAGCTTCTCATCACTTTCCGTTCCATGACTAATGCTCGATTAAGATGTTCACAGCACTGAAAAACAAGATGAATTCCCGTATCTTTCGCTAGTTTTTTCATTGCCGTGAAAATATGTGCTGCGATATTTTCACTTCCTGCTGTTCCTATTTTTTCTCCAGCAACTTCACTCGTAGAACAGCCAACAACAAAAAGGTCATCCTCATGTAGGTAGGAAGACTGCAACCATTCAGAGATGATTGCATCTAAATCTTCTTGTATGTGATCCTGAATATTTTCCATCGATATCACCTACTAATTCTCATAGCATTACTGACCTTCGTATTCTGCGATTTTGCCAATGCGATTCGCATGGCGACCTCCGTCAAAATCTGTTTCCAACCATACTTTAGCAATTTCACGTGCCAAACCTGGCCCTATTACTCGTTCACCCATTGCAATCATATTGGAATCATTATGCTGACGTGTTAATTTCGCACTATACACATCATGTGTTAATGCACAGCGAATGCCTTTAACTTTATTTGCTGTGATTGACATTCCAATTCCTGTTCCACATATAAGTATGCCACGGTCAAATTCACCACTTGCCACACGCTGTGCTGCAGGAAGTGCATAGTCTGGGTAATCAACAGAAGTCTCACAGCTACAACCGCTATCTTCATAAGTAATACCCATTTCATCTAATAAATTCTTCACTTCATTACGGATTGTCATTCCGGCATGATCTCCAGAAATAATTACTTTCATATCAAATACGCTCCCTTACATCTTGATGTAATTATTATTGTACTTTAAATTTATGAATTTGTTTATTCAAGCTATTTGCTTGTTCTTCCAATGAATGTGCTAATGTCTCCACCATTTCAATTGTACTAGCCTGTTCTTGAATAGAAGCATTCACTTCTTCCGCACCTGCTGAAGTTTCTTCAGCAATAGCTGCAACCTCTTGTGATTGTGATGCTGTTGCTTGAATAGACTGTAATTGTTTATCTACTAACGAAGATATCGTATCAATTTCTCTTGCTACATCTTCTACAGAACCAGACATTTGTTCAAATGTTTGATTTGTGCTAACTCCGTTTTCCGCTTCTTTTTTCGCATATTGAACATTATCGTTAATTTTAGTAACTACTTGTTTAACGTCATCTTGGATTGCAGTAATTAGCTCTGAAATACGCTGAACAGCTTGGGCACTTTGATCCGCTAATTTACGAATTTCCTCCGCTACTACTGCAAATCCTCTACCGTGTTCACCAGCTCTAGCGGCTTCAATAGATGCATTTAGCGCAAGTAAATTGGTTTGTTCTGCAATTTCCCCGACCATCGAAATAATCGTTTCAACTTGCAAAGCATTTTCTTTTAAATGTTCGACATCCTGTAAAGATACCTCTTGATCACTAGCTAATTTTTGAATGCCAACAACTAATTGGTTTACTACGTTCTTACTATTATTTAGTGTTTCAAGCATCGTATTCGATTTTTCTTTCGATTGACCAGCTTTTTCTTGTACTTTCACTGCTAATTCTGAGGCTTCTTCAACAGCCTCTACTGTATTTTGAATCGCTTCGGAAGAACTTTCCGCACCTTTTGAAATATCGGTAATGGAGGAACGAATTAAATCGGAATGCTTTGCAACTTGGTCAGATGCATCTTTCATTTGAACGACAGATTGATTCGTATTTTCAAAGTGCACATCAATATTATGAACCATATCTTTTAAATTTTTAAGCATCGTATCAAATGATTCACTCAATGCATTGATTTCATCATCAGATCTTCCAATTTCTATCGTTTGATCTAAGTTTCCGCTAGCAGCCTGTGAAGCTGCTAGTTCAAGCTGTTTTAATCGTTTCGTAATAAAGCTAGCAGCGAAATATGACAGTAAACCAGACCAAATAATTCCTAACAATAGTGTGATAATCGAATAAACTTGAAATGATACTTGCCAAAAATCATTGATGTATTCATATAAAACATACATAAACAATGCACTAGTCGAATACGTAATAATTGCTAAAATTGTGGTGAAAAGCATCAATTTCACTCGCAAGCTAAAGCGGTATCTCTTTTTGTCCATTCTGTCTTCCCCCAAAAGTGTTGTTTATATTTTTTTTATTAATTGATCGATATAATCGTTTAGTTCTTCCAATGTATCCTGATATGTTTTTACGTCACCACCAAAGGGATCTGAAATATCATAATTGATCAGATTTTTTTCCAGCTGTTGAATCTCTTCCATATCTTCTTTTAAATAGTCCCGCAGTTGTTGATCAAGCACTATATTATCGAGTTTACGTTGATTATTTTGAATAAATAGAGATCGTTTTTCCTCAAACTCGGCATACCGTTTTTTGAGCTCATCCCATACCTCTTTATCGGATTCTGAAACGTATTCCTTAAGTGTGTAATATTTTTCTTGATATTTTGGGTATTGCAAGATTAGTGATTGTTTATGTTGTGTTGTCATCGTTAAGATAATATCTGCCCAATTCAGTAGCTTATCGTTTACTGCTTGGGAACGATGGTTAAGATCAATATTTTTTTGTTTTAGCACTTCAAGTGCATTATTGTTTGCTCTTTGGTTTTCCGCAGCAAAAATACCTGCTGATTTTACTTCAGCACCTGGCAGTTTATTTTTCACTAATGCTTCTGCCATCGGGCTTCGACATGTATTTCCTGTACATACAAACAATATTTTCATTTTTTGTACCTCCGAAAAAGAAGTAATTCCTATATAAAATATAACACAGAAGGGAAGCGTTGTCAGAGATAATAAGACAAAGAAAAAAAGACAGAACCTTATCTGTCTTCCGGTCATCCAAATATGATATGAAGGCCAAATCCACAAAGGATACTTCCTCCAAGTATTTCACTATAAATTCCTAATAATCCATGAACTTTTCTTCCTAATAACATTCCTGCCCATGTTAGCACTGTACTTGTTGCACCAAACATGAGTAAGGCAAGGGCTGTTTTCACACCAGATAATCCTAGACTTAATCCTACTGAAAAGCTATCTATACTTACACTAAGACCAAAAATAAAAAGACCAAATCCAGCTATTTGCATGACTTTTCTTTGTTCATGATTAAATGCAGATAATAGCATTTGTGTACCAATTCCAACTAACAGAAGGCCACCAGCCATTGTTGTTAAGTCACCGATTCGATTCGATATTGCTTGACCAACGATTATTCCTAAGAACGGCATAATCATATGAAATATTCCGATGATAATTCCGATAATTAATATTCGTTTTAATCTTATTTGCTGCATTCCGACTCCTAGACTGACAGAGAAGGCATCCATCCCTAACGCTACTGCCATAAAGAGTAACGAAATTAGTTCTCCTAAAGTGTGTGTTGACATTCACCATCCTCCTCGGACATGCTTATAAATTCTATGCATGTCCAAGAAAGAATATGTTAGCTAATTATTGTTCATCCATATAACGTGTTGCCGCTTTTCGCAAACGATTCATGACTGCTTGTCCTATACCTACCTCTGGAAATGCCTCACAAATGATTAAATCTACATCGCTTTGTTTGTACTTCCGAAGTCCATCATATAAATTGGCCGCGATTTCTTGTAAGGTATTTCCGAGTGAGATAGTTTGCTCGAATTCTAGTTGCTTTGCTGTATTGGTACTCACAAGCAATCCAATTCTTTTTCCAGTACTTATTTCTCTTGTCATTATATTTTTTAATTTATCCACAGAACCAGCTATAACCCATAACGGTACCTCTGGTGCATAATGAGTATATTTCATCCCTGGTGCTTTTGGTTTCTCTTGTTCATTTACTAAGGCAGGATCCACCATAACATGACCAACTACTTGTTCTAACTGTTCCTTTGTTACGCCACCTGGACGTAAAATGATAGGAATCTCTTGTGTACAATCCACAACGGTAGATTCAACTCCTACACCTGTAGAACCTCCATCAACAAGTCCAGCAATTTTACCATTCAAGTCATCCCATACGTGTGAAGCTGTGGTTGGGCTAGGCTTTCCAGATAGATTTGCACTAGGAGCCGCAATAGGAATATCGCACATTATTAATAATTGCTGTGCAACAGGATGATCCGGGATTCGAACTCCAACTGTGGATAACCCTGCCGTCACATTTTCCGCACACGTACCATTGCTAGGTAAGACAAACGTGATTGGTCCGGGAGTAAATTGATCGAGTAACTTATCCACATATCCTGGTATTTGTTCTACCAATTGCATGAGTTGTTTTTTTGTAGCAACATGTGCAATCAATGGATTATCCTGTGGACGACCTTTTGCTTGAAATATTTTGGCGACTGCAGCTTCATTTGTAGCATCTGCACCTAATCCATACACCGTTTCTGTTGGAAAAGCTACTGTCGAACCAGCCCTTAATAGCTGTGCAGCCTCCTCAATCAATTCTGTATTATTTATTTTATTATTTGTTACATTCCAGCGTATTGTTTCTGTCATCGAAGTCTACCTCTTTTCTACCCTACATTTTAAGCGATCCCCATTCGTTTCGCAAAAATGTTACCTTATCCACAACAAAACAAAAAATCTGTAGCATTTACCCACAGATTTTTGTTGATAATGTGAATATAAAACGATTACATCATAGAAATATATCATTTATACACAAAAATATTAATTAGTTCACAGTTTTTACACAAGTTATACACAAGTTGGTGTGGACAATGTGTATAACCTATCAGGAAACATCGTATGCCCACCAATTTCCTCGGGATCTAGGTGGATTATCAACAAGTAAGTCTCTCTCTTGTGGGTGAAATTGGAGCGCATCTAATAATATATCCACAACTGGCTGATGACTATGTACAAAAAGCTTTTTCGCGTGTAAACCTTTTGCCATCGTAATGATTGTTTCTAATAAAACGGGTAAATTAGCAGCTTCTTCTTGTGCCACATAGAGTTGTTTCAACCAAAATACTCCGTCATTTACTTGAGATAGCACAAAACAGCCCTTTATTTTCTGATCGATTTCCACGACATAGCCATCCTCCAGTAAACTATCTTTATGGATGTTATTTGGTGTCGTTTTTAAAAATTCCTCCAACTGAATGATAGGAGTGTCCTTTGCCGCTATAATGTTCATTCAAATCACCTCTACTTTTATTAATAGAAACTAAGAATTCTTTTTGTGTTTCTATCATTTTATGCATATAAGAGTGATTCTATGACCAACCTAACCATTCAAATAGAAAAAATTTTACTTTTACGGGTTCTTCTTCCTCTTCTTCTGGTTCCTCTTCCGATTCGTCTAAATCATCTGCACTAGCTTCCGCAACACTAATTCCATCACCAAAATCTAAAAAGCATAATGGTGGAAACAACACACACCACCAATTTGCACCTTGACCTTCACCTAATGTTATCAACACCGCTTCATATTCTCCTGCTGGATACAGATATGATCCATATAATTTTGTAGGAAAAGATACGTTCTTTCCATACTCTACATCGAAATCTCTTTTCTCTCCAGATTCTGCTAATGTGTTTTCTACAATGGATTCAATTTCCGGTATTTTACTTTCAATTAGCTTTCTTGCTTCATCGATATCGGTTAAATGGGCAACCCATTGATTAATTTCATCATTTACTTTATCTCGAACTGTATGTTTTATTTTTTGATCCGCATCCGTATCACTATTTGCTAAAATTCTTAGGCGGATCGCTTCATCAGGAATGACCTGGTAGTCCATTTCAGAAGCTGTTTGATTTCCTTGACCTTTAGCTGGCATCGATAAAAGTATAAAAATAAATATGAATACAAAAAATACTAGTTTCTTCATCTCATTTGCCCCGCTTTCCTTTGATTTACTATCAGTATGGTCAGCGGTAAAAGATTTTAAACTAGTAATCTAGTATTTTTTATTTTAATAGAATCATGATTTAAGTTGTGGCTTAAAGCCCAGTAGCCACAACCATTCTGTCCTTACCATTAATATCTTGGATTACGTTTATATTGCTAGTTGGAAACTGATTATTTAATAACGAAGACACTGCTTCCCCTTGTTCATGACCAATTTCAAATGCCACAGTAGCACCAGAATCAATTGCCTGCGGGAGTTGAGTAATAATCTTCTTATAGGCTGCGAGTCCGTTGTCATCTGCAAAAAGTGCAAGCTCCGGATCAAACTTTTTCACTGTATCCGTTAATGTCACTTCTTCTGCCTTCGCAATATAAGGCGGATTAGAAACGATAATATCAGCTTTTTTTTGATTAGAAATGAACGGTTGTAAAAAATCCCCTTGTAGGAAAGTAATGTTTGCTTGTAATTGGGTTGCGTTATGTTGCGCAACTGCAAGGGCTTGTTCAGAAATATCCGTTGCAAATACCGTTGTTTCAGGTAGTTCCTGTGCAAGGGTAATGGCAATTGCTCCACTTCCTGTACCAATATCCACGATCGTCTGTGACTTGTTCGGCATATTCTTAGACTGTTGGATTACTTGTTGTACAAGCTCTTCTGTTTCCGGCCTTGGAATTAGCACGTGTTCATTCACGAGAAATTCACGACCATAAAACGTTTCATAACCGATTATATGTTGAATCGGGACTCCAGTTTGGGCATGTCGCTCTATGTCTGTTTGGAAGCTTTGTACGATTTCGGCTGGCACTTCATCTCGCATTCGCATATAAAATTCGTTTCTAGATATGTTTAAATGGTGTTGTAGAAGTAATTCTGCAACACGTGGTTCCCGTTTGTTTTTTTCTAAAAAAAGAGAAGCCCACTGCAGGACTTCAAACTGTTTACGTGTATCCATACTATTCACCAATTTGCTCAAGTTTTTTAGCTTGTTCTTCCATAATTAACGCATCAATGAACTCGTTTAATTTACCTTCTAAAATTTGATCCAGCTTTTGAATCGTTAGACCAATACGATGGTCCGTCACACGATTTTGTGGGAAGTTATACGTACGGATACGCTCCGAGCGGTCACCAGTACCAACAGCTGATTTACGTGTTTCATCATACTCTGCCTGTGCTTCCTGTTGGAATTTATCATAAATACGCGCGCGAAGAACCTTCATCGCCTTTTCTTTGTTTTTAATTTGTGATTTTTCATCTTGGATCGATACAACTATCCCAGTTGGTTCATGTGTTAAACGAACGGCTGACATCGTTGTATTTACACTTTGCCCTCCAGGTCCACTGGACGCAAACGTATCGACACGAATATCTTTCTCGTGTATATCGATTTCCACTTCTTCTGCTTCCGGCAAAACAGCAACAGTTGCAGTTGACGTATGGATTCGTCCGCCGGATTCTGTTTCTGGAACACGTTGCACACGGTGTGCTCCATTTTCATATTTTAGCTTCGAAAAAGCACCTGTGCCTTTGATCATGAAAATGATTTCTTTGTATCCACCAACACCAGTTGTGTTTGCTTCCATAACCTCGGTCTTCCAACCTTGGCTCTCCGCATAACGAGAATACATACGGTACAAATCACCTGCAAATAATGCCGCTTCATCTCCACCAGCAGCACCACGAATCTCCATAAATACGTCTTTATCATCATTTGGATCTTTTGGTAGAAGTAAAATTTTCATGTTTTCTTCTAGGTCAGTTTTGCTCGTGGAGAGCTCGGAAATCTCTGCTTTCACCATCTCATACATATCACTGTCAAGATCGTCCTCCAGCATTTCCTTCGCATCATTTAATTGCTCGGTTACATCTTTATATTCACGATATGCTTGCACAACATCCTCAAGCCCAGATTGTTCTTTGGAATACTCGCGCAACTTATTCGTATCACTAATTACCTCAGGATCACTAAGTAGTTCATTTAATTTATTATAACGTTCTTCCAATGTTTGTAAGCGATCTAACATCACGGCCACCTCTTTCACGATTAACAGTATAATTATAGTATACTCGGCGGTTGAGGTCAAAGTTTGGGATGGTGGGTTTGGGGGCGCTGGTGTTGGTGGGTGGGTGCTGAGGGTTTGGTCTGTGAGTTGGGTGTGGGTTGGGTGTGGGTTGTGGGTTGTCGGGTGAGCGGTGATGGGCACTGGCTCTGTTGGTGGGTGGGTGAATTGTTTGTTCTGAGCGAATATTTCAGTTTTTGAGCGAATTCTTGCTGGTTGTGAGCGAATATTTCAATTTATGAGCGAATCCTTGCTGGTTCTGAGCGAATATTTTAGTTTCTGAGCGAATCGACTATTTTGTAGTCTCATTAATCTTGTCGAGAAGGTAATATGCACCTTTCTTGCCTCCTGAATTTTGACAACCTGCACTTTGTAACAGCCTTTTCACAGTATGCCTTGATTCAACTTGAAGAAATTCTCCTGCTTCCCTAATATTTATTCTGTTTCCAAACAATAATTTGTACTCAAGTAATGCTTTTACATGTGCATCTTTTGAGAAATAGTTACATAGTCTGCAGTGCCACTTTTGTTTGCTGCGAATCATAATGTTGGTTTGGCAGCAAGGACACTTTACCCCAGTCTGTATATCATCTCTTGAGATTTTATATTTTAATAATACATTTGCTGTTGAAGGACTGTGAGCTTGAATTAATATATTCGAAAGTTTCAAAAGTTGATCATGAACGTATAAACTTTGTTCATTTACTTGATTAAGCTCTCTTATTTTTAAGTAGAGTTTATTACTATGAATAATGTTACTAGGTATGTTTTCATCTGGAGAAATAGATTTAAGAATAGTAGAAGAGAAGCTAATTACAACGAAGTAGTGAATGGGGAGGTCTGAGAAACCAATGTTATGTAACCATTTCCGAAGCCGATATTCTTGCATTTTCACTTGCACAATTGGATTTGGAAATCCTTCTTCTTTTCCATCGTCACCGATACGAATAACGTTTCCTTCCTTATCAAAGAGTAGAGTTCCATACCAATTCTTAGCTTCTAATATTAATAAATAGCTCCGGTAAATAACTAAGGTATCAATTTGAAAAAAGCCATTTTCGTCTTGTATTCTAAGATTATGCAAAATTAGGTATTCTTGGTTATTTAAAAAACCTAATGGATAGTCTAGCTGTTCCTCCCCTCTTACTTCAGCAAGTTTGATCCTAAGATCATTTATAACCGTCTCCATTTGTGGGTGATTATAAATCAATCTACTTTCCAACACTTGTAATCGCAGTACCTCAACTAGTTTGTCATGAGGTTTTACAAACATTTCCTTTACCTCCTTTATTTTCATTTAGATATTAATTCTATATCTTCATTCATAAAACCTCTTTTTTATCGTTTATTGTGGTGAATGAAGGGGAGGATAATTGTTGGTTGTGAGCGAATATTTCAGTTTTTGAGCGAATCCTTGCTGGTTGTGAGCGAATATTTCAATTTATGAGCGAATTGCTCTTCACCAGCTTCCATCAACGTATCGATCGAATCTTGCCAAACCCTCGTCACCACCCGAACAAAAATAAGCAACAACCGAGGCGCCTAGTAGCTTGTGCTTTTTTTGATAGTAATATATTACAAATAATTAACACATAAAAATCACACTCCTAGTAAAATCTAATGTTTAAAGGAGTGTTTTTCATATGCAAAATGCAATTAAAAACCTGATGAGTCAAAATGTTATATCTGTAACACCTCAACAATCGTTAAAAGAAGCAGCAGAATTGATGGTACAAAATGATATCGGTGCAATTCCTGTTGTTGAAAACGGGATGCTTCGTGGTATTATTACTGACCGTGATATTACCACTCGCGGTACAGCGATGGGCAAAGATGGTAACGGTACTGTTGGAGAGTGTATGAGTGATCAATTAACAACAGCTGATGCGAGCATGGATATTCATCAAGCAGCTCAAATGATGGCTGAAAAGCAAATTCGCCGTTTACCAGTCACCGAAAATGGTAAGTTAGCTGGGATGATCTCATTAGGCGACCTAGCAACTCAGAACATATTCCAAAATGAAGCAAGTCAAGCACTGACAAACATATCTGTCCCAACACACAACAATCAAACTCAACAAGGTCAACAGATGGGACAGCAAGCTCAAATGAATCAACAGTATCAGCAACAAGCAGCTCAACAGCAACAGGCTAGTCAACAAGTTCAAAACCCACAAAACTATCAGTAATAAATTTAGTAACTCGCTAATGATATAGTGAGTTACTGTTTCTTTGAATGATTGGGGGAGGTAAGTTGTTTGTTCTGAGCGAATATTTCAATTTATGAGCGAATCCTTGCTGGTTCTGCGCGAATATTTCAATTTGTGAGCGAATCCTCGCTGGTTCTGCGCGAATATTTTAATTTATGAGCGAATCGCCACGCTTCACTCCAGCCCTGCCCCATCATCTCTCCGCTCTCGATTAGCCATTCACTCACCACCAGCTAACAAAAAAAAGCGCCCACCGAGGCGCTTTTTTCATCTATTTGGTTGCATTTATTAAACTTTTAACGATGTGGTTAATTGGTCTGTTTGGCACTTCGTGATGATGGCGGCATCGTGGTTCGTAGGATTCAGATGCGCCGACTAGGATGATTGGGTCATCATAGTTTGCAGGTTGTCCATTAATTAGACGTTGCGTGCGGCTTGCAGGAGATCCGCATACAGGACAGATCGCGTTCAATTTTGAGACTGATTCTGATAATGCCATTAATTTAGGCATTGGGCCGAATGGCTCTCCACGAAAATCTGTATCTAAACCTGCAACAATTACTCGTATGCCTTGGTTTGCCAGTTCATCAGCAACTTCTACGATATTTTCATCGAAAAACTGCACCTCGTCGATACCGACTATATCAATGTCACCAGTAATGTGATCAAGAATTTCATCCGAACTCTTTACAGGTCGAGCCATGGTAGATGTTCCATTATGAGAAACAACTGCTTCACCATCATAACGATCGTCAATAGCTGGTTTAAATACACGTACATTTAAATTTCCATACGTTGCGCGACGGACTCTGCGAATTAACTCTTCAGATTTACCAGAGAACATGCTTCCACAGATTACTTCAACCCAACCGCTTTGTTTCATTACATACATGAACTGGGATCTCCCTTCTACTATGTATACATTAAGTTTACCACTAATTTCTACATCAACAGCATAATTTTTTTATATAACAATGTGGTTTCCCACAAAAAAATCGTTATTTGAAAGTAAAAAAACAGGCAAAGTATAGACAATTTGCCTGTTTTTTTACAGTAATTAAATATGAGGTTGAGAAACTCAACCTTAGCATTAATCAGTTTTGCCTCCCAGGAGCTCACGCCATATGCGTTCGCCCCTAACCGGTCAGCTAAACTTTTTATTTCATATTATATTTCTTCTTGAATCGGTCTACACGTCCGCCAACTTTGTCAGCTTTTTGCTTACCAGTGTAGAATGGATGAGATTCTGAACTAATCTCAACACGAATTAATGGGTATGTGTTTCCATCTTCCCACTCAATTGTTTCTTCTGAGTTTTGTGTTGAACCAGTCAAGAATTTGTAATCAGAGCTTGTATCTAGAAATACAACTTTTCTGTATTCTGGATGTACGTCGTTTTTCATGTCTTTCCACTCCTTTTTGCCCTGATTCCTTTGGAAACAGAGTTTATTGTAAGAGCCGTCATAGGTGAAACACCTTATCTAAACTCACTTTAAAAATTATAACAGTGTCTGCATCTGTTTGCAATAGGATAGAATTAAATTCGTCCTATTTTCCCGTAAATATCCGATATACTCGGGGACCATTGATTAAATTATTTATTAATCCCTTTGCGCTTCATTTCTTCATCCATCTTATGAAGGAATTCTTCATTCGAGCTAGATGTCTTTAATTTTCTAAGGAATCGTTCTAGGAAATCGTGAGAATCTTGCATCGTTTTACGGATCATCCACATTTTATCTAGATGGCTTTTATCAACAAGCAGCTCTTCTTTTCGTGTGCTTGAACGTAACACATCGATTGCAGGAAAAATACGACGTTGTGCCAAGTTACGATCTAAATGTAGCTCCATGTTTCCTGTACCTTTAAATTCCTCATAAATTACGTCATCCATTCTGGAACCTGTTTCCACAAGAGCTGTAGCAAGAATGGTGAAGCTTCCACCTTCTTCAATATTTCTTGCAGCACCGAAGAATCGTTTTGGACGGTGAAATGCCGCAGGATCGATACCACCTGAAAGTGTTCTTCCACTTGGAGGAATAACAAGGTTATATGCACGAGCTAAGCGGGTAATGCTATCCATTAAAACAATAACATCGCGTTTATGTTCTACTAAACGCATAGCACGTTCTAATACTAGTTCAGATACTTTGATATGACTTTCAGGTACTTCGTCAAATGTTGAACTTACAACATCAACATCTGGATGTACGGAACGCTCAATATCGGTAACTTCCTCAGGTCGCTCATCAACTAAAAGGATAATTAATTTTGCTTCTGGATGATTGACTGAAATGCTATTGGCAATTTGCTTTAATAACATTGTTTTCCCTGCTTTTGGTGGTGCTACAATTAAGCCACGCTGCCCAAAACCTACAGGTGTCATTAAGTCCATTATTCGCGTCGAAATGTCATTCTGTTTTGTCTCTAGTTTCATTATGCGATCAGGGTATAACGCCGTTAAGGCAGGGAAATGAACTCGTTCTTTGGAGGTTTCAGGGTCTTCTCCATTTACAGCATCGACATGTAACAAACCGTAGTAACGTTCATTCTCTTTCGGAGGACGTACTTTACCAGATACTTTATCCCCATTACGCAAATCAAACCTACGAATTTGCGATGCAGAAATATATATATCTTCAGCACTTGGAGAGTAATTAATTGGTCTTAAAAATCCAAATCCTTCTGATGGAATGATCTCTAACACACCATCCATGAACAAAAATCCATCTTTTTCAGCTTGTGCCTTTAAAATAGCAAATATTAATTCTTTTTTTGTTAACTTTGCATAATACGAAACTTTATATTCACGTGCTAATGCATATATATCTTTCAAAGTTAATGTTTCTAGTTTCGCAATTGTTAATTCAGCCATAATCACCACGCCTATTCCTTTATACATTTTTACTATATTTGTAGAGTTTTTTATTGAATTGGTTAAATAATTAAAATTAATTGAAAACAGTTCGTGTTCTCTTGCCCGAAAGGTTGATTCTGATCAAGTTTGATGAGATTTTCACTTCTTTTGTTGGTAGTATTGTCTATTGAAGAAATGAAGGTTTCGGAAGATAGAATAGAAGTTTTTAAGTAAATACCTGAGAATTCATCCCATAATTATTCTATGTATTAAAATATTAACCAATCAACTGATATATTAAACATATACAATATTAACTGTTTTAATAGTAATATTCAACACTTTTTTTAACTTCCCCGTAAAGGAAGGAATGGATAAGGGGGACATATATACATGCTCCCCCATCTTTGGAACTTAAGGCTCCATTACTAAGTTTGGTTTTTTCCTCAGGCTGTGTTCGCCATCAATGAATCGAACTGTACCACTCTTTGCTCGCATGACCACTGTTTGTGTGGTTGCTCTTGTACCTTTAAATTGTACACCTTTTAACAGTTCGCCATCTGTTACACCAGTTGCAGCGAAAATGGCATCATCGCCACCACAAAAATCATCCATGTAAAACACTTTATTGATATCCGTAATGCCCATTTCCTTACAGCGGCTTCTCTCTTCATCATTGGAAGGTACAAGCTGTCCTTGCATCTCTCCACCAAGACATTTTAATGCAACAGCACCTAAAACACCCTCTGGAGCTCCGCCGATTCCAAGTAAAATATCAACACCGGTATCATCAAATGCCGTATTGATTGCTGCAGCAACATCACCATCTGGAATTAACTTAATTCTTGCACCGGCTTGACGAATTTCGTCTATTAATTGCTGATGACGTGGTCGATTTAATACAACGGCAACAACATCTTCTATGTTTTTGTTTTTCGCTTTTGCAATAGCTTTCAAATTCTCTATTGTAGAGGCATTGATGTCAATCTTGCCAACCGCTTCTGGTCCAACAGCTATTTTTTTCATATACATATCAGGTGCATGAAGTAATTTTCCTTGGTCGGCGATCGCAATTACTGCTAATGCATTCCAAGTCCCATTAGCAACAATATTAGTACCTTCTAATGGGTCAACTGCAACATCAACTAGCGGTCCAGCACCAGTACCAAGTTCTTCACCAATATAGAGCATCGGCGCTTCATCCATTTCACCTTCTCCAATAACAACCTTGCCTTGCATTGGAATGGTGTCAAACACGTCACGCATGGCTGAAGTAGCAGCATCATCTGCTTCTTCTTTTTTTCCTCTTCCCATCCAGCGTGCGGAGGACAAAGCAGCCGCCTCTGTTACTCGTACGATTTCCATTGTTAAACTTCTTTCCATGTTTGTTCCTCTCCCTTTGTTTAAAATAACCTCATCCCAAGAAGATTATTTTGTTAGAGGAATTTCGGAAAAAGCTCCAATCAAGAGTTCTGAAATTGTTTAATTTCTTCTTCAGTCATATCTTCTCGCCATACATTTGCACCAAGGCTTGTTAATTTCTCTGTCATGTTTTCATAGCCACGGTCAATATGGTCGAGTCCAGTGATTTCAGTTATTCCATTGGCCATTAATCCAGCTATAACTAAGGCTGCACCAGCACGAAGGTCACTTGCTTTTACACGTGCACCTTCTAACTGTGTAGGACCTGAAACAATAATCGAACCACCTTCAACCTTTATTATAGCATTCATACGGCGCAATTCGTCAATATGTTTTAGACGTGCAGAGTAAATCGTGTCTGTAACAATACCAGTACTATATGCTTTTGTTAGCAATGTGGTAAAAGGTTGTTGGAGATCTGTTGGAAAGCCTGGATATACCAATGTTTTTATATCCACACTTTTTAGTGGGTTTCGTGGTGCAATTAATAGCTGTTCATCGCTATCTTCTATGGTGACACCCATTTCTCTTAATTTAGCCAGCAGTGATTCTAAATGCTGTGGAATAACATTGTCGATAATCACTTCATTACCAGCTGCAGCTGCAGCAATTGCATATGTCCCTGCCTCAATTCGGTCGGGAATAATCGTATGGCGACAACCATGCAAGGTTGGAACACCTTCTATACGAATAACATCTGTTCCTACACCTTTAATTTTGGCTCCCATATTCGTTAATAATGTGGCTACATCAATAATTTCGGGTTCTTTAGCAGCATTTTCAATGATGGTTTTCCCTTTTGCTTTAACAGCAGCAAGCATAATGTTGATTGTTGCCCCTACACTAACTACATCTAGATATATTCTCGCTCCAGTAAGTTCTTTTGCACGAAGGTAAATTGCCCCTTGTTCATTCGTTACTTCCGCACCTAAAGCTTCAAATCCTTTGATATGTTGATCAATTGGACGAGGTCCTAAAAAACATCCTCCAGGTAAGCCAATAACAGCTTTGTTAAACTTACCGAGCATCGCACCCATAAAATAATAGGATGCACGTAATTTTTTTACTTTGCCATTTGGTAGTGGCATAGAGATCATATTTTCTGGGTCTATATGGACGGTTTGTCCAGGACCCCATGCTACTTTACCGCCAATTTCTTCTAAAAGTCCACCAAGTGTATCAACATCTGAGATATTAGGTAGTCCTTCGATTGTAACGTTTGAATCGGCTAAAATTGCGGCAGGAAGTAATGCAACGGCACTGTTTTTTGCACCGCTAATTCGCACTTTTCCATTTAGTAATTTACCGCCTTCTACTATCATTTTCTGCATGTCAAAACCCCACTTTTAGAGGTAATTCAAATGTATCATTTGAATACTCTTGTTTTCGAGTTTTTATAATTAGGCTGAACGGTACCTTATGAACCATTCAGCCTAAATTATACTTATATTACTATCTTTGACGTTTGAACATCTTTTCATGCTTATCTTAACTGTTTTGTTTATTCCAATCTGCAAGAAATTTTTCGATTCCTTGGTCTGTTAATGGGTGTTTTACTAGTTGTCCAAGCACGTTATACGGAATCGTTGCAATATGTGCTCCGTTAAGTGCTGCGTCTATAACATGTAGTGGATGTCTGATCGATGCTGCAATAATCTCCGTTTTAATATCATGACGGTCAAATATTTCAGATATCGTTGCTATTAAATTCATTCCATCGTGGCCAATATCGTCCAATCTGCCTAAGAATGGTGAAACATATGTAGCACCCGCACGAGCCGCAAGCAATGCTTGGTTGGCATTAAATATTAACGTTACATTCGTTTTTATATTTAAATCACTAAAAGCTTTTACTGCTTTTAAGCCTTCTAAGGTCATTGGAACTTTAACCGTGATGTTTGGAGCAATTGCTGCTAGTTCTTTACCTTCTGCAATCATACCTTCTGCATCTTCGGCAATAACTTCTGCACTTACAGATCCTGAAACTTCTGCCGTAATTTCTCTTAAGCGATCATGAAATGACACGCCTTCTTTAGCAACTAAGCTTGGGTTAGTTGTTACTCCTGCTAATATGCCAAGCTGATTTGCTGAACGAATATCATCAATGTTCGCAGTATCTACGAAAAATTTCATGAAAACACCCCACCCTTTTTTGGTTTAATTATGCTTTATTTGATGAACCAAATTCGCGCATTTTACCAACAACAGTTTCTTTAATTGCGTCGCGACCAGGTCCTAAGTATTTACGTGGATCGTACTCGTTTGGTTTTTCATTTAACACTTCTCGAACGATTTTCGCTTGTGCAATTTGGTTTTCTGTATTTACATTAATTTTCGCTGTTCCTAAAGAAACTGCTTTTTGAATATCTTTAGTTGGAATACCTGTTCCACCATGTAATACTAACGGTACGTTCACAGCGTTTAGAATTTCTTCCATTTCTTTAAATCCTAAGTTTGGCTCTCCTTGGTATGGACCGTGAACAGAACCTAATGCTGGCGCTAAACAATCAACCCCAGTTTCTTGAACAAGCTGTTTACATTCATCTAGATCTGCATAATTAATTCCGCCAATGACACCATCTTCTTCGCCACCAACTGTTCCCACTTCTGCCTCAACTGACACACCATGAATGTGAGCTAATTCCACTACTTTTCTTGTCATCGCAACATTTTCTTCAATTGGATGATGAGAACCGTCAATCATTACAGAAGTAAATCCAGCGTGAATTGCCTGAGCACACTTTTCAAAGCTTGATCCATGATCTAGATGGATCGCAACAGGTACAGTGGTACCATATTCTTCCATTAATGACTTGACCATTGCTACTACTACTTTAAATCCACCCATATATCTACCAGCACCTTCAGAAACCCCTAAAATCACTGGTGATTTTTCTTCTTCAGCTGCTTGTAGAATGGCTTGCGCATATTCTAAATTGTTTAAATTAAACTGTCCAATTGCATACCCATTCTCTTTCCCTTTTTCCATCATTTCTTTCATTGAAACTAATGGCATAATGGTATCCTCCTTCATTGATGAATGATTCATCTTTTGCAAAATTTATTTCCTCTTAAGAATACCAAGTCCAGACTCAACTAGCAAGAAATGAGGGCGTTTATCGATACAGGCAAACTTTTTTAAAAATTTGTTTGATTATGCCAATATTGATTCCACTTTAATAATAACATCAGCTATGTTAAATGGTTTTGACAAAATTGCTTTTACATTTGATATATCTTTCGTTTCATCTGCTATTTTTTCGACCAGTCCACTCATTACGATTGTAGGAATTTCCATTTTGTCCGTTTGTAATTTTTTTAGAACTTCCATCCCATCTACTATCGGTAATTTATAGTCGATTATCATTAAACTAATGGAGTGTTTTTGCAGTTCATCCAACGCTTCTTTACCAGTTTTTGCAGTAATAATGTGATATCCTTCGTTCGTTAAAACATCTTCAAGTAATAATCGGATTCCATGTTCATCATCAACAACTAGTACCTTTTTCTTCATCTTAAACTCCATCCCCCTTTTACTATAATAATTTAGTTCGACCAAATAGTACAAAATACCTTCTTTTTAACGAACATTTTTATGGTAATTAATGGCGTAATTACCATAAAAATGTCATTTGTTGTCGTTTGATATTTTGCACTAGAATTATCTTTTCATCTTACCGAAAGTTTTTTCCCTTTTTTTGGCATATTTAAACCCTATATGTTTAAATATAGCAAAAAAAGTCACGATAAGTACCATTTATGGACTAATCGTGACTTTGTTACTATTTGGGAAAGTTTTATTTATTTAGTTTTACAGATGCACCTACAAATCCTAAAAATAAATTTTGTGCTCTTGTAGGACGAGATTTAAATTCTGGATGGAATTGACTCGCTACAAACCATGGATGATCTTCAATTTCAATAGTTTCCACCAATCTACCGTCTGGACTTGTACCAGAGAAGATAAATCCATTTGCTTCCATTTGCTCTCGATACTCATTGTTAAACTCATAACGATGACGATGACGTTCTTCTACAACGTCTGCCCCATTATACGCTTCCTTCGTCTTTGTGCCTTCTTTTAAAGCACAAGGGTAAATGCCGAGACGTAATGTACCACCTAAATCCTCAATATCTTTTTGTTCCGGTAATAAATCAATAATCGGATAAGGTGTGTTCGGATCGATTTCTGCTGAATGCGCACCTTCTAAACCTAACACATTACGAGCATACTCTACAGTTGCAAGTTGCATTCCTAAACAAATACCTAAGAACGGAATTTTATTTTCACGTGCATAGCGAATTGCAGCTATTTTACCATCAATTCCACGATCACCAAATCCACCTGGTACAAGAATTCCATCAACATGAGAAAGCTCTTCTTGAATCGATTTTTCATCCAATTTTTCCGAGTTAATCCAATGTACACGGATATCAGAATCATACGCATATCCTGCATGCTTTAACGATTCTACAACGGAAATATAGGCGTCTGGAAGCTCAACATATTTTCCAACTAAGCCAATATCAACTGTTTTGGAAAGACCACGTACTTTTTCCACAAGTTCTTTCCACTCATTCATATCAGCTTTTTGACAATCAAGCCCAAAATGATCACAGGTTATCTGATCTAGCTGCTGCTCTTGCAATGCAATTGGTACTTCATAAAGAATTTCAGCATCGCGCATTTCTATTACTGCTCTTTCATTTATATCACAGAAAAGGGCAATTTTTTCTTTCATATCTTTACTTATCGCATGTTCTGTACGAAGCACGATCGTATCTGGTTGGATTCCAAGTGAGCGTAGTTCCTTCACACTATGCTGTGTAGGCTTTGTTTTCATTTCACCAGCAGCTCTAATATATGGAACAAGTGTACAGTGAATGTACATGACATGCTCTTTGCCGATATCACTTTTGATTTGGCGAATTGCCTCTAGGAATGGTAAAGACTCAATATCCCCTACCGTTCCTCCGATTTCCGTAATAACAACATCTGCTCCTGTTGCTTCACCTGCACGGAAAACTTGTTCTTTAATTTCATTCGTTATATGTGGGATAACCTGAACGGTTCCACCTAAATAATCACCACGACGTTCTTTTTTAATGACACTAGAGTATACTTTACCTGTCGTAATGTTACTGTACTTGTTTAAATTGATATCAATAAAACGTTCATAATGTCCTAAATCTAAGTCTGTTTCTGCTCCATCATCTGTTACAAAAACTTCTCCATGCTGATAGGGACTCATTGTACCTGGATCAACATTGATATACGGATCAAATTTTTGAATTGTAACTTTTAACCCTCGGTTTTTTAATAGGCGGCCTAATGAAGCAGCTGTGATTCCTTTTCCTAGTGATGATACAACACCACCTGTGACAAAAATATACTTAGTCACCTTCATCCCTCTTTCTGTTATATAGTTAATTAATTGTTATAAGTAAAATTGATTTCATTCTGCTCTTTTATATCCCTTATTGTGTACAATAAACGCTACAAGAATCGTGTTTCTTTGTTCCCAATGTCTCGGGTCACTTTCAGCTTTTGGGATTAAGTAAAACTTCTTTCCGTGTGGGGATTCTCTCCCCCTACTTATCTCTCTAAGTCTTGAAGTGTGGGTCTTACTGCGAGTTACAAGTGGGATAAAATAAGAAAAGCGCCTCCCTGGTTAGGGAAACGCTTTGGTAATAAATTTAAAGAGCCCAATAAGAATTGTACTTATATGGCATGAAAAAGTCAAGCAAGCTTTTTCTACCTTTATTATTTATTTATCAGAATCTGTTTCTTTTTCTTCCTCTTCGGTTTCGTCGAGATCATCATCTTCTTCATCTTCATCAAAATCATCGAAATCATCTTCTAAATCATCAAAGTCCTCTTCATCATCATCATCCGTGAAACCGTCAACTAGTTCCTCAACATCACCATCAACGATATCAAGATCCTCTTCAATAGCCAGATTTTCTTCTTCAAGTACTTCTTTCTTTTTCTTTTTCGGCTTTTTCTTTTTCTTTTTCGGAGACAAGTTAATTTCCTCATCAATTTGCTCAACAGGGTACCAACGCTTGAGCCCCCACATATTTGATCCAGGGGTCATGAAACGCCCATCAATATTTAGATCTGTATAAAATTGAGAAATAAAGTTTTCCTTTTGCTCTTCCTTAAATTCTTTTAAGTCTGCAATCTTTTTAAAAATATCTCTGAAGTTTATAGCTTTTTTTTCTTCTAATAAAATTAGTTGTGCCAATTCAATCATTGACATGCTTTTTAATTCCTCGCGGCTAAAGTTCTTTATGCTCACGTGACCGCACTCCCTTTTCTAATGTTTTTATGGCTATCGCCTTGTTAATCATTTTTATTTCATATGTATATTTAGGATAAACAAATAATCCTTTATAAAACGCAGTATAAACCATATCATACATTATAAACAAATCATAACGGATTATGCTACTAAAAATATCAATTTTATTACGAATTTATTAATCTTCTAAGAACAAAAGTTGAGAAGACAGCAAAGCCTTCTCAACGTAATCAATCTATTTCCGAGCTTACATATTTCTACGATACTGTCCGCCAACTTCATAAAGAGCGTTGGTAATTTGTCCAAGGCTGGCAACTTTTACCGTTTCCATTAGCTCTTCAAAGATATTTCCACCTGATGCTGCAACTGCTTTTAAACGATTTAGCGCATCATCAATTTGGGCTTCATTTCTCTGCTGGAACTTTTGAAGTTCACGAATTTGATGTTCTTTTTCTTCTTTTGTTGCACGAGCAAGCTCCATGGAATCGATGTCTTCTTCTGATGGTGGATTTGGGTTCAAGTACGTATTTACACCGATAATCGGCAATTCTCCAGAATGTTTTTTGCTCTCGTAGTATAAGGATTCCTCTTGAATTTTGCCACGTTGGTATTGTCGCTCCATTGCTCCGAGGACTCCGCCACGATCATTAATTCGTTCAAATTCTTGTAGTACCGCCTCTTCAACTAAGTCAGTCAGTTCATCGACAATAAAGGAGCCTTGTAATGAGTTTTCATTTTTGGTTAACCCAAACTCGCGATTAATTATCATTTGAATTGCCATTGCTCTTCGCACAGATTCTTCTGTCGGAGTTGTTATTGCTTCATCATAAGCATTCGTATGCAATGAGTTTGTATTATCCTGAATGGCAAGAAGTGCTTGTAATGTTGTTCGAATATCATTAAAATCAATTTCTTGTGCATGCAGTGAACGCCCAGATGTTTGAATATGATATTTTAGTTTTTGGCTACGTTCATTTGCCCCATACTTATCACGCATTGTAACTGCCCATATTCGTCGTGCTACACGCCCGATTACAGTATACTCTGGGTCGAGACCGTTTGAGAAGAAGAAGGACAAGTTTGGTGCGAATTTATTTATGTCCATTCCTCGACTCAAATAGTATTCCACATACGTAAATCCATTAGCTAATGTGAATGCCAGCTGTGTAATTGGATTTGCTCCCGCTTCAGCTATATGATAGCCAGAAATGGAAACCGAATAGTAATTTCGTACATCTCGATCAATAAAGTACTGTTGAATATCTCCCATCATACGAAGTGCGAACTCTGTAGAGAAGATACATGTATTTTGCCCTTGGTCTTCTTTTAAAATATCTGCCTGTACCGTACCACGAACAACCGCTAACGTTTCTGCTTTTAGCTTTTCATACTCACCGGTATTTGGTTCACGACCATTTTCTTCTTTAAACTTCATTAGTTGCTGATCAATCGCTGTATTGAAAAACATCGCTAATATGATTGGCGCTGGACCATTGATTGTCATCGATACCGATGTTTTTGGATCCGTTAAATCAAAGCCATCATATAATTTTTTCATATCTTCAAGGGTACAAATGTTGACACCACTTTCGCCAACTTTCCCATAAATATCTGGGCGATAAGCTGGGTCTTCCCCATAAAGTGTCACCGAGTCAAATGCTGTCGATAACCGTTTTGCATCTTCATTTTTCGATAGGTAGTGGAATCGACGATTTGTGCGTTCTGGTGTACCTTCTCCCGCAAATTGTCGTGTCGGGTCTTCCCCTTTTCGTTTAAACGGGAAAACTCCTGCTGTAAACGGAAATGCTCCTGGTACATTTTCTTTTAATAACCATTGTAGACGTTCGCCCCAATCCGTATATTTTGGAAAGGCAACTTTTGGTATTTTTAGACCGGATAATGATTCTGTCACAATGTCCATTTCGATAGCTTTATCTCGAACTGAGAATGTCATTGTTTCCTGTCCATAGGCATCCTTTGTATTTTCCCATGAATCTAACAGTTTTTTCGATTTCGGATCTAGTTCTTCTTCATAGGTCTGGATTTTTTCTTCTATGGTTGTAACTGTCGGGTCATCAGCTAGCACTTCTTTCGCGCCATGAAGCTGATACAGTTTTCTAGCTATATCACTCTGTTGCACGGAGTGTTTGTGATAATTACGGACATGTGTTGAAATTTCTCGTAAATAGTGACGACGTTCATTTGTAATAATTAAGTTTTGCTTTTCAGAAATTATATTACGATCAAAGTTAACGTCATTGCCCCAATTATACTTTTCATTCAATGTATCAATAATTGACGCAAATAATGCATTGGTACCTGCATCATTAAACTGACTTGCAATCGTACCAAAAACAGGAAATTGTTCTTTATCCTGGTGGAATAACATATGACTGCGTTCATATTGCTTCCGCACTTGATTGAGAGCATCCTCTGAACCCTTTTGTTCAAATTTGTTAATGACAATAAAATCTGCGAAATCAATCATATCAATTTTTTCTAGCTGTGTCGGTGCACCAAATTCTGCTGTCATCACATACATCGATAAATCGGTAACATCCGTGATTGCTGCATCACCTTGGCCGATACCACTAGTTTCAATAATGATAAAGTCAAAACCAGATGCGCGAACAACGTCGATGACATCCTGAATTGCTTTCGACAATTCACTTCGCGAATCTCTCGTTGCTAAAGAACGCATGTAAACTCGATCGGTAAAAATTGCATTCATGCGAATTCTGTCACCTAGTAAGGCTCCACCCGTTTTTCGTTTTGTAGGATCAATGGAAATAATAGCAATTTTTTTGTTTGGAATTTCATTAATAAAACGACGAATTAACTCATCGGTTAATGAGCTTTTCCCGGCGCCACCTGTTCCAGTAATCCCTAAAACTGGCGTATTGGTGTTTCCTTTTTCCTTGAGTGACTGTAATACGGATTCTTTTTCCAGTTCATCAACTGTTTCATTTTCCATATACGTGATGTAGCGTCCAATCGTTTGGCGGTCCCCTTGTGTTAGCTTCTCTATATCGTGTGTCACATCTAACGGTGGAATGAAATCACATTCCTCCAGCATCTGGTTAATCATGCCTTGTAATCCAAATTCCCTACCGTCATCTGGTGAAAATATTCTTGCCACTCCGTAAGCATGTAATTCTTTAATTTCACGTGGGATGATAACTCCACCACCGCCACCATAAACTTTAATATGATCTGCACCCAGTTCTTTCAAGAGATCAATCATATATTTAAAATATTCAACATGACCACCTTGATAAGATGAAATGGCAATCCCTTGAACATCTTCCTGGATCGCAGCATGAACAACTTCCTCAACCGAACGATTATGTCCTAAATGGATCACTTCCGCTCCACTTGCTTGAAGTATTCTTCGCATGATGTTAATGGAAGCATCATGCCCATCAAATAAGCTTGATGCGGTAACAAACCGAACATGATGCTTCGGTGTATAAGTTTCTACCTGTTGCATACTAAGCACCCTCCTTCTAAATTAAGCAATTTATTTTTCGATGGATAACGACTGCATGACGTAATGTATTTGGCGATCAATATATTCTTCCAGAGTGAATTGCTTTTGTAGCATCCATCGTCTAAATCCCCACATTTGACCTTGAATAAACACGTTATTGGCAATTAATTCAGCATCTTTTTTGGATATTTCTGTCGGTATGCACGTAACAATGACACGCTCTAACATGCCTACCATGTCCCGTTCCTTTTGCAAGACATATTCCTTCGTATCTTTCTTTAAGGACTTTACTTCCTGGTACATGATAACTACTTCTTCCTGCATCTCATCCATTAATTCAAAATAGGATCGAATGACATTGGTCAAGTTTTCAATGGAAGGCTGTTGCAAATCAATTTTTGCCTCCAAACGCTCATGAACTTGCTCATAAATCGAATCACATACGAGAAATAATACATCTTCCTTTTTACGAATATATTCATAAAGGGTACCAATACTGAACCCAGACTCTTTAGCAATTTCTCGTGTTGTTGTACGATGAAATCCTTTTTCTTTAAAAAGCGTTATGGCTCCTTTAATCATTTGGTTTCGTCTTTTTTCTACTAACTCCCGATTTTTTACGGAAGAAAGGACTTCGTTATCCGCCATCATTGGTCCCGCCTTCCTTTTTCCATTTTTCGAAGTATGTTTTCGCTAGCATATAGGGATCTTCATTTGGATCCATTGCTGAAAGATCATCACGGCTTTCGATAAAAATTTTCATATCACGCCAGATCTCTTCTCGAATTAACTCATAGACCTCGAGTTGCTGCTGTTGGACACGTCGTTTATGTCCTTCGGGTGTTCGATATAAAAATTCTCGATGCTTCTTCATCTTTTCCCAAAGTTCTTCTATGCCCTTGTTTTCTGTGGAAACCGTTTTGACGATTGCAGTCTCATGCTGCTCCGTCATTGTCATCATAACGAGTTCCCTCAAAAGCGCTTTTAGTTTTCCAACTCCAGGTAAATCTGCTTTGTTTATAACGAATAAATCGGCAATTTCCATAATACCTGCTTTAAATATTTGTAGTACATCCCCACTGTTCGGTGTTAAGACAACAGCAGTTGTATCCACGATTTTCATAATATCGAGTTCCGATTGTCCCACTCCAACGGTTTCTACAATAATGACGTCAAACCCATATGCATCACAAATTCTTACAGCATCCTTCGTTGCACGAGCTAAGCCCCCAAGACTGCCACGAGTTGCCATACTACGGATATACACACCATCATCAGTGAAATGTTCATTCATCCGAACTCGATCTCCTAATAATGCACCACCACTGAACGGACTTGTCGGATCGACAGCAATCACTGCTACAGTTTTGCCTTCTGCACGGACATGAGAAATTAGCCGGTTGACAAGTGAACTTTTTCCAGCTCCTGGTGAGCCCGTCAAACCAACATATATTGCATTTTTTTTCATAGAAAAAATATCACTCATTACTTGCAACTTATCCTCATGGTCATTCTCTACTAATGTGATCGCCTTTGCCAAAGCTCTAATTTCCTTTGCTTTAATCCGTTCAACTAAAGGGTGCATCGTGAAACTTCCTTTCTACTTGGTTACCATTCTTCCAATTACGAGACGTTGTATTTCTTGTGTTCCTTCATAAATTTGTGTGATTTTCGCATCACGCATATAACGTTCTACTGGGTAATCCTTCGTATAGCCATATCCACCGAACACTTGAACCGCCTCTACTGTAATACGCATTGCAGCGTCTCCTGCGAAAAGCTTCGACATTGCAGATGCTTTCCCGTATGGCAATCCCTCTGATTCTAACCATGCCGCTTGATAGGTTAGTAGACGAGCAGCTTCCACCTCTGTTGCCATATCTGCTAATTTAAAAGAAATCCCTTGATTATGTGCGATTGGTTTTCCGAACTGTTCACGTTCTTTAGCATAAGTTGCCGCAGCATCCAAAGCACCTTGTGCAATTCCTAGTGCCTGAGCAGCGATCCCATTACGACCACCATCAAGTGTTGTCATCGCTATTGTAAAACCTTCTCCTTCAGCTCCAAGTAGGTTTTCTTTTGGTATACGACAATTTTCGAAAATCAACTCGGTTGTTGGCGATGAACGAATCCCCAATTTTTTCTCTTTTTTGCCGAAAGTAAATCCTTCCGTACCTTTTTCAACAATAAATGCACTAATACCTTTATGTTTCGCATCTGTGTCGGTTTTTGCAAAAACAACGTAAATATCCGCAACCCCGCCATTGGTGATCCAAACTTTGCTTCCGTTAAGTATATAATGGTCACCATCGCGTTTAGCAGTTGTTCTCATAGAGGCAACATCACTTCCTGCCCCTGGCTCTGATAACGCATATGCACCTAATGCTTCCCCTGTTGCTAAACGATTAAGGAAGGTCTTTTTCTGTTCTTCATTACCAAATTTATAGATTGGCCAGCTAGCCAGTGATAGATGTGCTGAAAGTGTCACTCCAGTTGATGCACAAACGCGTGATAATTCTTCTACAGCAATGACATAACTAACATAATCTGCACCAATGCCACCATATTCTTCTGGCCATGGAATACCCGTTAATCCAAGTTCAGCCATTTTATCAAAAATTTCACGGTCAAAACGTTCCTCTTCATCACGCTCTGCAGCTGTTGGTTCTACTTCCTTTGTGGCAAAATCTCGTACCATTTTACGTAACATTTCTTGTTCTTCTGTCAATTGAAAATTCATTGGTTGTTCCTCCTTTTAATCCTTCAGTAAATGTTTAGCTATTACCATATGTTGAATTTCATTGGTACCTTCATAAATTTCGGTAATCTTCGCATCGCGGAAAAAGCGTTCTACGGGGTAATCCTCGGTATACCCATAACCACCAAATATTTGAACAGCTTCGATTGCGGTTTTCATTGCTGTTTTAGATGCGTACATTTTCGCCATCGAGGCTTCCTTCCCACAAGGAATATTGTTTTGTACGAGTGAAGCAGCTTGATAGACTAATAGTTTGGCAGCCTCCACTTCTGTTGCCATATCTGCCAGCTTGAAAGATATGCCTTGATTATGTGCAATCGGCTTCCCAAACTGCTGACGTTCCTTGGCATATGCCGCTGCAGCATCTAGTGCCGCTTCCGCTATCCCTAGCGATTGTGCCGCAATACCAATACGTCCAACATTAAGGTTTGCCATTGCAATTTTAAAGCCTTCCCCTTCATTACCTAGGAGCTGCTCTTTCGGTACTTTGCACTGATCAAAGCTAAGTTGGACCGTGCTCGATCCGTGTAGCCCCATTTTCTTTTCCTTTTTACCAATGGCTAATCCCGGTGTGTCCTTATCAATAATGAAAGCACTGATGCACTCAGGTTGATTTTCATCTCCAGTTCGGGCAAAAGTAACATACGTATCGGCATAGCCACCATTGGTAATAAATAATTTGGAACCATTTAAAATATAATGATCGCCATCTTTTTTCGCCGTTGTTTTCATACTTCTAACATCTGACCCCGCACCAGGTTCTGTTACGGCAAATGCACCTAAATATTCTCCTGTTGCAAGTTTTGAGACGTAGTTGCTTTTTTGTTCTTCTGTTCCAAAATATAAGATTGGATTTGTCCCGACAGACGTGTGAACCGATAAAATAACACCTAAAGTGGCACTCACTTTTGATAATTCCTGAATCGCAATAATGTATGAGGTATAATCCATACCCGCTCCATTGTATTTTTCCGGGATCGGTATACCCATTAATCCTAGTTCACCCATTTGTTGGAGAATTTCTTTTGGAAAACGATCCTCGGATTCCATTCTTGGTATTTCCTTTAATACTTCGTTTTGGGCAAAATCACGTACCATTTTTCGCATCATTTCTTGTTCTTCTGAGAAAAGTAGGTTCATTGGAGACCCCTCCTTTCGTGTTTGAGTTAGTGGTTGTGTCGCTTGGCTTTTCGGGTGTTTCGCTCGACTTTTCGAGTGTGTCGCTTAACTTTTTGGGTGTTTCGCTCAACTTTTCGGGTGTGTCGCTCGACTTTTCGGCAGTATCGCTCAACTTTTCAGGCGTGTCGCTCAACTTATAGATAAATTATTAGTTATATTCATAAAATCCTCGACCTGATTTTTTACCTAACCAACCAGCTTTTACATATTTCCTTAGTAACGGACATGGGCGGTACTTGCTATCTCCAAATCCTTCATATAATACTTCCATAATGTATAAACAAGTATCTAAACCAATAAAGTCTGCTAATGTTAAAGGTCCCATTGGGTGATTCATGCCAAGTTTCATTACGGTATCTACATCTTCTGGAGATGCTACTCCTTCATATACGGTGTAAATTGCTTCATTTATCATTGGCATGAGAATTCTGTTGGAAACGAATCCTGGAAAATCGTTTACTTCCACAGGCGTTTTATTTATATTGTTCGTCATGCTTTCAATAGCTTCATAAGTTTCATCACTCGTTTGTAACCCACGGATGATTTCTACCAATTTCATGACTGGTACAGGATTCATGAAGTGCATACCAATTACTTGGTCCGGTCGATCGGTTACTGCAGCGATTTCTGTAATTGGTAGAGATGACGTGTTAGATGCCAATATTGCATGCTTTGGAGTTATTTCATCTAATTGTTGAAATACCTTCGTTTTCACATCCATATTTTCCACTACCGCTTCAATGACTAGATCACATGTTTTTGCATCTTGTAACTGCGTGGATTTTGTTAATTTACTTAATGTATTTTCTTTTTCATCATGAGTAATGCGCTCTTTTTCTACGGCGCGTGTTAATAGTTTTTCTATGTTTGCTAGACCTTTTTCAATTGCAGCTTCATTCATGTCATGTAAGAAAACATTATAACCAGCTTGTGCACAAACTTGTGCGATTCCAGATCCCATTTGTCCTGCACCAATAACCATCACTGTTTTTATTGTCATTGTTTTTCCTCCTTGTTTTGTGGTCTAGTAGAGTTTTGAATATATGATATTAAGTTAATATAAATTTTGGAGCTGTTGTCCGATGCTTCGGCTCTTATGTCCGATTTGGACGTCTACATGATCAGCCGCAGTATCGGACACTCAGTACCATTTTTACCTTTTCTTACCAAATCCTCTTCCTACTTCGGAACTTCAATTAATACAGCATCTCCTTGACCGCCACCACTACAAATCGCAGCAATACCTAGTCCACCACCGCGTCGTTGTAACTCATGAATTAATGTCAGGATAATACGTGCACCGCTTGCCCCAATTGGGTGACCGAGTGCAACTGCACCACCATTAACATTAATTTTTTCAGGGTCAATTCCAGCAATTTTTCCACTTGCCAAGGATACCGCTGCAAATGCTTCATTAATTTCGTAGAGGTCAATATCATCGTTGGTATAACCAGTTTTTTCTAGTAATTTATTGATTACAAGTCCTGGCGTTTGTGGGAAGTTTTTCGCTTCAACAGCAACTTCTGCATGACCTAACACAGTAGCCATTGGTGTTTTTCCTAATTCTTCTGCTTTCTCGTCTGACATAACGACAAAAGCACAAGCACCATCGTTTACGCCTGGTGCATTACCTGCAGTGATTGTACCATTCGGATCAAATGCAGGGCGTAGTTTTGCTAAACGTTCCACACTAGTATCTTTCCTAGGTGCTTCATCTGTGTCAATAACAAGTGGGTCTCCTTTACGTTGCGGGACTTCTACTGGAACAATTTCTTCAGCAAACTTTCCGTCTTCCATTGCTTTAATAGCACGTTGATGACTGTTGTAAGACCAATCATCTTGTGCTTCCCTCGTCAACTCAAACTCTTCTGCAGTGGAGTTTCCGTAGTTCCCCATATGGACTCCTGTAAATGTACAAGTTAAACCATCATGAATCATTAAATCTTTCACACTTTTATCACCCATGCGATTTCCCCAACGAGCATCTGGCAAAATGTACGGTGCATTTGACATGCTTTCCATTCCACCAGCAACAATGACATCTTCCTCTCCAAGACGAATAAGCTGATCAGCTAATGTGACACTGCGTAATCCGGATGCACATACTTTATTGATTGTTTCTGTTTTCACTTCCCATGGGATTCCCGCTTCACGAGCTGCTTGACGTGAAGGGATTTGTCCTTGACCACCTTGTAATACAGTTCCCATAATCACTTCATCAATTTTAGATCCTTCTAAACCTGCACGTTCAAGTGCTTCTCGAATTGCTTTTCCACCTAACTGTGACGCTGAGAATGAAGCTAGTGCACCACCAAATTTTCCAAAAGGCGTTCTTGCTCCAGAAATAATCACTGTTTTTCTCAAAAAAATCTCCTCCTCATATTTATAATCATTATAAAAAAAATGAAAACGCTTCCCTTTTTTCTTGATTGAACGCTCGCTCAATCGTTATGTGAAATAAAGGGGTTCCACCTTTTGTTAGAACCCCCCCTATATTACTAAGCAGATTTTTCTTCTTCCTCAACTAGGACAGATAATGCTAGAATTTCAGCAACATCCATCGTACTAATATCTTCCTCGACTTCTTTTGCTTTTGTTCCATCACTTAACATAGTTAAGCAGAATGGGCATGCACTTGAAATCATCGTTGGTTCCACAGCTAGTGCTTGTTCTGTACGAGCTACATTAATGCGGTTACCTGTTGTTTCCTCTGTCCACATTAAGCCACCACCTGCACCACAGCACATCCCGTTTTCGCGATTACGATCCATTTCCACGAGCTCAAGTCCTGGAATGGAACGTAAAATTTCTCTTGGTGGATCATAGACTCCATTATATCTTCCTAGATAACAAGAATCGTGATACGTTAATTTTTCATTGATTGCCCGACCAGGTTTTAATTTTCCATTCATCACAAGGTCATATAGCAATTGTGTATGGTGATACACTTCTGCTTCAAAACCAAAATCAGGATATTCGTTTTTGAAAATATTATATGCATGTGGATCAATCGTTACAATTTTCTTCACATCATTTTTCGTGAATTCTTTAATGTTTTTCTCTGCGATTTCTTGGAATAAGAATTCATTACCGATACGACGAGCAGTATCTCCTGAATTCGCTTCTTTGTTTCCTAATATCGCAAAGTTAATTCCTGCTTGGTTCATTAGTTTTGCGAATGCTAGAGCAATTTTTTGACTCCTGCTGTCAAATGAACCCATCGAGCTTACCCAGAATAGGTACTCAAACTCTTTATCTTCTTTTTTTAATTCTTTTACGGTTGGAATATATGCCGTCTCATCCATATCGCGCCACTTAATGCGATCTTTTTTCGAAAGTCCCCATGGATTCCCTTGGCGTTCAATGTTCATTACAGCACGCTGCACATCCGAATCCATCTTTCCTTCTGTCATCACTAGATAGCGACGAAGATCAATAATCTTGTCGACATGTTCATTCATTACTGGACATGCATCTTCGCAATTTCGGCAAGTTGTACAAGCGTTTATTTCTTCTTCTGTAATAACGTCACCTATTAAACTCGCGCTTTGGACTGTTGCTGCTGCTTCATTTTTCCCTGAGCTTACTAGATTTCCTTGTGTACCTGCAAATGCATAGGAAGGAACCCATGCTGATTTTCCAGTTACAGCCGCACCTTTTTCGGTTAAATGATCGCGAATTTTCACCATTAAATCCATTGGAGATAGCATCTTACCCGTGCCTGAAGCTGGACAAACATCGGTACAACGCCCACATTCTACACAAGCATAAAAATCGATCATTTGTAGCTGCTCAAAATCTTCTACTTTTCCGACACCGAATGAGATATCTTCCTCATTTTCTTCCTCATCAATCTCGAAATCTATCTTATTTAGTTTTCCTGGTACTCGTTTACTGAAAAACACGTTAATCGGTGCTGCAATTAAGTGTGCGTGTTTGGATTGTGGCACATAAACAAGGAAAGTTAATAAGGTCATTGTATGTACCCACCATGCGATATAAAACAGTGTAATGGCCGCAGTTTCAGGCAACCATGCAAATCCACTAGCTATTAAACTAGCAATTGGTTCAGTCCAAGTTGTATCTTCGCCATGCCAAATTAAAGCCATACCATTACCAAACAATACGGAAAGCATCAATGTCCCGATAAATATTAGTACAAGTCCTGCTTTTAATCCTCGTTTCAGGCGAACTAGTTTTTCTATATAACGGCGATAAAATGCCCATATCACTGCTACTAATATCATTAGTGTAACGATTTCTTGGAAGAACGTAAATCCAGGATAAAAAATTCCAAATGGTAAATGATTCCCCGGTGATAACCCCTTAACAATCATATCGATTGCACCGAATTGAACTAGAATAAATCCGTAGAACATCATTACGTGAATTATACCAGATTTTTTATCCTTTAATAGCTTTGACTGTCCGAATACGACCTTAATAATTCGATTTATCCGTTCCTTAATATCCTTATCAAATTCAGATTTCTTACCAAGTCTAATATATGCTACTCTTGTTGCGATAACTCTAGCGAATAAATAAAATGCATAACCAGTTATAGCAACAAATGCTATTGTATTAATTAACAAAAGAATATCCATATGTCGTTCCCCCTCACCTGTATTATAACGAAAAATGGTAGCGATTTCAGTTTTCAGAAAAATTTATTAGATAAAAGTACAGATGTCCTCCTTGTTGATGTTATATATATAACTATAAATATGAATGATCATTCAGTCAACATGTTTTTTTAGGAAATATTCGGTTTTTTCCTACTATATTCTATTCAGGATTTCATGAGTAATGACTTGGAAACATAATGACCTGTATACTTTATTCTCCTTCTGAATGAAATACCTATCTTACAGAAATAAAATGTATAAAGGAAATAACCGTTAATAATTATTGACATTATGTTAATTATACCTTACATTATGTTTATATTAATTAACATACTATTGAGAAGAGGAACTATAAATGCTTCATAATCGTGTAAGGGAACTTAGAGCTAGACATGGATTTTCACAATCTGAATTAGGTACACGCGTTGGTGTAACAAGACAAACGATTGGTTTTATTGAGAAAGGTGAATTTTCTCCATCAATTACATTGTCGCTACGTTTAGCTAAGCAATTGAAATTACCAGTGGACGAATTATTTTGGTTGGAAGGAGAGGATACTAATGAATAAAAATGATTTTCGAATACAGTTCCCACTATGGAATATTACCTTATATAGTATTTTAATCATTTGTTTTTATAGTATCGTACGAATTGTAGATTTAACGGTAAGTAATTTTGAAGGTGTCTTCACTTCTATTGGTGTCAATTGGTCCATGCTACCATTAAAATCATTCTTTATCGGATTCACTTTACTAATTATCTTCTTTATCGCTTATCTCACAAAATTGTATCGACATAATAAGGAAAACCCAAAGTCTAAAATGTATGCCTTCACAGTTCGTCCAAATGAATTTCTTGATGATGATGAAATGCTTCGTATTGTTACAAGAAATGCAACAAAAAAAGTATATATTTTGTATGTAAATGGACTTCCTTCCATCGTACTGCTTATGCTTTTACCTTTAGACCGCTTTGTATTTATTGCTGCTATTTTTCTTTTACTAATTATACAAAATGCCTTGTACTATCGTGAGATTCGTCAATATTTGTCTGGTGAGTATTCTCTAAATCTGGATTACTCTAAATCTGAAAATAAGAAACAAGGGATAAAGAATAGCAAATTACAGAAGCGGTTAGCAATAGTTGTTGGTGCTACGACTCTCCTCTTTCTTACAATTGGAGGGATTCGAATTCTACAAGTTCAAAGTAATCATAACTCCAACATGGAGAAAATCGAATCTTGTCTTGCTAACGAGGGAAACATGACATACGAGGGTGCCACAAGTATCTGGGGATTATCATCGGTTAGTTGTGAAATAGATTAATTTACTTCTCATAACAAAAGGAAAGCTCACTTTGTCAGCGAGCTTTCCTTTTCAGTTACATTTTTTCAGGTGCTGTAACACCCATTAGGTTAAGACCGTTTGCTAACGTAATTCTTACAGCTTTCATTAATGCAATACGTGCATTTGTTAATTCTAAGTGCTCCATATCCAGCACTTTTTCTGCATTGTAAAAGCTGTGAAGCAAGGATGCTAAGTCAAATACATATTGTGTCACTTTATGAGGGGTATGTTTTTCTGCAGCCTCCGCAATCATTTGTGGAAACTCCCCTAGTTTTTTCATTAGATCAAGTTCTTTTTCTGCTGTCAGTAGACTTTGATCAAACGTTTGATTAATGTCAATCCCTTTACTTTCCGCTTGTTTTAACATGGTACAGATACGAGCATGTGCGTACTGGACGTAAAATACGGGGTTATCATTGGACTGGGATCGTGCAAGCTCCACATCAAAATCGAGCTGTGAGTCATTCGAACGTGCCACAAAGAAATAACGAACAGCATCGACACCTACTTCATCCATTAATTCTCGTAAGGAAACAGCATTTCCCGTACGCTTACTCATACGAAGCTTTTCGCCATTTTCAAATAGGTTTACCATCTGAATGATTTTTACTTCCAATTTACCTGCTTCATAACCAAGTGCTTGAATAGCGGCTTTCATTCTTGGAATGTACCCGTGGTGATCTGCTCCCCAAACATTTATTAGTTTATTGAAACCACGGTTCAATTTATTTTGGTGGTATGCAATATCTGGAGTTAAATAGGTAAATGCTCCATCCTTTTTCTGTAAAACACGATCTTTATCATCACCAAAGTCTGTTGAACGGAACCATGTGGCACCATCTTCTTCATAAACATAGTTTGCGGCTTTTAATTTATCCAACACATCAGAGATTTCATCATTTTGATATAAACTTCTTTCTGAGAACCAGTTATCGAATTCTACTCGGAAGTCTTTTAAATCTTCTTCAATTTTACCAAGTTCATATTTTAATCCGTATTCTTTGAAAAAGGCTAAATGTTCTTCTTCTTCGGTATTTGCCCATTTATCACCGTGCTCTTCTGCTAAAGACTTTCCAATTTCAACAATATCGTCCCCGTGATAACCATCTTCGGGCATTTCGGCATCTTGTCCCAAAGCTTGCAAATAACGTGCATTTACGGAAAGTGCTAAGTTATCAATTTGATTTCCGGCGTCATTAATATAGTACTCCCGCTCGACATCATATCCAGCGGTTGCTAGTACATTACATAAAACATCCCCAAATGCTGCACCACGCGCATGTCCAAGATGTAAATCGCCTGTAGGATTTACCGAAACAAATTCTACTTGTACTTTTTCCCCTTTACCGAAGTCTGTTCTTCCATAATTTTCATTTGTCTCTAAAATCGTTGGAACAATATCGGTTAAGAAATCATTTTTCATGAAAAAATTAATAAAACCTGGTCCTGCAATTTCTACCTTTTCAATAGATGCTTTGGATTGATTTAGATTTGCCACAATATCATCTGCAATCTGTCTTGGTGCTTTTTTTGCAATTCGTGCTAACTGCATCGCTATATTCGTTGCAAAGTCACCGTGTGCTTTATCCTTTGGTTTTTCTAAAATAATTGTAGGAAGTTCTTCTTTTGATGCAAGTTCTGCTTGTATGACTGCGGCACCAATCTGTTCTTTTAATGTGTTTTCGGTTTGTGCCAATACGTTCATTGTGAATCCTCCTCGTCATAAGTTAACTCTAATGTATGTTTCCGTTCATCTTGTCCATTTAACTTTACTGTATAGTCAATCTTTAATCGACCAGCATTCGAAAGACCTAATGGTTGTGAGTGAATGGTATCCGTAAATGTTTCCATATGTATATTTCCATGTGGATGGCGAAAAACATTTTCTGTCGTTTGCTTTGTATGAAACTTCTGATGCATGGAAACTACACCAGACCGTTTGATACTCACTTTTCCTTGTTGGATGGTGATCATATTTTTTATTGTTCGCTCATCTTCCGTTTGTTCTTCAAAGGTGAGCACATCCAAATTATTCTTTTGGTAGTACGTTCCTTTTTGCTTCGTTTTACTGTATTCTTTATGTCCATTGTCATCAATGGTAGTGATAAGTTCTACCATTACTTGTCGATTCATGTTATCGCCTCTTCATATCATACGTATAATTTACTATTATAGCGATAATTGGCGTAAATTATCAATATGAAAATATTCTTTCCTGATGCCACCAACTTCAAACTTTTTTCGATTTATATATAAAGAGATAGAAGTTTAATTCTTAAACAGTTTTCCCATACTGAGAATAGAGGAATATCCTACAAAATTCAACATAAATGGAGATTACATTATGGGAAAACAGTTTCTTTCAAAAAAATTAACCAAATTTATCTTTAAATTCACTGTTGGAATTACGGTTTTAGGGGGGCTCTTTTTAGCAGGGATCTATTTATTTGCATTTCTACTTGGCCCACCTAATTTAACGAACGACGAGAATACGATTTATTATAGTGATAATGGTGAAGTTATTGGAGAAGAGCATGGTTTAGAAAATCGCTATTGGATTGGTTTGGAAGAAATGCCTCCTATATTAATTGATGCAACTATATTAACGGAAGATCAACGTTTCTTTAAACATCATGGATTTGATTTCCAACGTATCCTTGGTGCTGTTTTATCCGATTTAAAATCCTTCTCATTAAAGGAAGGTGCTAGCACTCTTTCCCAGCAGTATGCTAGAAATTTATTTTTATCCCATGAGAAAACTTGGTCTCGTAAACTAAAAGAAGCCTTTTATACAATTAGACTCGAAATGTTTTACTCAAAAGAAGAGATATTAGAAGGATATTTAAATACAGTCTATTATGGACATGGTGCATATGGAATTGAAACAGCTAGTGCATACTTTTTTAATAAATCAGCAAAGGATTTAACACTTGCAGAAGCTGCTATGCTTACTGGTGTTCCGAAAGGCCCTACCTATTACTCTCCTTTAAACGATGAGAAACGGGCAACAGATAGACAGCAACATATTCTTAAAAATATGTATGATAAAAACGTAATTACAGATGAAGAGTTCTATTTAGCTAAACGCGAGAACTTACAATACACGCAATCACTAGAATCTAAGAAAAAAAGTATTGGACCTTATTTTCAAGATACGGTTTTAAATGAAGCAGCAAACGTATTACAGCTTGATCATGAATCGATTCGTTCTGGAGGTTATGAAATTCATACGACGTTACATATTGATGCTCAAAAGGCATTAGAGGCTAGTGTATCTGAGACTATTCCGGACAACAGTGGTATTGAAGTAGGATCTGTTGCAATGGACCCATCAAATGGTGCAATACGCGCAATGGTCGGGGGAAGGGATTACAAAAAAAGTCCATTCAATCGTACAATCCAAGCCAAAAGAATGCCTGGTTCAACCTTTAAACCGTTTTTATATTATGCAGCACTCCACAATGGATATACGGCAAGTACAATGCTAATGAGTAAGCCAACAGCTTTTGAGTTGGAGGATGGTAACGTATATCAGCCAAGTAATTTTAATGACTATTATGCCTATGAACCGATAACACTCGCACAAGCTATTGCTCTTTCTGACAACGTTTATGCTGTTCGAACAAATATGTTTTTAGGTACAGAAACGTTAATTAATGCGGCGAAACAATTCGGTATCCAAAGTGAACTACCTGAAGTTCCCTCGTTAGCCTTAGGAACAGGCGCGGTTTCGGTGAAGGAAATGGTAACTGGATATGGCATGTTAGCAAATGGTGGGCATGATATTAACGGATATACGATTGATAAAATTGTTGATCGTGAAGGAAAAACGGTTTATCAAAGGGAAGAACCATCAAATAAGCTCGTCCTTGATCCAAAGAAGGCATTCATCTTGACCCAGCTGATGACTGGAATTTTTGATGAAGAGTTAAATGGCTATACGTCTGTTACAGGATCATCAGTCTCAAACCAACTTACAAGAACATACGCGGGTAAAACAGGTTCTACGAATACAGACAGCTGGATGATTGGTTTTAGCCCTAATTTAGTTGCTGGAGTATGGACAGGATACGATGATAATAGTAACATGGAGAACCCTTCGGAAAGATCTTATTCCAAGACCATTTGGGCAACATTTATGGAACAAGCACACGAAGGCTTATCAAAGGAACATTTTGATGCTCCAGCTGGACTTGTAGCAATTCCCGTCGATCCAGAAACAGGATTAAAAGCAACGCCCTATTGTGAGAAAAGTACTGTCATGTTTTTTGAAAAAGGAACGGAACCAGAATACCATTGTTTAGAGCATATGAATGATAATGAAGATGAATATGAAGATGATGGAGTAGTTGATAAGAAAGATGATAGAGGGTTGTTTGAGAAATGGTTCGATGTATTTTTTTGATTGACTGATGTTTGCTTGTGGGACGATGTTTCAGCGCGTGCGTCCGATGTTTCGGCGCGTCCGTCCGATGTTCGAGCGCGTCCGTCCGATGTTCGAGCGCGTCCGTCCGATGTTCGAGCGCGTCCGTCCGATGTTCGAGCGCGTCCGTCCGATGTTCGAGCGCGTGCGTCCGATGCTAGAGCGCGTCTGTCCGATGTTTCGGCGCGTGAGTCCGATGTCCACAATTGCATCCTAAAACAAAAGAAGCCGACTCTTACGTAAGGTCCGTCTTACGATCTGAGTCAGCTTCTTTTTTGTCCTAGTAATACATGAGTAAGCCCATGTATACATATTTTACAAACTTCCAATAAAAAGTACAACATTTCTGCTAAATATTCACGATTCAGTCACAAAATGTTCACGATTATATATACCGTGATATCCTTATTTTACCATTGTTTACTCGGGCAATGCGTGTTTCAATTCATCGGTAGAGTTTTCCCACATATCTGAATTGAAATCTGATAAGAATTCTCGGAGCAATTTCTTCGATTTCTCATCCATATGTTCCACAATTATTTGACCTTTTAGTGATTTTTCCATACGAGTTACATGCTCTGGCATGGACTTGTAAGCACGTTTTATCTCACGGTCCACACGGATTTCACATCCTGTTACACCTGCATAATACGGCCCTTTTTCATTTCGGTCCACATTTACCCAAACGATCCAGTACAGCTTTCCATTTGGAACCGCATCTTTATCAGGTAAAAACTTCACACGTCGTTCTACATCACTACGTGCGTGCATCGCACCCATGTCTACATATGCTTTGTTCTCATTTGGATCAACAATTACTGATGACATGTTTTCCAAGCTAACCGCACCAACACCATAGCCACCATGCCCATCATTGGAATCGTCTTTTATAATTGTAAATGAATTATTCTTCTTTTTATCTGAAGATTGATCTGAACTCATCACATGATCCTCCTTCTAACCTTATTACTGTGATACATTGTAGCATAAATAACAAGGGTTTTTCACGTATCCACTACCGATTATTGCAGTAAACCTTGATTTAACTCATCGATAAACTTCCACGCTTCAGAAATTTCATCTTCGCTGTAATTCTGTTTGGGTTTTACAACTTGGATTTTCTCTTCCACTTCAGGACGATTAAAGTCATTGAAATATAACATGGTCGATACCAATTCTAGAAACCGTGCACTTTTTCCATTCAACTTCACCACTTGTTCTTTATAATTAGGCATGTCCAATGCAAATTGATTTAAAAATTCCAGGCCATCATTGGTTATTTTATAATGATATTGATAATAATTGCTCTTTTCTTCTTTTTCTTCCTCAACAAAACCTAAATTACAAAGCTCTTCTATTCTGAGGGAAAGCTCCTCTGAATAGGGTCCATAAAAATGAAATTGATATTTTTCTTCAAACGGGACACCCAGTGATTGTAATATATAAACCATTTTTTGTAGTTTTTTTCTTCCAGTAACTTCCTTTGCTTTTAAAAAGAATTGCATTAGCTTGGCATGATTATTTAACATCAAATACATCTCCTTGACCATACAGTATTTCTTTTATTTCATTCGCTTTTTTCTTATCAGAGATTTTTTCTAAAATATCTTTTGGAAAGTATAATTTATGATCCGTACGTTTTTTACCGGAAATAGATTCAACAATTTCCGAATGTCTAGAAAGCTCCTTCAAGCTTCCATCAGGCATTAATAGGTGAATCGGCAATCTCTCTTCCTCTTCGCCAGGTCGATAAAAATCGTAAGGTAAATCAGAGGATGAATCTACAACAAGATAGTACTCTGGATCGACCCCTATTTCTAAAAATAATTTATGAAGCTTCATCCACTCATTCATTTGTTTATTCGGATTAAACTCGACATATTTGAATAGGCGACGGTTAATAAATCGTTCACAAAGATCCCTGATTATCTCGTCTTCTTCCTCCTGCCATAATTGAAAATAATAATGAACAATTCCTTCATCTAGCTTTAAATATTCATCCAAGGATACATCTCCTGAGAAAAAAGATAGAAAATGTGTGGGCTTTAATTTAAATTCATAGTTATTTTCGTATAATTCTTTTGCACGATGCAAAATTTTGGACAAAATTACTTCAGCGCTGCGTGTTACAGGATGGAAATAAACCTGCCAATACATTTGATAGCGACTCATAATGTAATCCTCTACTGCGTGCATTCCGGATGATTTAATTACTACTTGATCTTCTTTTGGTCGCATGACACGAAGTATTCGTTCCATGTCAAAATGGCCATAGCTTACCCCTGTAAAGTACGCATCACGTTGTAAGTAATCCATACGGTCCGCATCAATTTGACTAGAAATCAAACTAACTACCAATTTATCAGAATACGTTTTCCCGATCACATCGGCTACATCCTGGGAAAATCCAGGTCGAACACGTTCTAAAATTTTATGAACATATGTATCCCCCAAAATTATTTGTTGGGTAAAATATTCATGATCTAGCTTAAAAACTTTTTCAAAGGAGTGGGAGAATGGACCATGCCCTAGATCATGCAATAATGCTGCACACATGCAAAGTAAACGTTGGTCATTATTCCAATGCTCGCGATCTTTAAAATTATAAATAATTCGTCTTACTATTTCATAAACACCTAAGGAATGATTGAAGCGACTATGCTCTGCCCCATGGAATGTTAGGTTGGTTGTACCAAGTTGTTTAATTCTACGCAGTCGTTGAAATTCAGGAGTTGCAATTAAATCCCATATTACACGATCCCTTACATGGATATAGCGGTGAACAGGATCTTTAAATACCTTTTCTTCATTAAGTTGTTCATCTTTGTATGCCATTCTTTTTCAACCCGTTTCTTTTCGACGATTTTGTTATATTATATAATAGATACATTAGCGAAAAAAGACGTAATTTGTAACTTTTAAAGGAGATTGTCATGTTAAATTGGAAGGAAATCATACACCATACGACATTCAGATACATTGACCACACGAAAGAAAAATATTTTCATCACGTAGCAAACACTGCGATGTCATCCTTTGCGATTGATGATGCCTTAGCTACTTCAGTAAGTGATGGAGAATCGCCACCTACTGTGAGATTATGGATCCATCCCAAAACAATTGTTTTAGGAATTCCTGATGCACGACTCCCCTATATCGAGGATGGAGTTAAGCTTTTATCAGATGCTGGCTACCAGGTTGTTGTTCGAAATTCAGGAGGACTAGCAGTTGCCTTAGATGAAGGTGTGTTGAATCTTTCATTAGTATTACCTGGTGTCAAAGATTTATCTATCCATGCCTGCTATGAAGCGATGGTCAGCTTAATCCAATTCATGCTACGTGATCTGACAGAGGATATTAAAGCTTATGAAATTGTTGAATCTTACTGCCCGGGTGACTATGATTTAAGCATTGAAGGGAAAAAATTTGCTGGGATATCGCAGCGTCGCATTAAAGACGGTGCAGCTATTCAAATTTACTTAGACGTTGAAGGAAATAGCTTTGAACGAGCTTCATTAATTCAAGCGTTTTATAATACAAGTATGAAAGGCGAAAAAACAAAATTCACCTATCCAACTGTTAATCCTGAGGTGATGGGGTCGTTATCTGAGCTGCTAGCCCGTTCTATTTCCATTGATGAAATGAAGGAACGAGCGCATTCTGCTATAAAGGAATTAAGTGATCAGATTATAGATACAGCTTTTTCAGAGAAAGAGTTAACTGTTTTTCAGAAGCGCTATGAACAAATGGAAAAACGGAATGAACAAATTGGACAGATTATCAAATAACGCTAATTGCGATTAGCGTTATTCTTCTTTAAACCCCAACCATTTATAAAAAACGATAACCATCATTAATACAGCAACGACCACGATAGAAATTCCCAACAGACTAAAAAAGCTAAAAACAGCATCTGTTTGTTCAGGAGATGTGCTCCAGCTAGTTGCTTGCTGTGGTCTACTCCAAGATATTGCAATTTCTCTAGCATTCCAAACACCAATAAAATATATAATGTGTCCAACAACAAACAATGAGCCTGCACCAATAAGTCCTTTTCTAAACTTTTCTTTCATATGTACACCTACTCCCTCCATTCACTTACCACTAAATTACCATATATATCCTATGATTAAAATATATTTTGAAGGAATTCTTGGGCAACGTAATACCAAGCTACTTTTTCAACGGTAAGACCTTAATTCTTAGTTGATAGAATGCGAAGTAACTGCAACGTGTTTTCCGCTGCGGGCAGTCGCTTTCCGCGGGCACACGAAGAGGATACATGGATAGGAGAAGTATGGAAACGGACAATTCTTCCCTTATGTGTGACAAAATTGGGTAATAAAGGGGTTTAAAGGACATCTGTTCCGTTATTAACCGAAATGACAGGTATTCTGGTACGAATTAGAGCAAATAACGTACTTGATGTCCGATAACATTTTCAAATGAGATTATTTTACGAAATAAAGTACGCCATGTCCGTTCCGTTAAACCCCTACTCCTTCAAGGGAACTACTTGAGTAAACTTCTTTTTTCCCTTGCGTCGTGGAAGCCTAGTGCAAAGCATTACTAGAAGATGCAGGCGCACTTGTTTTGCGAGCGAGGAGGCTTATCGTGAGCCCGCAGGAATCCAAGTGTATTTCCGGATCGGTGAGCACTATGCTTCGCAGTCTATATCTGATTAGCAACAAAGTACGAAAATAACCCAAAAAGAAAAATCCAAACTGATTCATTCTAATTCAAGAATGAATCATCGTTTGGATTTTTCTTTGACTAAAACACTTTAGTCCCTGCTTCCAGAAACCTCAAGTTACTAAATTAGATTTTCTGCAAGCTTTTAATATTAATCTCAGGCAGATTACTCAGCCTGTGCTGCCGTTATCAAAGCTAAGTTAAATACATCTTCTGTGCTACAACCACGAGATAGATCGTTTACTGGTTTGTTCAATCCTTGTAATATTGGGCCAACTGCTTCAAATCCACCTAATCGTTGGGCGATTTTATAGCCAATATTTCCAGCTTCTAAGCTTGGGAAAATAAATACATTAGCATCCCCTTTAATTTCTGATTCAGGTGCTTTTTTCGCTGCTACACTAGGTACAAAGGCTGCATCAAATTGGAATTCACCATCGATAACAAGGGATGGGGCTTTTTCTTTCGCAATGTTGATTGCTTCTGCAACTTTATCCGTTTCCTCTGATTTCGCTGAGCCTTTTGTGGAAAAGCTTAGCATAGCAACACGTGGGTCGACCCCGAATAGTTTTCCAGTTTCAGCTGATCCAACTGCAATTTCTGCTAAATCATTGCTATCTGGCGCAATATTGATGGCACAATCAGCGAAAACATATTTTTCATCATTTCGAACCATAATGAATACACCTGAAGTCTTCTTAATACCTTCTTTCGTTTTAATTATTTGAAGAGCTGGACGAACCGTGTCAGCTGTTGAATGTGCCGCTCCACTAACAAGTCCATCTGCTTCATTCATATAAACAAGCATCGTTCCAAAGTAATTTTCATCGAGTAGAATCTTACGCGCATCCTCTTCGGTTGCTTTCCCTTTTCGGCGCTCTACAAATGTATTTACCATATCTTCAATTTTTTCATAATCATTCGGATTAATAATCTTACAATCTGTTAAGACAACGTTCAATTCTGTAGCTTTTTGCTCTATTTGTTGTTGGTCACCAATAAGGATTGGTGTTAAGATTCCTTCTGCACTTAACTTACTTGCTGCTGTTAGAATTCGTTCATCTAAACCTTCTGGAAATACGACCGTTTTATTCGAACCTTTTATCTTAGCTGTTAATTCATCAAATAAGTTACTCATAAAAAATACCTCCAATTATTCTATGTCCATAATATGTATCAACTTATGAAATTTTAGCCATGTCCATAACAGATCATAGTATATTTCTCGACATAGGGAAAGAAATGACACTTAGCATTTTTTGACAAATTGATGACATTACCCTTCCAAGTAGAATGAAATTTCGCCAAGACCTTGTTATATCAACATTTTCCTCGTTCTGAGTATAAGTGCTTCCTCGTGATTAACATTCCCTTATTGTGATATAGTAAAGACATAATCGTACTTATACAATGAAGGAGAGATACATAATGGTAGAAGCTGTCGAAACAATGGATGGTTGGTATAGCCTCCATGACTTACGTACAATTGATTGGGACTCATGGAAATTGGCATCTGATGCAGAGCGCCAAGAAGCTATCGGAAGCTTTGAGAAACTAGTTACGAAATGGGATGCTGTTGAAGAAGCTAAGAATGGCAGTCATGCGATGTACAAAGTAGTTGGTCAAAAAGCAGACTTAATGTTCATGTTCTTACGGCCAACGATGGACGAGCTTAGTGAACTAGAAACAGAATTCAACAAATCAAAATTCGCTGAATTTTTACAGCCTGCACATTCCTATGTTTCCATTATTGAGTTATCGAAATACCGACCTGCTAAAGATGGTGTAGATCCAGAAACCTTACCAGAAACTCAAGCTCGATTAAAACCAATTCTTCCAAAGTGGGAGCATATTTGTTTCTATCCTATGGACAGACGCCGCCAAGGAGAAGAAAACTGGTATACGTTAGAAAAAGACGTACGTGGGAAACTACTTTATGAACATAGCATGACAGGACGTAAGTATGCGAATAAAATTAAACAGTTCATTACCGGTTCTATTGGTCTTGATAACTGGGAATGGGGCGTTACACTATTTGCTCATGACCCGTTAGAATTCAAAAAAATTGTTTATGAAATGCGTTTCGATGAAGTAAGCTCCAAATATGGTGAGTTTGGCGAATTCTTCGTTGGAAATATTCTTAAAAAAGAAGACATTCCATCCTACTTACACGTGTAGGAACATCCCCAAAGACTTTCTGTTAAAACAGAGAGTCTTTTTTCATATTCTTTCTTTCTAGAACATAACATGTAGTACTGTCCTAAAAAAACATTCTACTTTGTCCTTTTTCCCAAAAATCTGTCATCTATTCGCCCATGTTTGCATACATATAACCTGAGTAAACTTTGCATCAAGATATACAGAATTGCGGTGTATTACAAATTTCTGGTGGATTTGAGGCAACACAAAAACGCTACATTTATCAAGGAGCTCACATATCGAGATAACAACTTGTACGTAGAGTTTTAAAGGGGTAACGCTACCACCCTTCAATCTATTCACTGTAGTTTTTTCAGGCAAAACGGAAATTGCCTGACATAATGGGTTTATCCAGTGGAGTTCTGGAAAATATAAATTACGTTGTTTTTTCACCTACTTCCGCTGATTGCCCAGGTGTATTTTAAGTCGTTCTTCAGGTAACTGATAATTTATACAGTAGCCTGTGAACCATACCTATGATGCAATAATTATAAGGAGGATTTATATATGAGTGAAAGCCAAGAAAAAAATCAAAGTCAACCGTACGCCAATTCACAGTATCCTTACTATTATTTTCCACAAACATCTCCAGCATTCTACCCAGCATACAATTACCGTCAATTTCAATACCCTCAGACACAGCAACAACAGCCAACGCAGCAGCAACCACAACAGCCTTTGCAACAGCAACAGCAGCAACAAGCGCCAGATGTACCTGGTATGTTGCCGTTACAACAATCGTATATAGAAAATATTTTACGATTAAATCGTGGTAAACAAGCGACTGTTTATATGACATTTGAACAAAATCAAGAATGGAATGCAAAGAAATTTAGAGGTGTGATAGAAGCAGCTGGTAGAGATCACATTATACTGAGTGATCCCCAAACAGGTAAACGCTACTTATTATTAATGGTTTATCTTGATTATGTGACATTTGATGAAGAGTTAAATTATGAATATCCATATGGTGCTACGGGAAATCAATTTTCAAACTACCAACCTAGATAAATTGAAATGTAAATAAGAGGATGGTACACTTCTGTACCATCCTCATTTATTCACTATTAAGTGGGGCGATTTTATGCGACATCCTTATGAAAAATTCATTATTGGCGAATTGGCTTCTATCGGACTGGCTATTATTTTAGGATTAATAGCCATCATTCAAGGTTTATTAATTTTAATCATATTAAGCTTTTATTTAATAGCTGTTAGTTTATTATGTGACGGTCTAATTGCCTTGCATACATTTAACCAAGTACACGCCAGTAAACAATTTGTCCGTGCATTAGTAATTTTTTTACTAGCTACATTTTGTTTAATTGCTCTATAGAAATTTGATAACAACATAGCCCAGTAGTATCCATCCGATTAAAAATGCGACACCACCTAATGGCGTAATCATGGCAAATGTTTTTAGACCTGAAACGGAATATATATATAAACTACCTGAGAACAGTAAAATGCCAAGGAAGAATAGCCACCCTGCCCACATCATACCGACACTCTCTATTCTTGCAATTAGTAAACCTACTACAAACAAGGCCATCGTGTGGAACATTTGATAGTTTACCGCTTTTTCCCATGTTTTTAAAGCTTTTTCCGAAAGTTTGCCTTCTAAACCATGTGCACCAAATGCGCCCAAAGCAACTGCCAAAAACCCGTTAATAGCTCCAAGCACTAGAAATAATTTCATGTGTATCTCCCCTTATTAAAAATCAAAAATGGATTTTCCATTTGCATCATTTTCCTCTAAACGAGATGTTTTTTGAAAAGACTGTTGCTTTCTCGTTTCACCAAGCATTGCTTTCATTTCTTCAGGACTAATCTCTTCTTTACTAACTTCTGATGAAGAATCGCTCTCTGCTAAAAATAAATCACAGAGTAAACGCACATGTTCCATATGCTTGACTATCTCTGTCTGGCTTTGTTGTTGTTTTGCTTGTTGTAATTCCTGTATCATTTTTTGGATAATTGTTTCATTAGCTATAGCCATGATGACAACTCCTTCTTTATAAATAGAACTTGCTTAAGTATATCATTTTTTTATGAGGAAGAAATGTATTTCGATTTTATTAAACACTAAAAAAGCCTTGATTGGCATGTTGCCAAGGCTTTAAGATTTTCTCGTATCCCATGAGTAAGATTTTAAGCGAGGAATAGCTTTACTACCTCTTTGGTAACATTAAAGAACATAACAAAAGAATCACGGTCCTGCATGTGATTACAATCCATTCTTATTTTTCTTGTTTTGTAACTACATCAGCTTATACATTTGTTATTTCTTTTTTCCTCCACATAGCGCTTAAAAACCCATTGCAAAAATTCAACTTCTTTCTGTTTAAGCTTTCGCCCCAATTTTCTCTCTGTATCCGTGCATAATTGCAAAAAGTTCATACGCTATAGTCCTCCTCTACTACAATGTAAATCTACTCTGTACGTTATATTGTACATTCATTTTCCAATGTAATCAATACAATAACTTAAAATATTTGAAAATAACTGATTAATTTATCAAATTTTATAATTTATCGTAATTTCCACGTTGATTTTGGGTTATTTTAAGGTAAAATATATATAGAATGAGATAGTCAAGGCATAGCGTGTACATATTTATTGATTTTGACACATATATATACATGATTTATAATTTTATAGTTAGATGAAATGAACATACCACTTTATACATATTTTTAACGTAATGTGAATGAATTACATAGTTCCGTTACTAAGTAACTTCAAAGGAGGAGTCACATGCAAAGAAATAATTATTCATTTGGAGAACATATTAAGTTTATTCTCCCATCTTTAGTCGGTATTCTATTATTTATTACCCCAGTAAATACAGATGATGGTTATACGATTCCAATTGCACTATTAGCGAATTGGGTAGAAGGTATATTAGAAAATCAATTATCACTCATTATGTTAATTATCATATCTATTACAGCGATATTAACGTTACTAGCTAAACTAAGACCAACACTTTTCGAACGAACCCCATTTTTTCAGAGCTTATTTTATACGAGTGCGTTTTGGACGATCACTAGAGTTGTAGCTGCTATCTTTGCAGTAATGGTTTTTTTCCAAATTGGGCCAGAGGCTGTACATGGGGAAGCAACAGGTCAGTTACTACTCGGTGATTTACTACATGTACTTTTTGCCGTATTTTTATTTGCTGGATTATTTTTACCATTACTGATGAACTTTGGATTATTGGAAATGTTTGGTACATTAATGACAAAGGTTATGCGACCGTTATTTAATTTGCCTGGTCGCTCATCGATTGATTCTTTAGCATCATGGATTGGTGATGGTACGATTGGTGTATTATTAACGAGTAAGCAATACGAAGAAGGTTATTATACAAAACGAGAAGCAGCTGTTATCGGTACTACGTTTTCCGTTGTTTCGATTACATTTACACTCGTAGTTATTTCCGAGGTAGAACTTGAGCATATGTTTCTTCCATTTTATGCAACAGTTCTTGTGGCTGGCTTAGTTGCAGCTCTAATTATGCCCCGGATTCCACCACTTTCTAGAAAAGCAGATTCATATGTGAATGAAAAAGCTACAGGAATAAAGGAAGAAATCCCTGCTGGTCATAATACATTTACATTTGGCTACCAAAAAGCGATTGAACGTAGCCGAAAGGAAACGAGTGTCTATAAGTTCTTTAAAGAAGGTGGACAAAATGTTCTAGACATGTGGATGGGTGTAGCGCCTGTTGTTATGGCATTCGGATTGATTGCCTTAATGATTGCGGATAATACGCCTCTATTCCAATGGCTCGGAATGCCTTTTATCCCATTACTAGAACTCATGCAAGTACCGTTTGCTGAAGAAGCCTCGCAAACAATCTTAATTGGTTTTGCTGACATGTTCTTACCTGCAATACTGGCTGCACCAATCGAGGCAGAGATTACCCGCTTTATTATTGCAGCATTATCCGTTACACAGTTAATTTACATGTCAGAAGTTGGTGGACTATTACTCGGTTCCAAAGTTCCCGTATCATTTAAAGATTTATTAATTATTTTCTTACTAAGAACACTTATAACATTACCGATTATTGTGTTTATTGCACATATGTTGTTTTAATCATTAAAATAGTAAGAATTCCTATTAAAAAAAGGTATCCAAACGAGGATGCCTTTTTTATCCATTTCACAGTCTCATGTCACTAAGAATAACTATTGCGTTGTACATAAAACAAACCACCCTTTTTTAGGTGGTTTGTTTACTTGAATCTATTCTATATTTAAGGGGGGTACTATAATAATATACGTAATGAATCTCATTTTAGTTTCATTTTTTACGAACTTTTTTTAAATTCTTTCGTTATTACTGATTACATATTTTTTCAGAATAGTTGCTTTTCCTTCAATAAACGGCTGACTGATTCCTTGTATCGGGCGACTTGATAAAACAAGTACAATGACTGCTGATATAACTGCAAGCCCAAATAAATCAATCACTCCTTCGACATAAAACATCTCGCCCTGACGGAAATATTGAATGAATATTCCGTGCAATAAATAAACGTACAACGTTCTTGTACCTAATGCGGTAAGTTTAAATTGTCGCGTTGGTATCCACGTCAATACACTTACTGCCATAATTGCAGATGTAATATATACAAGTAATCGTGCCAATCCACCATATTCTGGCATCCCTAAATCACCATATGACTTTGAGGCAAGCAGCCATCCAGAGTTAAATTCTGGTGCATAATAGATTGCCAGTAATACAACCGACATAACGACAATTGATGCTATTCTAATACTCCTTCGCTTCAACCACATCATGTGATCTTGTGTAACAAGATATCCAAGCAGGAAAAAAGGGAAAAAGACAAAGGTCCGAGATAAGCTGAATGAATGACCTATTTCAGAAAAGTAACCAACAACCAAACCGATTGTAACAGCTAGTGTAACACTATATATGGCAGGGATTTTCTTAAACCAATGAAGTAAAATATGCCAGCAAAATAAACTAAATAAAAACCATAATGACCAATGTGGATGAAATAGATCAGTTAACCAGCCTGATTTACCAATATAAAAATAATAAAAAGAATAGATTAACTGAAAAATGAGATATGGTAATAATAATTTTCTTGCTAGCTTTATCAGGTAATCCATATTACCTGATCCCTTAGCAAAAAATCCCGCTAAAAATATAAAGGCAGGCATATGGAACGTATATATCCACATGTAAAGTGTATTTACGCCTGTCGATTCGACGGTAAACGGTTGAATAACGTGACCAAAAACAACTAAAAAAATCAAAAATAATTTTGCATTATCAAAATATGGACTTCTCTTCATGATGTTCACCCTTTTTATATGAAATCCTTCCGGTAATGAGTAGTACCCGTATTTTAACAGCTATAATCGCAATTTGGAGCATTTTAAAGGGCTTGTAAATGGATTGTAAGTGTGGTGAAAAATTGATATTTAATTGTAATTTAGATAATAATTTGTAATTATTATTGAATTCAATCGTCAAATAATTAGGAAGGGGGGAGGGCATGGACGAATATTCTATTGAGGAATGGTTTCAACAGTATGAAAGAGATATTACAAGTTTCCTTGTTTACTATACAGGCTCCCAAGAAGTGGAAGATCTTGTACAAGATACATTTCTCATTGCTTTACAAAAATTATCTAAATTCAATGGCGCGTCACATCCTAAAACATGGCTGATCTCTATTGCTCGAAACCGAGTTATTGATCTTTACCGGAGAAAAAAAGTGTGGGAAAGAATTATTAATGTCTTAGTTACAGACCAACCTTTTTCGGGTGATATTGAACAAGGAATGGTTAAAAATTTTGATCATATTCATTTAAACAAGGCGATCCATCAATTAGCTCCAAAATATAAAGAAGTTATCATTTTAAGAGGAATATTGGAACTTTCATCAGAAGAAACTAGTACGATTCTTCATTGTAGTAAGAATAAAGTAAACGTAATGTATCATCGATCTTTAAAAAAAGTCCGTGAAATTTTAGAAGAGGAGGGATTTATATATGGACGATAATCACCATTTACAGGAACAGTTTAAAAACCTCCCTAAGCATTCCTTAAATAAAGAGCAAAAAAAACGCATACTATTTCGTTTAAAGGAAGCACAACAGAAGAATAAGAAAAAAATATTAATTAAACCACTCCTAGGTATCATTTTTTCCATTATTTTGTTTGCCATATTGGTTGTTCCACAATTAAGCGATATAATTAACAACAATCAGTCCGATTCCTTTATTGAGTTAACTGCCCCTGCTGGAAAGGTTTTTCCATTATCTGATACCCAGTATGAAGTTATTGGTTTAGAAGGAAAAGTAGGGCTGTTGGGTTTGACTCCGTTTGTTGCAGAAGATAAACGTAGAGTAGCAAAGCTACTTATTTATTATTGGGGCAAACCCTCTGAACTTGTAAATAAACCTTATCAAGTCATGGCAATAAATCATTTCGGTGAAGAAATTACCTTAGCAGAAGGTAGTCTTTCTTCTTCACTATATAGTGAAGATGCTAATACATTAACAAATTTCTCACCATTTCCATCGGAAGGTATATGGCAACTCTCTTTCTATGTCGATGAAAAATTACATGGTGAATTTACACTTGATGTTCTACCTCCATTTCCAAAGACAGAGCACTATACATTATTGGATTCACCAAAGGAACTAACGGTCGGTGAAGAAACAGAAATTGGTATTGAAAGTTCCTGGAAAGATAAAGAGGAAATTGACGTTTCTTTAATTGATGAAAAAGGAAAAATAGTGGATCAATCCACCTTTGTACAAACGGTAATGAATTATGATGCAAATACAAATAGACCTAACTATCATTTTCACGGAAAGTTAACCTTTCCAGAAGATGGAATTTGGAATTTAATGATTGATGGAGAAGAAACACAGTCTTTCAAAAACTAATAAGTCCTGATAAGGTTTTATCTTATCAGGACTTCTCATTTTATTGAGCTGCTTTTTTCTTTTTCGCGGTGGTCTTCGTTGTTTTTTTCTTTGGTTGACTTGGTTTTGGCTTATCTTTTTTGGCCCTATCTAATGAGGCTTGGAGAGCACCCATTAAGTCGGTCACATTATCTGGTTTTGGTTTTTCTTTTGCGGTAGTTGTTTGATCTTTTTCTTTCTTTTCTTCAATTAAATCAAGTAAAGCTGTCCGGTATTCATCTTTATATTTTTCAGGCTCGAATTCTGTTGTAAGTTGCTCAATTAACATTTTTGCAGTATCCAACTCTTTGTTAGCAATTTCCGTTTCTTCAGGTACGTTGGGGACATCTTGAACATTACGAACTTCGTCTGGATAATGGATGGTTTCGACAACTAGCGTGTTATTATAAATACGAATAATCGCCAATTGCTCTTTGGAGCGAATTATCATTTTAGCAACGCCGATTTTTCCAGTATCTTTTAATGCTGCCCGAAGCAATCCATACGCTTTCCCTCCCCCTTCATTTGGAGATAAGTAATAGCTTTTTTCAAAATAGATCGGGTCAATTTCTTCTAATTTTACGAAGTCCATAATTTCGACCGATCGATCTTCCTGCTCTTTTTTCAATGCTTCTAAATCCTCATCATCCAAAACAACAAATTTATTTTTTGCATATTCATAGGCTTTAACAATCTCATCTTTTTCAATTTCTCGATCACAAACGGGACAGACTTTTTCATATTTAATCGGTGATTGGCATTCTTTATGTAACTGCCTTAAGGATACATCCTTATTTTCTGTAGCAGCATGAAGCTTCACCGGTATATTTACGAGGCCAAAACTAATTGTTCCTTTCCACATCGTGTGCATGAAGAATACCTCCTTTTATTTTTAGTTTGGCGAATTCAAACATTCTTATCCTTGTTGATTATTTTTGATGGAATAAGCCAATTTATAGAGGAAGGGAGTTTTTTGTGAATGGATGTTATGAAGCCAATAGCTAGTACAGATATTCCCACTGGGGAGGATTGGATATATGAAGTAAAATATGATGGATTTCGATGTGTGTTGGATTGGAAAGCAGATGGTACGATTCGACTAACAAGTAAAAATCAGAAGGATCTTTCCATGAACTTTCCTGAAATTATATCGTATTGTCAGGAAAATCAATCATTAGTTAATGATGTCCTCCCCTTACGACTTGATGGCGAATTAGTTGTGCTAAACAACGCCTATCAAGGGAATTTCTCATGGATACAAAAACGGGGAAGATTAAAAAATAAAGAATCGATTGATAAAGCAGGATTGGAACGACCTGCTACGTTTTTAGCCTTCGATTTACTACTTTTAGAAGATTCCAACCTAGAAAAACTCAGTTTGGAAAAACGGAAAAATATGTTGAAGGAATTGTTTACGAAGAATAGCTTGTCAGAACGAATCCGTTACATAGAGGCATTTAATAACTCAGAAAAGTTATGGAAAATCATATTTGATTACAAAGGTGAAGGCATAATCGCCAAAAGAAAAAAAAGTGTATATAGTCCTGGAAAAAGACATCAGGACTGGTATAAAGTAAAAAACTGGCGAACATTTCAAGGATTTTTATCAGAGTATGACAGTGAAAATGAATATTTTACTATGAATGTTTTTCATAATGATAGCATGATCGAGGTTGGCAAATGTAAACATGGATTAGATTCGGAAGCATTTCAAACGGTAAAGCAACTCTTTTTGACAAATGGAGAAAAAGAAAATAAGATCTATCGACTCCCTCCTGCTATTTGTGCTTCCACTCATTCCTTGGACATTTATCGCGGAGAACTTCGTGAACCAGAGTTCCATTCACTCCTTCCAAACCTTTCTCCGGAAGAATGCACTTTGGAAAAATTTGAACTTGATATGGCAATGCTACCTTCCTCATTTGAGGTGAGTAACACGGAAAAACTATATTGGCCAGATCATGATTTAACGAAAGGGGAATTGCTTGTTTATATGAGAGAAATCTCTCCATATATGCTCCCCTTTTTAGAAAATCGTGCATTAACATTAATACGCTGTCCAGATGGCGTAAATGAAGAATCTTTCTTCCAAAAACATTTACCAAGTTATGCACCTCCCTTTATTAAAGGATTTGGTGATGGAGATGATCGATTAATTATTTGTGATTCTCTTGATTCATTAACATGGTTTGCTAATCATGGTGCCGTGGAATACCATGTTCCTTTTCAACGTGTCGGTAGCAGGAATCCGATTGAAATAGTATTTGATTTGGATCCACCTGATCGCAGTAAATTTGCTTGGGCAATCCATGCAGCATTATTGATCAAACGTTTGCTTGATGATTTAGGGCTCACTTCATTTATAAAAACTTCTGGAAACAAAGGATTACAAGTTCACATCCCTATCCCTGAAGGCAGTATGTCTTATGATGATACAGCTGTTTTTACCCAAGCAATTGCTTGGACTGTAGAAAAGCAAAGTCCGGATTATTTTACAACCGAACGAATGAAAAATAAACGCAATGATCGGTTATATATTGATTACGTCCAGCATGGAAAAGATAAAACAATCATAGCTCCCTATTCTCCAAGAAAGACTGCTGAAGGAACAGTTTCTATGCCCATGTTTTGGGATGAAGTAAATGAAGATTTACGGCCTGAACAATTTACCATTAAAAATGGGATAGATCGGGTGCATGCTATTGGATGCCCTTTTGCGGATTATTTTGAAGTTGGAAAGAAGCAGGATTTGGATCGGGTAATGGAACTAATTAAGTAACCTTGTCTTATCAAGGATTGGATATACGGGCACTGGTGCTGGAGTTCCTGATTATCGGACGCTCGTTTCAGATCTTCGGACACTTTTTCTCGATTATCAGACGCATGTCTCGGAATTTCGGACACGCATAAACCATTAATTAAAAAACAGCCGCTCCATCAGGGGCGGCTGTTCCAATTTTATAATGAACTGCTGTCTTCAATTGCTGTCTTATCATTAAATGTTTTGATGTTTAGTTTTCCTAGGATACGTGATGTTAGTGTTCCGGAAACCATTGCACCATTTACATTAAGTGCAGTACGACCCATATCGATAAATGCTTCGATAGAAATGAGTAGTCCTGCTAAAGCTACTGGCATGTTCATAGATGAAAGAACGATCAGTGCAGCAAATGTTGCTCCACCACCAACACCAGCTATACCGAATGAGCTAATACCGATGATAACTACTAATTGTAAAATAAACCAAGGATCTAGTGGGTTGATTCCAACTGTCGGCGCGATCATCACAGCTAGCATTGCTGGATAAATTCCTGCACACCCGTTTTGCCCCATAGTTGCACCAAATGATGCAGACATATTTGCTACACCTTGGTCAACTCCTAGCGAATTTTTTTGTGCTGAAATATTTAATGGAATTGTTCCAGCACTTGAACGTGACGTGAATGCAAATCCTAATACTGGTATTACTTTACGTAAGTAAGTCATAGGATTTAATCCGAATACTCCAACTAATACTAAATGCAGGATGAACATGATCAATAATGCTACATAGGATGCCAGAACAAATTTACCTAGTTCAATAATACCTGCAAAGTTTGTGTTCGCTACCGTTGTTGCCATTAACGCTAAAATACCGAATGGAGTTAAGCGTAGGATTAGCGTTACAATACGCATAACTACGGAATAAATAGCATTGACCATTTTTGTGAACATTTCTGCTTGCTCTGGTTTTTTTCGACGCAAGCCTAATACCGCTATCCCAACTATGACAGAAAAGATAACAACAGCAATTACAGATGTAGAACGTTGTCCCGTCATATCTAAAAAGATATTAGATGGTATAAAGTTAAGGATCTTCTGTGGTGTTGATTGCCCTTGTACGACTTCATCTAAGGTAGATTCCAACATGGAACCACGATCCGTTTCTGCTTGCCCTGCTTCAATTTGCTCAGCACTTAAGTCAAATACAGTCGCAGTACCTATACCAATCAATGCCGCAACCATTGTTGTCGTAATTAAAATCCCAATAATCCAAGCTGACATTTTTCCAAGTTCAGCTGTTTTCTCAAGATTAATAATGGATTGGATAATCGATACCAATACAAGTGGAATTACAATCATCATGAGAAAATTAATGTACCCACGACCAACGATACTGTACCAATCCGTTGTCGTTGAAAGAACTTCAGAACCACTACCATAGATCCATTGAAGAACTCCCCCTAATACAATACCTAAACCTAAACCAGTAAATACTCGTCTAGAAAAAGAAACATGTTTTTTTTGCATAAAGATCAGTAGACCTATAATAGCTACTAATACAGCAATATTTAATAATACATACAAAATATCCATTTTGTGTATGCCCCCTGTCTGAATTTTTATTAGTATATGCACCTAATATTTTATCGCTCACTAATACTTTATAATTCCGATAAAAATAGTATGACTTTAATAAGATACAATGGTTTATATAAAGTGTCAAGCAATTGAATTTGAGATTCATAGTTTAATAAGATACAAAAAAAGAACTACCAATTCCGTTACCTACCGCACACCTAGGAATACTTTTTCGGATGCAAATTAGATAAATCGTCTCTTTAGAGTATATCAATGCAAACTGAATATTTATGATAAAATAAAACTATATATTGAAAATATTTTTCTAAAGTTTTATGCAGCAATCGGTCCAGTTTGTTGAAAATAAAAGTGAAAGGGGATTTATATATGGGGTTTATGGAAATTGTGCGTATTGTATTACCAATTGCAATTACAGGAGGGGTTGTATTATTTGTAGTTAAAAGGCTTGAACATAAACATAAACTAGGCAACCTAGGTAAGAAAAAAACAAATAAAGCTCAGAATTTATTAGATAGTTTAATACCAATGGGAATGCTTTTTGGTTGTCTTATCGGTGTAATTTCGGGCATGTTTTCACCAATTTCTCCATTAACTACAATTAGTTTAGGAACTGTAATTGGCTATTTATTGGGGTATTTTGCTTATGAAATTTATAGCAAGATAGGGGATAGTCCTTCATAAATAGCAATTTCTCAGAATAGGGGAAAGTGTTTAAGAAAAAGTAAATTTTTGTGTATGGCTCAGTTGTGATTGAACTGGGTAATCTTTTTATAAACAAAAAGCACCACATTTTGCGGTGCAATTTAATATACATTATTGCATATTATTTAGTATGCGAATTAGCGTTTTGCGATAGACAACATAAACCGTTAACAAAAGTAGACTCTATCACCCTAAAATATTTGCTTGAAGTTCGAGTTCCACATTCCCCTCAATAGCACGTGAAATCATACAGCTTTTCTCTGCTTTTACAACTAATTTTTCTAGCTTACTCCGTTGCTGTGCAGTTGCACTATGATCTAATCCTATGGTCGGTTTGTGAATGATTTTTTTATACGTAAAAACGCCGTTTGTAACATCAACAATCCCTTCCGATTCCAGGGACATTTCTTTAAGTGGTAATGCCGCACGCTCAATCATCGCAGCTAGTGTAATGATATAGCATGTAGCAGCTGCACCAAGTAGCATTTCATCTGGATTGGTACCAATACCCGGGCCGTCCATCTCAGGTGGAATTGATATTTTTGTTTTTAAATTACCAGCCTCAATATAGCCTTCACTGTTACGGCCACCTGGCCAATCCGCTTTTAAATGAAAATGATGTTGTACCATATAATCACCTCACGACCATTGTATCGCTATCAAAAGAGATATGCCATTACTTCGCCTAGTACAACCCCGATTATAACGATCAACCAAGCAGGTGTTTTCCAAAATTGCATAAGTGCAAATAGAATAACTGCTAATCCAAAATGAGCTCCACTTAAAATAGAGCTTGTAAAAACTGGATCATAAAAAGCCGCTAGCAAAATACCAACTACACTTGCGTTTACACCAGTTAATACACCTTGGAAGCTTTTTCGTTTACGTAATTCACTTAAAAACGGTAATGCTCCGATAATGAGTAAAAAAGATGGCAAGAACATTGCTACTGTGGCAACAATTCCACCAGTTATTCCCTTCATCATCGTCCCTAAGTAACTAGCAAACGTAAATAGTGGACCTGGTACAGCTTGAGCCATTCCATATCCGGCCAGAAACTCACTGCTTGTTAAAAGTCCGTTTGGAACAACTTCTTGTTCTAGAAGTGGCAATACAACGTGCCCACCACCAAATACAATCGAACCAACACGGAAAAATGTATCAAAGATGTTTACATAGCTATTCGATACCATTTGTGCTAATAGTGGTAATCCCAATAGTAGTAAAACTAGAATAGTAAGAGATATAATTCCTTGTGTTTTCGTAATAGAAACGGAAAATTGCTGCACTTTCGTCTCCGCTTGTTTGGAAAACATAAAATATCCTAGAATCGCAGCTCCGATAATAACGGAAATTTGTACAATAGCAGAAGGAAATAATAGCATGATTACAAGGGCACCAATAGCAATAGCAATTCGAGGTCGATCTGGTGTTAGTTTTTTTCCTAACCCTAATACTGCATGGGCAACTACTGCAACTGCTACAATTTTCAAGCTTGCAATCCAAGTTGCATCACCTAAAGCGAACGATTGAAATGCAAGTGCAAAAAGTATAAGTACGATAACTGATGGAATAGTAAAACCAAACCAAGAAACAATACCGCCTAAGATTCCACCTCGGAGCATACCGATAGCAATACCCACCTGACTACTGGCAGGACCCGGTAAAAACTGACATAAGGCAATGATATCAGCATATGTCTTGTCATCAATCCATTTACGTTTATCGATATATTCATTTTTAAAATAACCTAAATGGGCAACAGGACCACCAAATGATGTTAGTCCTAGTTTTAATGAGGTGCCTAAAATTTCAAACAAAGATCCTTTTTTTGGCATAACAACCTCCATGTGAGTATTTTCTATTAAAATAACATATTTGCGTGTGTAATACCTGAAATTTTACACAAAATTTACAAAGTGAAACTTATTTGCCTGTAAAAACGTATGTATAGTTACCGATGAGAAAGGAGTGCCAACCTATGAACACTAAAATAAATAACTATACAAAAACATATGATGCGCTTAAACACCGAATGAAGTGGAAGGTATCCGATAAACGCATCCTCATGTCCATTGCATCCATTTATACAATGAATGATACGAAATTAGATTCGGAAAAATTACTGCAACTAGCTGATACGATAAAGAGACGGGCAAGCTTATTCTCCTCGATGAGGTCATATCCTAGATTTACAACTGCAGCGATGCTGGATGTAAATTTTGACAACTCAGAAGAAAAAGTCGAACTGCTTTATGATTACTATGAACAATTTAAACGGGCTAAATTTAGTAGTGGGACCTTTACGTATATTGCAGCAACGATTCTTCTTACAAATCATACAGAACACCTAGCTGTTCCAACAACGATTCAAACGGCGAAGAATATTTATGATGGCATGAAAAAGGAACACGCCTTCCTTACTTCTTCTGGAGATTACCCCCTTGCAACGCTACTCGCTTTTCGGGAACGGGAAGATATTATCCAGCATATGGAATCCTATTATGAACAGTTAGCTAAGAATGGCTTCAGAAAGGGGAATGATTTGCAATTTCTGAGTCATATTCTTTCTTTAAGCGAAGATGGGAATATCCAAACAATAGTTAATCGAACTATGGAAGTCGCTGATATGTTACTTGATCACGGTATTAAAACAAAGACAACGTATTATCCTGCCATAGGTATTCTAGCGCTATTACCACCAGAAGAATTCGATGTTCATCAGATTATCGATATGTATGAGCAACTGAATCAAGTGAAGGATTTTAAGTGGCAGAAAGATATGAATGTATTAATGGCTGTTAGTTTGTTTGTTAATGAAAAAATAGATCATGCTGGATTGGCAGAAACGAGTATTTATACCGTGTTGGAAACTGTGATACAAGCCCAACAAGCAGTTATGATCGCAACAATAGCCGGAGCAACCGCTGCTACATCATCAAATAGTGGAAATTAGAAAGAACAAAAAGCAATCGAGCACATCATGGTGCAAGATTGCTTTTTTCATTTAAATACTCGGAGACTCCCGCGGAAAGCGCAGTGTATTTCCGAAGCGGCTATTCAGAGCGTATGTTACTGCGTATGTTACATCAATTACTAATTATAATCATTCCTTAGAAAAAGCAACAATCGTTACTAAAAACAGCCTTCATAAAAAATAGCTAATTTACTTTACTTCTCAATAATTTGATTCATGAAAGTTTCCATCGTTTCTTTTAATGCTGCTAAAGTAGATTCACTTTGATCTTTTGTTGATTCACAAACACCATAATAACATTTAATTTTTGGCTCTGTACCAGATGGTCGTAAGCATACCCAACTATTATTTTCCAATAGCATCTTATAGACATTCTCTTTCGGTAACTCAATTGTTTCTGTTTGCTTAGAGGATATAATTACTCGTTCACTAGATAAGTAATCCTCTGTTTTTTCTACTGTTAATCCACCAACAGTAGTCAATGGATTTTTTCGAATAGCTTCCATTATCTCCGTTATTTTTTCAGAGCCTTCCTTCCCTTTTAAGGTTAATGAAGTCAGCCCTTCTAAATAATAACCATGTTTTTCGTAAAGAACTTCTAAAGCATCTAAAAGTGTTTTTCCTTGCTGCTTCCAATAATGTGACATCTCACATGCCATCACTGCTGCTTGAACAGCATCTTTATCACGGGCAAAGCTACGGATTAAGTAGCCATAACTTTCCTCATAGCCCAATATAAACGTCTCGCCTGTTGCATCAAATTGGCGTATTTTTTCTCCGATATATTTAAATCCAGTTAATGTATTAATTGTCTCCACACCATAGGAGGTTGCGATCGCTCGTCCCAATTCAGAAGTAACAATTGTTTTAATGAATCGAGCATTGTTTAACACAGCTTGTTCTGAATGCGAAAGCAAGTAGTCAGCAAATAAAGCACCTAATTGATTTCCAGTCAGCACCGTATATTCGCCATCTTTATTCTTCACTGCAACGCCTAAACGATCTGCATCAGGGTCTGTCCCTAACAAAATATCAGCATTTTTTTGTTTACCTAGTTCGATAGCTAATGTAAATGCTTGATGCTCCTCAGGGTTAGGGGAAGCTACCGTCGAAAATTCTGGGTCTGGTATAGCTTGCTCTTTTACAACATCCACATTTTCAAAATGTAATTGTTCTAACCCGCGCAATACGAGGTCATTTGCAGTTCCGTGTAACGGGGTGAAGACAATTTGTAAATCTTTATTCTGTGTCAATCCATTTTGATCCATCTTTGTAATTTGGCGAAGTTGGTCAAGATATGCATTATCAATATATTGTCCAACCCAGTTTATCAATTGCTTTTCTTCTAATTCATCTTGTTCTAAAACAGGAACTGACAACTCATTTTCTGTTTCTTTTATAGCGGCAATAACCTGATTCGCTTCGCTTGGAACCATTTGCCCACCATCTTCATTGTATACTTTAAAACCATTGTATTCTGGTGGATTATGACTTGCAGTAATCATTACACCAGCAGCCGTAGCAAGGTAGCGTACAGCAAATGACAACAGTGGTGTTGGACGTAGTGATTCAAACACATGAGCCTTAATGTCATAAGCACCTAACACTTTGGCTGTTTCCACCGCAAATTCCTTTGACATGTACCTTGAATCGTAGGCAATAACAACTCCACGATCCTTCACATTTACAACATTTTCTAACAAGTACTTGGCTAGTCCATTCACTGCTTTCCGAACCGTATATATATTCATTCGGTTTGTTCCTGGTCCTAACACGCCACGCATTCCACCCGTACCAAATGTTAATTCTTTATAAAAAGCATCTTCTAATGCTTTGGGATCATCTTTTATATGCTCTAATTCTTCTTTTAGTGTTACTTCAAGATCAGGAAATGACTTCCACTCTTGATATACTTTTTCCCAACTATTCACTTTGCCATATCCCCCAATTTCAGTTATATGCTCAAATTTTAGCATACTTTCTGGTAATATTCTAATTACATTCTGCAAAAGGTTTATTCTTCCTAAAGAATGGTAAGAATTTTATTAATAACACATCTTCCAAATATTCAAGCAAACAGTTAGAATAAGAATATACTTATATTTTCAATAGAAAGTTGTGATGTGATTGTTTGATAAACGTTGGTTTCAAACATTAGTATTTTTTATCTTAGTTTTTCTATTAATCTTGTTAATTTCCGCTACTAATTTCATATTTGATCCAGTATTCAAATATGTAGGTGCCGTAGCCATTCCTTTCATTGGTGCCGGAATCCTTTATTACTTAACGAAGCCATTAATGGAATTATTTATGCGTTATAAAATTAATCATTCTATTTCCATATTACTAGTTTTCCTTGTATTAATCTTCGTTGGTTTTATCGTAACGATGTATATTGTGCCAATTGCCCAAAGACAGATTGTTAATCTAGCTAATAATATTCCTAAAATGGTTGATTGGGCGCAGGAAATCATTACATACTGGCAAGCCAATCAAACCTTGATCCCGGAAGAAGTAGATAACGCAATTAATAATTTCACAGAAAATCTTCAATCACATATTGAGGCTGTATTAAATTATTTATTTGGTTTTATCGGACAATTAATTAGTTTTATTTTCGCCTTGGTATTAATTCCTTTTTTCCTTTTCTTCATGTTAAAGGATGGGGATAAATTTGTACCCTTTATTACGAAAATATTTTCCAAGAAGAAAGCAGCAAACTTACGAAGTTTGCTTAGAAAAATGGATGATGTATTGACATCATTTATCCAAGGACAGTTAATTGTAAGTTTTTGTGTTGGGATATTACTATTTATCGGATATCTAATTATAGACTTACCATACTCTTTGACACTCGCTATCTTTGGTATGGTAATGAACGTTATTCCATTTGTCGGACCATTTTTATCCGTTATACCAGCTCTTATTGTGGGAGCTTTCCAAGATCCGATGATGATTGTATGGGTTGCTCTCGTGATGGTGATTGCACAGCAAATTGAAAGTAATTTCATCTCCCCAAATGTAATGGGGCGTGTATTAGCCTTACATCCATTAACTGTCATCACAATCATTTTAGCCGCTGGAAGTATTGCAGGCTTTTTAGGAATACTATTTGCTGTTCCAATTTATGCACTCGTGAAATCAATCATTGTTCATTTTTATGAGACATATACAGATTCTAAAAAAGATAGAGACGATGCGTTAATCTAATAAAAAGCGATCGAAAATTCGATCGCTTTTTTAGGTTGCTTCATATTCATATACGATAGATGACCCAATTTCGTAATATCCGATTTTACGATAAATACTGTTTGATGTTGGATTAGCTGCATCAGTATATAAACTACAAAACTTGTATCCATCCGCAAGTAGTTTTCTAGATAAAGCCGCAACAGCACTCGTTGCGTAACCGTTTCGTTTATATTTATCTGGAGTGTATACTGCATTAAGCGTTACACCATTTTTCGTTTTCCTTGAGTTATTTACCATCGATACAACTTTACCATCAACCTCCCATAAATAGATGGTCCGATTATCAATATAGCTTGTAGCCATTGTTTCGGCTTTTAATCGAGAAATATACATATTTGCTTCCACGCCAAATTGATAAAGCCACTTTGCTATTAATGTCTTGTGCTTATCCTTTGCCTGTTTTAATGTTCCATTTAAATTTGGGGGTACTTTTACCTCATCTAATTGATAAATAAGCTGATTCATTTGAACGTGAGCACGTTTACCTGTTAAATGGGCCCTGCTTTCAACAAATTTTTCTACTGCATCATTTGGACCTAATACACTAGGCACATCATAATTGTTTTCAAACAAAAAGAGCACAATGGATTCGATAACATTTTCCTCCAGCTGATCCACATCAGCTAGTATCCAATGGTTAGGAGGAGATTGCATAAATGCATAAATAATTTCATTGTCATTCTCTACAATTCCTAAATGAACACCCTCTTGATATGCATTTACGTTATTAAAACCACGATCCAATAACCCGAGCATCAAGTTATTATTTGCTTCATTTTTTAATAACAACCCCTCCACTTTTTCCATATACGTATGTAATGATGTTTCTAGTTTTACCTTCAAGAAATAACCCCCTTTTGAGCGAAATGGACAGCTTTACTTTTGCTAGATAAATTAATAATCATTTTATCGTAATTTCTTGTTTTGTAAAGGCTTTTTCCGCTAAACTAATATTGGGAGTGATATACATGACAAAAAAAGAATTAGAGAATAAATTGGATGAACTAAAGTCGGATTATGTTCGTATTCAAAGTGATTTAGATAAGTTAGTTTATGTACGAGGAAGGGCTTCCTCTGCTGAGGAGCAGTTGATTCGTTTAGAAAAAGAAATTGCTGAGGTTTATAAGAAACTGGAAGAACTAGAATAATTAAGGAATATATTGCAAGGCATCTATCGATATGTGTTTCATTGAATTATTTGAATAAACAGGGTATGATATACATAAGATGATGGTTAGGAAGAGGATTTCTCCTCTTCCCTGATACAGTGTTTGAACTCTCACTAGTCCGAGTGAGGGTTCTTTTTCTTTTTACGCTTACTTAACAGCACATCCAGCAGTTTCGCTACTGCAATAGAAAGGTTAAGCGATGCCGTAAGAAAGATTAACACTTGTTCCACCAACTTATCACCCCCCTTCATTAGGAAGGTTGGGTACATATCATACCCTTGTACTAATTTTAAATAAACAAACAACAGAATACAACCTACTATATGACCAAAAAAAGGAAATTTACATGATAAGTGGTTAATTTGAAAGTAGATTAGTGAACATTTTCCGTTCCCACACTACTCCCAACCTCTCTCCTTTCTGACCTCTTCACGTTTCTCGCCCAATCAACTAAAACAGCCTTTTCTTAAAATAACCACCATCAATGTTATTCACATGTCTACACATAACAAAATCGCACAGATAACTGTGCGATTTGTGTGAAGACCAAGATGATCATTTCATTCTATTCATTCATACCGCCATCTAACCTTGCCTCAATCTTTGCCTTTTCCTTATTAGGTGGCATTAGACTAACGATTGTATCGCCTTTACCTGGAACAGTTCGCATTTCTTCAGAATAATATTTAATCTGACCAGACGGTTTTATTAGATACAAGAAAACTGTTTCTTCATCTTTGTCCTTCAAATATTGTTTATAGCTAAATTGCTCTGTAATCGTTGTTTGACGGAAAACATATCCTTTTTCGATTTTTTCAATTAAATCATCTAAGCTGACTTCTTTTTTGAATAATACTCTGCCGCCTACTTTAGAAACGATTTCTTTCGAAGTGCCATACTCCCTATTATACGGACTTACTTTAAAGACATTTGTTCTACCATATTCAGGCATAAATGTTGTACATACGAGCGCATTATAGGAGTTACTTGTCGTAGCTGCTATTAAATACTCATATGGTATGGTGTCCAAATTATATTCTGTTTGCTCTGAAAGCACATCTTCATGATAAAACGGAATACCAGATTCACGTGCTGCTCTTAATCTTTCCCAAGAATTATCCACGATAACTATTGGAACATTCGCTTTAGCTAATGATTTTGCTAGTTCAACTGTAAAGTCGTTACTTCCTACAATAATCGATCCTGGTCGACCTTCCATAGAAAGATTCAGCTTTTTAGCTAACCAGCCAATAGAAAATCCATGTGCTAATACCGTAAAGAATACCAACCCAAATGTTAATGTTGTTAAAATGGCTGCATCCTCATATCCAGCCTCTGTTAGTATGCTAGCAAAGTAGCTGGAAACAGTCAGCGCAACAATACCCCGAGGCGCAATCCATCCAACTAAAAATTTCTCATTTGTCGTAAGCCCACTTCCTATCGTAGATAAGAAGATAGATAAAGGTCTAACTGCAAACATCATTAGTAAGACATAACCAATAATATTAGGGTTAAATATGTGAAGTAATGTGTCCATTTGTAAAGAGGCAGTTAACATGATAAAAATTGCTGAAATCAATAATATCGTAATATTCTCTTTAAAATGACGCATATCAGAAACAGAGCTTATGCCCATATTCGCAAGCGTTATCCCCATTGCAGTTACAGATAATAAACCTGTTTCATGCATGATCTCGTCTGCGAAGGTAAAACACAAAATAACTACTACAAATACAACTGGTGATTTTAAGAATTCAGGAACATGGCCTGTCTCAAACATCCAGCCAATACCACGACCACATACCCAACCAAATATTCCTGCAAATATAGAAGCCGCGAAGAACAGGAGCAATGCAGACCCATCCGGATTACTCGATGTAAAATAAGCGATAATTTCAAATGCAAATACAGCAAGTAGTGCCCCAATTGGGTCTACAATAATTCCTTCCCATTTTAAAATCTTAGCTGGCCTTGGCTTTAGTTTTGATTGACGAAGCAATGGCATAATTACGGTTGGACCTGTTACGATGAACAATCCACCAATAACAAATGCTACTGCCCACGATAAACCTGCAATATAATGCGCTGTTAAGGATCCTAATATCCAGGCGATAAATGCACCAACAGTCGAAATACGAAATACAGGTTTACCTAGACCTCGTAATTCCTTAAAACTTAAATTTAAACTTCCCTCAAAAAGAATAATTGCAACCGCTACAGAAATAATAGAACCATATAGCCGTCCAAAGTCTTCTTCAGGATTAATAATTCCTAAAATCGGTCCTACTAATAATCCTGTTACAGACATAACGACGATTGCCGGCATACGGTAGCGCCAGGCTAGCCATTGTGATCCAATACCTAATAGACCGATAAGCATAATTTCGAATAATAATGACGGAACCATCTGATGCCCCCTTATAATGTATTGTATAAATAGAACGTCCAATTTATTGTAGGACAATAATTTTCTCAAATATAAAGACATTCTAAATGTGAAAGCACATATTGTAAACTAGTTTATCTCAGAAATTTCACGTACAACGTAATAACACTGTAAAATCGTTGTAATTTCAAGCTTCTAACGCAAAATGTCAGAACTGTCTTTTTTTGAATTGACACGGAACTGTTTAGCTTGTAAGATTGTTTTTGCTTGTTTATATTTCAGAAAAATTATATAAATTTTAATAAAATAGTCAGTTTATCCTAGAATAAACGAATTCGTTATAGTATCTAACTAATTGTTTGAATAATACATCTACAGCCAAAGGAGAACTCATCTTGAATAAAGACATCTTCATCATTGGATTTATGCTTTTCGCATTATTTTTCGGAGCTGGAAACTTAATTTATCCCCCCACCTTAGGGATCGAATCTGGTACCTCTTATTGGGCTGCGATTGCTGGTTTTATACTTACAGGTGTTGGTCTACCAATTATTGCTATTACGGCAATCTCCTTTTCAAAAAGTGATGTGAGAGAACTTGCAGATCGTGTACATCCTCTATTTGGACTTATTTTTACATCGGTAGTTTATCTTGCTATTGGACCTTTTTTCGGAATACCTCGCGCAGCAACAGTGGGTTATGAAATGAGTGCAGTACCGTTCACTGGTGATTCAAATCTGTCACTGTTTATATTTACAACCGTTTTCTTTGTGCTTGTATTTTTAGTAAGTCTTAACCCATCTAAAATGGTTGATAGGATTGGGCAAATTTTAACGCCCATACTATTATTAGGAATTTTTGGATTATGTATTGGAGGTTTTTTCCTATTACAAAATGGACTTGAACCCCCGAGCGAGAAATATAGTAATGCTGCCTTTTTTACTGGATTTGTTGAAGGCTATTTAACAATGGATGCAATTGCCTCGTTAGCTTTTGGTATTATTGTAGTTAATGCATTTAAAGATCGAGGAGTAACTAGTCAAAAGAAATTGGTATTATCTACACTGAAAGCCGGAGTGGTTACTGGTATTGCTTTAACGATTGTTTATACATCTATCGGTTGGATAGGTGCAGAAATGGCTACAAAAGGTTCTTATAACAATGGTAGTGATATTTTATCAAGTGCAGCAAACATTATCTTTGGGAATTTTGGCTCGTTATTATTAGGTGTTATTGTCACACTTGCTTGCTTCACTACATCCGTTGGGTTAGTAGTAGCCTTAGGACAATTCTTTACGCAAATTACGAATCTATCCTACAGATGGATCGCATTAATCGTAACAATTGGAAGTTATCTTATTGCAAATCAGGGGTTAAATACAATTATTAATTACTCTGTTCCTGTTCTTGTATTTATTTATCCAATTGCCATTGTACTCATCATGTTAACGTTTATGCATCGATTATTTGGTGGCGCAACCTCTGTATACCGTGGAGCCATAATTCTGACAGCAGTAATTAGTTTTTATGACGGTCTTGCTGCATTCGGAATAGAAATGGCAAATGTAACATCCGTGATGGAGAAGCTCCCACTATTTAATATCGGACTAGGTTGGCTAGTTCCAGCGTTATTTGGTGGTTTGATCGGATGGTTGTTTAGGAAAAAAGTGAATTATTAACATGTTGTTAGATCCATCCTGTTGGGTGGATCTTTTTTTATGAATAGTATAGAGCGTTCCTTTCCAGTGTTGCGAAATGACAAATTCACCAAAACCTATGCATTATATTTCCATTTTCCGACAAGCGACTGTCTCAAATTACAATTTTAAAAGATTCTACCAATCCTACAAAAATATATGGTAGGATTAGATGGAGAAAGGAGTATAGATATGATTGCCGAACAAGAAAAAATATTACAAACTTACTTTGGCTATGAGTCATTCAGGCCAGGTCAAAAGGAAGTTATTGAACATATATTACATACAAGAAATACATTAGCTGTCATGCCTACTGGTGGGGGTAAATCTTTATGTTATCAAATACCGGGACTTTCACTAGAAGGAACTGCGATTATCATTTCCCCATTAATCTCACTGATGAAAGACCAAGTTGATGCCCTTCAAGCACTAGGAATCCCAGCTACTTATATTAATAGTTCACTCTCTCCAGAAGAACAGCGTACCCGTTTATCAGATATAGAAGCAAGGCGATATAAGTTTGTTTATGTTGCTCCAGAACGGTTCGATTCTTCTATATTTGTAAATATAATTAGAAGAATTCCAATTGCCTTAGTTGCTTTTGATGAGGCACATTGTATCTCGCAATGGGGACATGATTTTCGTCCAAGTTATCGCTCGATTGTTCCGCAGCTTAAACAAATAAGAAACATTCCGGTTTACGTGGCATTAACCGCTACAGCTACTGAAGAAGTTATTTCTGATATTCAATTGATGTTAGATATTCAGCCGGACCAAGTTATCAACACTGGGTTTGAACGAGAAAATCTCTCTTTTCATATTATAAAAGGGAAGGATCGGACAAGCTATATTCGCTCCTTTCTAGAGGAACATAAAGAAGAGTCTGGCATTATTTATACCGCAACAAGAAAACAAGCCGATGCTTTATACGACCAATTACAAAAACGAGGCATTGAAGTTGCCAAATATCATGCTGGAATGTCTGAAAACGCTCGGAAACAAGCACAAGCCGCTTTTATTCATGATGAAAAGACACTTATGATTGCTACGAATGCATTTGGAATGGGGATAGACAAATCGAATGTAAGATACGTTATCCATTATGCCATGCCAATGAATATCGAATCATACTATCAAGAAGCAGGTAGAGCTGGACGTGATGGCGAGGCTAGTGATTGTATCTTATTATTTTCTCCTCAAGACATCCAGTTGCAGAAATTTTTAATCGAGCAATCGTTGATGGATGAGGCGGCAAAACAGAATGAATACCGTAAGTTACAAGCAATGGTTAATTACTGCCATACACAAGGGTGCTTATCGACCTTTATTTTGGATTATTTTAATGACACCTCTCTCAAGCAAAATTGCGGCAGATGTAGTAACTGTGTAGAACGGTTAGAAAAAATGGATATTACGGAAGAAGCACAAATGATTTTATCTTGTGTGAAACGAATGGGTGAGCGCTTTGGCGTTGGTATGACAGCAAAAGTACTCAAGGGATCGAAGGATAAAAAGATTAAAGATTTTAATTTAAACACCATCTCAACGTATGGGATCATGTCGGCATATACGGAGAAGGAACTGACAGAGCGAATTCACTTTTTAGTTGCGGAACAAATACTTGCGACAGAAGAAGGAAAGTTTCCAACGCTAAAACTGAACCAACAATCGGTGGATGTATTAAAAGGGAAGCTGTCCGTTACTATGTATACAGCACCGATACCAACTAGTGAAGAAGCTGATTATCAAGAAGATTTATTCGCTACATTACGAAACTTACGGAAAAAGCTTGCGGATGAAAAGAATGTACCTCCATACGTGTTATTTTCTGATGTGACCTTGAAGGAGCTCAGTCGCTATTTCCCTGAGACGAAAGAGGATATGCTAGAGATCAAAGGTGTTGGAGAGAAAAAGTACGAACAATATGGAGAAGTGTTTTTGCGTGTCATTCAAGAATGGCGGAAAGAAAATCCTGATGTGAAAACGAAAATTAGAATTAGCGATTCCCCTGCGCCAAAGCGAAAAAAGAATACCGACGACACACCAAGTCATATTACTAGTTACAAGATGTTTCAGTCTGGTAAGGCAATCAAGGATATTGCTACGATAAGAGAAATCACAAAATTGACAGTGGAAAATCATTTATTTAAAGCATTCCAGGAAGGATATCCGATTGCTTGGAATATCTTTTTCAATGATGAGGAAGAAGCTACTATCTTAGCTGCACGGGAAAATATTAAAGAACCTAAATTGAAACCTTTAAAAGAAGCTTTGCCAGAGGAGTATGATTACACAAAGATAAAAGCTGTTTTGGTGAAGAACGGATTAATGTAGATACGTTTGAATTCTGATAGGTGATTTGCCCTTCATACACGGAATAGCTATCAAAATATCATAATAAAAGCAGGAGAATATATAAAAATTCCCCTGCTTTTTTTCGTGGATCACCTTACTTATTTATTTTTCACATCTAAAGCCCAAGTTCCGCTACGGAATACTGCTTCGCTCGTTCCATCAGCTTTAACACCATCGATGTCCAGTTTTTCAGAACCAATCATGAAATCAACATGTGTTAAGCTATCATTTACACCATGCTTATCTAACTCTTCCTCACTCATACCAGAACCATCCTTAATATTTGTAGGATATGCCTTACCAAGTGCGATGTGAACAGATGCATTTTCATCAAATAAAGTATTATAGAAAATTAATCCGGATTGAGATACTGGTGACTCGTGTGGTACAAGTGCAATTTCACCTAAACGTCTCGCCCCTTCATCCGTTTCCAATAAATGCTTCAGTGTATCTTCACCTTGTTCCGCTTTAAAATCAACAACCTTCCCATCTTTAAAGGTTAACGTAAAGTTGTCAATTAGACTTCCACCATAGTTTAAAGGCTTCGTACTAGAAACTGTACCATTTACACCATATTTATGAGGCATAGAGAATACTTCTTCTGTAGGCATGTTTGGATTAAAGGTAATGCCTTTTTCAGAAACAGCAGATCCACCTTTCCAAATGTGGCCTTCTGGAAGTTCCATTTCTAACTCTGTACCAGGCGCTTTAAAGACTAATTTCTTATAATTTTTGTCATTTAATATTTCACGTGCAGTTTTCAGTGTTTCATTATGTGCATCCCAAGCTGCGATGGGATCTTCTTGATCCACACGAACAATTTTCACAATTGCTTCCCAAAGACTTTCGATTGCATCTTCACGCGTCTTGTCAGGGAAAATCTTTTGTGACCATTCTCCCGTCGGAATGGAAATGATTGACCATGTAATTTTGTCATTCATCGTATATTTACGGAAATTCTTCATCGCTTGCGCAGCCGCTTTGTTTGCTTTCGCTACACGTGTTGGATCAATATCTTTTAATAAATCCGGATTGGTCGAACGGATATTTAATACCGCAGCTCCATCCTCAGCAAATGTATCATGAAGTTTTACTTTCCACTCTGGATAATCAGCAATTACCTCATCCGGAGCATTTTCATATTTTAACAAGGTTAATTCATCATCTACCCAATTAATATGTACGTCCTTTGCTCCTATTTCATATGCCTTACGAACAACCATTTTCGTAAATTCTGCACCCTCAAGTGGAGCATTAATCATTAGTGCTTGTCCTTTTTGTAAATTAACGCCAGTGCGTAATGCTAATTCTGCGTATTTTTCTTGTGTTTGTTGAGATACCATTGATAAACCTCCATTAAAATTATTTCGTATACCGTTATTATTCCACAAACAAGTAAATTTTCCAACTAACTTTTCCTAATTGTGCAAAGTTTCTATCGCTGCTCGATCTTTGTACTATTTTACACGTTAATAGGGTTGTGCTATTATAAAATAAAGAGTTACTTTTTGTAAGTTATTATACTTGAACGATCCTTCGACTAACGAGGTGAAAATGATGAGTGATTTATGTCCACGATTTGAAAAAGCGATGCAGCTAATCAGCAAACGTTGGGTTGGCCTAATATTGTCAGAGCTTCTACATGGCAAAAAACGGTTTTCTGAAATGGAAGCTGATTTGCCAATTAGTGGAAGATTACTCTCTGATCGGTTAAAAATGCTCGAAAAAGAAGGCATCGTTGAACGTAATATATATTCCGAATTCCCAGTTCGAATTGAATACTCCTTAACAGAAAAAGGAGAAGCATTAAAACCAGTCATTCAAGAAATCCAAAATTGGTCTGATGTCTGGATCACTGCAGAAGAAGTAAAAGATCAAGCAATCAAAAAATAATCTTCAGAGGGCTGTTTACAAACAGTCCTCTTTTATATTTTACCTTTCATAAACTGCAAAATCGCATTTGCAGCCACACGACTTGTCATGTTTCGAACATCAATAGTTGGATCTATCTCCACGATATCCATCGCCATGACCTCGTGATATGTTGCCGCTAAAAAGATCCCATCTAATAGGGTATAACTATCCATCCCACCTGGCCCAATTGCTGGGCACCCTGGAGCAAAGGCTTGATCAAGTACATCCATATCAAGAGAAATATAAATAACATCAACTTGTTGTTTTAATCGCTCAACCTCTTGTCGTAAAATTTCTCTTACTCCACTGTGATGCACATCCGCCATCGTATATACAACAACGCCATTCTCTTTCGCATAATTATGATATGCCTTTGCATTAGTAAAATCACGAATACCGATTTGTACTAAATTTTCCCCTTGTATAATCTTATCCTCCAATAATCTACGAAACGGGGTCCCATTTGTTGGACCTCCATCTTCCGTGTTTCGTAGATCATGGTGAGCATCAAACTGAATGATGCCAACTGATTTATACGTTTCCGAAAATGCTTTGATAGCTGCATAGCTTACAGAATGATCGCCCCCAAGCATGATCCAATTTTTTGCTGCTCCCGTTGCATAAATATCGGTTAGCCCCTCCTGTAATCGTTGCTGATTTCCTATTATGTCAGTCGGATCCATATATAAATCACCGAAATCTAAGATTGGTTTTGATAACTCTGCTTCCGTTTCCCCTGAATAATTGGTATAGCTTTGCATTGCACTACGAATCGCTCCTGGGGCAAACGATGCTCCTGAATGGCTGATAGATGATTTGGATAAAGGTAATCCCACCAAGCCAAATTCCTCATGTTTACCATGTCGCCATGGTTTTAATAAATCCTTTGCTTTTGTTGTGTACCGATCTTTAAAAATAGCTTCTCCAGCAGGCATTAAGTGACGGATCTTAGTCATCGAATCTCCTGCCTTTGAAATAAAACATTCCCATTTTTAATAACCGTATTTACATGGTTTACACCATAGTGATACGGAATATACATATAGTTTGGCGCATCCCATATAACAATATCCGCTTTTCTCCCAATTGTTATTGATCCCGCTTCATTCCCTCGTCCAATGGCATGTGCGGCATTTACGGTTACAGCATGCCAAATTTCTTCAGGAGACATTTTTAGCTTTAAAGCTGCGATTGACATAATTAACTGCAAATTCTCTGTAACACAGCTACCCGGATTAAAATCAGTTGAGATAGAAACGGCTGCACCTGCATCGATCATCTCACGTGCTCTTGCATACGTCTCTTTTCCGAGGTAAAAGCTAGTACCTGGTAAAATAACACCGATTGTATCAGAATTAGCAAGCTGCTTAATACCTTCGTCTGAGGTAACAGCTAGATGATCCCCACTTATTGCACCAACTTCTACCGCTAGTTCTGTTCCACCTAATGGATCGATTTCATCTGCATGAACTTTTACTCTAAAGCCTTTTTCTTTTGCCTTTTGTAAATACCTTCTCGATTGTTCCACCGTGAATACGCCCGTTTCTGTGAAAATATCTACAAATTCTGCTAGGTTTTCTGATTTAATCTCATCAAACAAATCAGCCATATGATCAAGGAAAGCATCCGGATTATCTTTGTAGCTCGGAGGAATTGCATGTGCACCAAGGAAAGTCGAGACAAGATCTAATGGATGTTTATCACTCACCTCTTTAGCAACCTTTAACTGCTTAAGTTCTGTCTCTCGATCTAAGCCATAACCACTCTTTGCCTCCATTGTTGTAATACCATGCATGGCCATCCGATCTAAATGAAATAACGCTTTATCAACTAATTCTTCGTGAGTTGCTTCTTGTGTCGATCGAACTGTTGATAATATTCCTCCGCCCTGTTTTAAAATATCCAGATAAGGTACTCCTTTTTGTTTGAGTGCCATTTCTTTCTCTCTTGATCCACCAAATACAAGGTGTGTATGAGGCTCAACAAGTCCTGGTGTTACTAGTTTTCCATGAGCAGATATTACTTCATCTGCTTCTACCTGATCCGTCTCATCCATTGCACCAATCCAGGCTACTTGATTTCCTTTTATTCCAAGGGCTGCATCTTCCCAAACAGTTAAGTCATTCATGTCAGCACCTCGTACAGGTCCTTTCTTATCCATTGGAAGTAGTTGCCCAATATTTGTAATTAGAATATCGACTTGCATACTCCTCTCTCCCTCCTATTTTTTCATTGGTATGGTAATATCATGTGTTTCAGCAAATTGGTTTGCTGTTTCATAGCCTGCATCTGCATGACGTATAATTCCCATTCCTGGGTCTGTTGTCAATACTCGTTCTAATCTTTCCTGGGCTAAATCAGTTCCATCAGCAACCGCTACCATGCCAGCATGTAAGGAATATCCCATTCCGACACCGCCTCCATGATGGAATGATATCCAGGAGCCTCCTGCAGCCGTATTGATTAATGCATTTAACACCGCCCAGTCCGCAACCGCATCACTACCATCCTTCATTCCTTCTGTTTCACGGTTAGGTGACGCTACCGAACCACAATCTAAATGATCACGACCAATAACAATTGGTGCTTTTAGTTCCCCTTTTCGTACTAATTCGTTTATCGCAAGCCCCATCTTCACACGCTCTCCGTAACCTAGCCAACAAATTCGTGAAGGCAAACCTTGGAAGGAAATACGCTCTTGGGCCATTTCAATCCAGCGAAGCAATGCTTCATTTTCTGGAAAGAGCTCTTTGATTAGTTGATCTGTTCGATAAATATCTTCTGGATCACCAGATAAAGCTGCCCAGCGAAATGGTCCTTTTCCTTCACAAAATAACGGACGAATATAGGCGGGAACGAATCCTGGAAAATCAAACGCATTTGAAACTCCTTCATCTTGAGCAACTTGTCGGATATTGTTTCCATAGTCGAAAACGATCGAACCTCTTTGTTGATATTGGAGCATAGCATCTACATGTTTCGCCATACTTTGTTTGGCTAACTTGACGTACATATCCGGATTGTCTTCTCGTAATTCTTCCGCTTCACGAACAGAATATCCCACTGGAATATACCCATTCAATGGATCATGTGCTGATGTCTGATCGGTTACAATATCTATTGGAGTATTTTTTTGAAGCAACTGGTGATGAACTTCGGCTGCATTTCCGAGCAGTGCAATAGATAGCGGTTTTCCTGCCTCTTTTGCTTCATTTGCTAGTTTTATAGCTTCATCAATGCTTTCGGTCATGACATCACAGTATTTTGTTTGCAACCGTTTGTCGATTCTAGTACGATCCACTTCAACGGCGATGACGACTCCCTCGTTCATCGTAACTGCAAGTGGCTGTGCCCCTCCCATACCGCCAAGTCCTGCTGTTAAAGTGATCGTCCCTCTTAAAGAGCCCCCAAAATGCTTCTTTGCTACTGCTGAGAAAGTTTCATAGGTTCCTTGTAGAATTCCTTGGGTACCGATATATATCCAACTTCCCGCAGTCATTTGTCCATACATGATTAAGCCCTTTTTATCAAGTTCATGGAAGTGATCCCAGTTTGCCCATTTTGGTACTAATACAGAATTTGATAGAAGTACACGTGGTGCATGCTTGTGGGTTTTAAAAACGCCTACTGGTTTTCCTGATTGAATAAGCATTGTTTCGTCGTTTTCCAAATTACGTAATGTCTTTTCAATGGCATGGAATGCTTCCCAATTTCGTGCAGCTTTGCCAATCCCACCATAGACGACGAGCTCTTCTGGTTTTTCCGCAACTTCCGGATCTAAGTTGTTATAAAGCATCCGTAGTGCCGCTTCCTGTTCCCAACCCTTACACTCTAGCTCCAATCCTTTTTTTGCTCTAACATCAACTTTGCTCATGCATAACCCCACCTTTATTTAATCGTATTTGCGTGTTACTATCCTCTTCTTCCTTTAGCCATCTGGTAAGCTTTTCGATGTCGGTTGAAAATACACGATCCTTCGTAATACTCGGAACTATTTTACGTGCTAGTTCATAAAAGTCCCGTGTCCTACTTGCCATCTGTTTAATTCCTCGATATTCAACCGCTTGTAGCGCACAAATTAATTCAATAGCAATTACTCTTCTCGAATTTTGCAGCATTTGTAAAGCATGTCTAGCTGCAATTGTCCCCATACTTACATGATCCTCTTGATTTGCTGATGACGGAATGGAGTCTACACTCGCTGGATGTGCTAATGTTTTATTTTCCGAGACAAGCGATGCAGCACTATATTGCATAATCATCGCGCCTGATTCAAGTCCAGGATTAGGACTCAGAAAGGCGGGTAAATCATTTAATTGAGGATTTACTAACCGCTCAGTCCTTCGTTCAGAGATGTTCGCTACTTCGGCGATACCAAGTTTTAAAAAGTCCATCGCAAATGCAATTGGCTGTCCATGGAAGTTACCGCCTGAAATTACTTTATTCTCTTCCGAAAAAATAAGCGGATTATCGGTTACAGCATTGATTTCCGTTTCTAGCTTTTCTTTTGCATAGTGCACTGTTTGCCAGCATGATCCTAAAACTTGTGGGATACATCTTAAGGAATACGCGTCTTGCACCCGAAGTTGACCTTGATTTGTAGTAAGATCACTATCTATTAAAATTTGTCGGATTCTTTTAGCTACTTCTACTTGTTCATGATGTCCACGTACCATGTGCAGATCATGATCAAAGGCGTCCATAATCCCTTGTAATCCTTCTAATGTTATTGCTGCTACCATCTCGGATTGATAGAGAAGTTTTTCCACTTCGAGATACGTAACAACACCAGTTGCTGTCATTGCTTGCGTTCCGTTTATTAACGCTAAACCTTCTTTTGCCTTTAATGTGATCGGATGAATTCCTATAGAAACTAATGCCTCGCCAGTTTCCATCCGTTTTCCACGGTATATCACTTCTCCCTCACCTAATAAAGCCAACGCTAAGTGAGATAAAGGTGCTAAATCACCGCTTGCTCCAAGCGATCCCTGCTGCGGTATAACTGGATGTATACCTGCATTCAAGTATTTAATTAATTGCGTAACTAACTCAGGTCGTACCCCAGAGTAACCTTGTGCTAATGCATTTGCTCTTAATAACAGCATAGCTCGGACAATGTGTTCTGAAAAAGGCTCACCGACACCACATGCGTGGGAATAGATAAGATTTAACTGTAATTTATCTAAGTCACTTTCTTCGATAATCACATCACTAAACTTTCCAAAACCAGTGTTAATCCCATACATTGTTTGCTTATCTGTAAGCAATTTTTCTACGGTTTCCCGATTTTTTTGTATGTTTTGAACCGATTCATTGGCTAATACAACTTCCTCATTGTGATACACAATCTGCTTCACATCGTCTAACGTTAATGTAGAACCAGTTAACATAATCATTTATACGCACCTCCACAATATTGCTTTACTAAGTTAAAGCATACAAAGTAAAAGGAGGCTTTGGTTTTAAACCAAGCCTCCTTGTGATTTATTCTTCTCTTTCCGTTGTTTATGAAATAAACGCATAATGGACACCTCAAATTGTTTTTAATATTCTTACTTATAGTGTAAGCGTTTTCTTGTTTTAGGTCAATAGACAGAAAGTGAAGAGTGATTCTCTTTATGCGCATCGGTGATAGTGGTAGTTCTGAATGTGTTACTTCTTCTCGATCTTCTCGAATATGACCATAGCCTTTTAACCTAACTAAGATGTGTCTATGAAACTATACTAGCATTAGTTATAATATAACTATTACTTAAATTTTTTTTGGAGAGAAATAAATGAAAAAAACTAAATGGATTTTAATCTTAACATTTGCTTTATTAATTATGTTAATCACATTAATTATGCTTAACAAAAATAATAATAGCTTACAAGAAATGTATATTAAAAATAGTATCATTGATCATTTATCTCAATTTTCAATAAATATAAAATCATTAAACAATGAATTAGAAGATGTGATATCTAACGAAAGAATAACATTGAATAAGTCAGAGGTCTTAAAAACTAATGTACTACAAACCTCTAAGCATTTGAATGATTTTAAAAACAACTATAACGAATTTATAATAGATGAAGAAGAATTAATATTGGATGCCTCGATTCCTGAATATAGACTTATCGAAGTGCAGAATAATCTTCACATTCTTAATCAAAAATTAGTAAGTAAAAATTATGACCAAAATATAATTCATGAAATTAGCCTAGAAGAATTAGAACTATTAAAAAGTAGCCAAACTATTACATCCTATTACAATGGGGTAATGGAAACATTAGAAAGTAAATTTATTAGTGAAAAGATAAAAAATAAAAGTGATTTTAAAAGAAGTGAACCTTGGTTAGATTTTATAAAAAAATTAGGTAATGATATTAGATAGATATTTTCTATTTCAGTGTAATATTCAAAAACCACTGCATACTCATTTTTAGGATACAGTGGTTTTAAAACTCATTAATTTTAGGTTGATAACCTCGAACATCTATTACATTCACTCTGACTTCGCAATAACCACAAGATTGCGATTGTATTGTTTATTTTTATAAATTCCTGAAAGAATACTTATAGGCAGACCTCTTATTATTTGTAGTAAGATTCTAGATCCAATGATGAGGTAGTGTTGATTTGAGTTCGAACAATTACATTACGTGGACACGGCTACAGCCTTCACAAGATTACTTATTTTGTTCGCGTTCCCAATATTCCACACCGGAGTCTTCTTCCAGAACATCACGATAAAACACTGGATCCTTTCCAGCCTTCCGTTGTTCACGGTAGTCCTGTAATACACGATGAGCAATTTTATATAGTTTAGTTATAGCATATAGGTTTATTAATGCCATAATTGCCATGGTTAGATCGGCTAACGCCCAAACAAAATCAAAGGTAGCTATAGCCCCAAAGACAACCATTGCCAGTACTGCTAAACGGTAAATAAACAAACCTGAACGACTTTCTTTAATATAAGCAATGTTACTTTCTCCATAATAGTAATTTCCTAATATCGAGCTGTAAGCAAATAAGAAAATCGAAATAGCAATAAATATTTCTGCCCATTGACCAATATGTGATGCAAAAGCATTTTGGGTTAATTGGATTCCGTCTAATTCACTTCCAGCATATCCTCCCGCCGATATTATAATAAAACCTGTTGCCGTACATATTAAAATTGTGTCAAAAAATACACCTAATGCTTGGATCAATCCTTGTTTGGCTGGGTGGGTCACTTCAGCTGTTGCGGCAGCATTTGGTGCACTACCCATTCCCGCTTCATTTGAAAATAAACCACGTTTAATCCCCATCATAATTGCAGCACCAAAACCACCACCAGCAACTTCACGGATTCCAAACGCATTCGAAAAAACTAGTGAAATCATTTCTGGTATCGCTGTAATATTTATGATTAAAATAAATAGTGCTACTACGATATATAAGATAGCCAATACTGGTACAATAACTTGTGTCACATTAGCAATACTTCTTAAGCCACCGAATATGACAACTGCTGTTAAAATAACAAGTATGGCTGCTATAACATTCTGATTAATAGCAAATTCTCCAGAAAATGCAAGACTAATTGTATTGGACTGTACGGAGTTAAATACGAGACCATACGTAAAAATAATGGTGATAGCAAAAACAATTCCTAGGTTGCGATTTTTTAGCCCTTTTTCCATATAGTAAGCTGGTCCGCCACGGTATTGCTTCTTATCTGGTATTTTATAAACTTGTGCAAGTGTACTTTCAACAAATCCTGATGCTGCACCTAGTAAGGCAATAACCCACATCCAAAAAAGTGCTCCAGGACCACCAATAGCAATGGCAGAAGCTACACCAGCAAGATTACCAGTACCTACCCTTGAAGCTGCACTAATAGCAAATGCCTGAAATGATGACGTTCCCTTTTTTCCAGATGTAACCATTGTTCTTTTATCAAAAAGGACTCGAAACATCTCAGGTAAATTACGAAACTGAACGAAATTCGTTCGTATTGTAAACCATAACCCCAGTCCGATCAATACAATAATTAGTACATAAGACCAAAGTGCATCATTGATTTCTCCAATTATACTTTCTAATATATCCACATAAATTCCCCTTTCGAAGTAGCTCTAGTTGTTAGCATTTCCAATTCCTGAAAGAATTCTCTCCTTATTTCACCTCTATTTAATTAATCGCAAAAACACCCGTAGGATGTTCTCCCACAGGCAGTAGACTATACTATAAATTTCGCTCAGAGTGCCAAGGATAATTCGTTCCAAATCTATCTGCTAATCCCTTGGAATTACTTCTCCGTTTTTTCCGTTCTTCCGCACGAAGTGGTGCATTTTCATGTAATAATTTTTCTAATTCTGTTTCTGGATAAACCTCTGGAACCGGAGTTGGTTTTCCATTTTCATCCACTGCTACAAAGGTTAAAAATGCGGTTGTACATACCTTTCGTTCACCAGTTAGTAATTCCTCGGTAACAGCCTTTACAAAAACCTCCATGGAAGTATTACGGGTCCACGTTACAAAAGCTTCGACACAAATGGAATCCCCTTCCTTCACTGGTGCTAAGAAGTCAACCGAATCAGTCGAAGCTGTAACAACTGGTTGCCGTGAATGTCTAACTGCTGCTATCGCTGCCACATCATCAATGTCTGCCATTAATTTTCCACCAAACAAAGTTCCATGTGTGTTTGTGTCTGGTGGAAGTACATGAGACGTTTTCACAGCTAATGAGTTTGAACAGGGCTTTTTCTCCATCAAATTTCCTCCTAAGTAATTCCTGTAGCTTTTATTATAAAATAGGTGAAAGCAATCTTGATATTGATTCCTTCATACGAATACCAATCGACCGTTTTGCGTATAATTTTAATGACATTTGTGATGAATGTTGAATATCACCTTCGAATGATTCCAGTAAACGTTCAGCAAGTGACTGATTGTATAAAAATGCATTCACTTCAAAATTCAACCGGAAGCTCCGCACATCGATATTAGCTGTCCCTACCGATGCGATTTTTCCATCAACAATAATTGTTTTAGCATGTAGAAATCCTTTTTGATATATATACACTTCAGCTCCTGCAGCTAATAAATCTCCCACATAGGATAACGTGGCCCAATACACAAATGGATGATCTGGTTTATTAGGAATCATAATTTTTACATCAATTCCAGAAAGAGCCGCAATGCTTATTGCGTCACGCAAACTTTCGTCTGGAATGAGATATGGTGTTTGAATATAAACATATTCCTTTGCTGAAAGTATCATTTTTATGTATCCGTTTTTAATTTGCTCCCAGTCCGAATCTGGTCCACTTGATACAATTTGTATGCCCACATCTCCCGATGGTACGGATGTATAGTAGCTTTTATCATATAATATATCATTGCGGGAAGCCTGATTCCAATCCAATATAAAACGTGTTTGCATATTTTGAACGGCACTTCCAGTTATTCGAAGATGTGTATCTCTCCAATAGCCGAATTTTTTGCTTTCACCTAAATATTCATCTCCAATATTAAATCCACCGATATAACCAATTTCACCATCAATAATAGCTAGTTTACGATGATTACGATAGTTGATTTTAAAATTGATATTTGGAATTTTTGGAGGAAAGAATGCTTCTACTTGTACACCAGCATCTTGCAAATACCTAATATATTTTCTACCTAAACTTCTCGAACCCATATCATCATAAAGAACACGAACCTCTATACCCTCTCTTGCCTTTTTTCTGAGAACATTTGCTATTCGTTGTCCTAACCCATCATGTCTCAATATATAATACAACAGATGAATATGATCTGTAGCTTCTTCCATATCTTTGATTAAAGAATCAAATTTTTCATGGCCATCAATAAATATTTGAACATCATTGTCCTGTGTTAATATCGCATCATCATTTTTCAAGTGTAAGTAAAATAATTCCTTATACTTTATAAGGTCCTTATTTTTAAAATTAAACTCTTTATTTTGCATTTGCTGCAGTTGGGCATCAACTGCTTTCTTAACACCTAATCTTGATTTTGTATCCCATGAGAAAATTCGTTGATTGCTTAACCGTCGTCCAAATATAAGATAAAGAAAGAATCCGATTACTGGTATGAAAAGTAAAACCATCAACCATGCCCATGCAGAACTCGCATCTTTACGTTCTAAAAACACGATAGATATGCCTAAAGCAATATTAAAAAAGATAATAAATCCTAATATATAGGGCATGAATTCCATATGTATATCCCCTTTAAGTATTAATGTCTTACTTATAATATAGCACAATCCCCAAATACATACATTGCGATATTTTCATTCATTATGCTCTGGAATTTGTTCTACTACTACCTTTATACTATACTGTATGAAAAAGGGAGGTAGAATGATGCGTGATAAACCATATGCATTTGTCATTGGTGGGACAGGAATGTTGGAAAGAGTTTGTCATTGGTTAGTGGAGCATAATTATTTTGTTTCTGTTCTTAATCGTAATCGGGACAAATTTGACAAGATGAAACATAAAAACGCCTCTCCAGACAATTTCCATCCATTAACGGTGGATTATCATGATACCGAACAGTTGCAACAAAAAGTTAACGAGGCGATTAATGAATTTGGAGTTCCCGATCTAGTAATTAGTTGGATTCATTCATCTGCACCAGAGGCACTTCCAACCATTTTGGATCAGTTAAAAGTATGGGAAAAACCGTGGAAATTACTCCATGTTCAAGGTAGTTCTTCTTTTTTCGTAAAAGAAAACACGACCGTTCCTGACAATTGCCAGTACAGACGTGTTTACTTAGGATTTGTTATTGAAGACGGTGGATCCCGTTGGTTAACCCATGATGAAATTGCTAATGGCGTTATAAAGGTTATTCAACGAGACTATAAAGAAACCGTTGTTGGTACTTTAAAACCATGGAGCAAGCGCCCACAGTAACATATATAACTTCGAATAGAACTTACAATTGATCTAGTGCTTGCTTCAGGTCTGCCCAAATATCTTCCCGCGCCTCTAAACCGACAGATAAGCGGATAAGTTGGTCTGTAATTCCCATCTCTAGGCGTGATTCTTCTGGGACAACTGCATGTGTCATTGTTGCAGGATGTTCAATTAATGTTTCCGCATCCCCTAAACTAACTGCAATTTTTAAGAAGGATAGCTTATTTAGTAACTTTTGTGCGTCTTCCTTTTTTCCAGCTATTTCAAATGAGATTACACCACCACCACGTTTCATTTGTTTTTGCCCAATCTCATAGCCCGAATTTGTCTCATCACCCGGGTAAAATAGACTCGTAACGTTGGGATGTTCTTTCAACTTCTTAGCTATTTGCTCGGCATTATCGCAATGTCGATCCATCCGGATTGGCAACGTTTTAAGGCCACGTAATAATAACCATGCATCAAAAGGAGAAATAATTCCTCCGATGTCTTTCTGCGTCGTCATTGCAACAGAATCAAGGAAGTCTTTTTTTCCAACTACTAATCCTGCTATCACATCTCCATGCCCGCCTATATACTTTGTTGCACTATGAATAACAACATCACAGCCTAATTCAAGTGGTTGCTGCAAATATGGTGAAGAAAATGTATTATCAACAACGACTGGTATGTCATATTCTTTAGCTACATCTGCTACCATCTTTAAGTCTATTAATTTCATTGTAGGATTTATCGGAGTCTCCACATAAATACAAGCCGTTTCCGGTCGGATTAACTTTTTAATTGCCTCTTTTGATTCCATTGCAGAAAAATTATGATCGATATGATACTTCTCTTTCATCATGGTTAATAATCCAAATGTACAGCCGTATAATCCAGATGAACATAGAATATGATCTCCAGATTTTGTTAAAGCAATTAAAGTGGCAGAAACAGCGGCCATTCCAGAACCAAAAGCAAGACCCCGTTCCCCATTTTCCAATGCTGCTATACGTTCTTCAAGAACCGTCACCGTTGGATTCCCTAATCTGCTATAGATATAGCCATCTTCTTCCCCAGCAAATCTTCTTTCTCCTTGTTCTGCTGAAGTGAATGTATATGTTGATGTCTGAAATAATGGTGTCGACAAGCTACCTAGCATGTCTTTGGCATCGTACCCTTCATGAATAACTGAAGTTTCAAAGCGATTATGTTTTCGAGTCAACATACTCTCCCCCTAATTTGTTATGGCTTTTTGATCCTCCACTACTATCATATTCTATAAAACTAATTTTTGAAAGCGTTTTCTTTTCATTGTAATAAATCTAGTTAATTGATTTTTTATGAACTTAGATCTAAAATTAGTTTATTTAGATTGACTATTATAAGAAAAAAGAAGGTCGTTATATGGAGAATAAAACTGAAAGAGTAGGAATTATGTATGCCGCTGCAGCATACATAATATGGGGTTTTTTGCCAATATATTGGAAGGTTGTTGACCATGTTCCTGCTGGTGAAATTCTAGCTCATCGCATCATTTGGTCATTTCTTTTTATGATTATTATTATTTTATTCTTGAAAAAATGGCCAGCATTTATACAAGAATGTAAAACGATACTACTAGATCGTAAAAAACTACTTGGGATAACAATGGCCTCCGTTGTGATTAGTTTAAATTGGCTAACTTACATTTGGGCTGTTAATAGTGACCATGTCATTCAAGCAAGTCTTGGATATTATATCAATCCTCTTGTAAGTATATTGTTAGCTATCATCGTACTCAAAGAGAAGCTATCTAAGCAACAAACGTTTTCTGTAATCCTCGCTGGAATTGGGGTTCTATACCTTACCATTAGCTATGGTGTATTTCCTTGGGTGTCATTAACTTTGGCAGTTAGTTTTGCATTATATGGTCTTTTCAAGAAAACCGTTGATATACCACCCATGTTTGGGCTAGCGATCGAGACGATGATCGTTACACCTTTGGCAATCATTTATTTACTAATTATTCCAGTAAACGCTTTTTCAACGTCGGATGTAACTTCTTCAACAAATCTACTTCTATTTGGAGCTGGTGTTGCAACCGCTGTACCATTATTACTATTTTCCAGTGGAGCAAAACGAATTCCTTTGGCAATGGTAGGATTTTTACAATACTTTGCCCCTACCATTATGCTGTTGTTAGGGATATTTGTTTACCATGAGACGTTTTCTCAAGCACACCTTATCTCATTTGGATTTATTTGGGTTGCCTTGCTTATTTATTTAGGTTCGATATATCGGCATCCCATTCGGAAGCAAACCAATTAAATGTGCTGAAGGGTTTTTTTTAGGTAGTTACTCTAAAGAAGTAGTTGATGTAAAGTGTGACGGACATATTGACCGTTACTTTCGTAATTGTTTACTATAATCAGTGGTATCTATCTATTTTTAAAATGAAACCTGTAAGCAGAGTATAGTCATCTTATATATAAAGATAATCCAACTAGGGGGTATACGCTTTAATGAAACAAAAAATTTATATGTTTATTATTTTGATCGGTCTTATTTCCTCATTCATAGTTACTTTTGAAAAAAAAGAGTTATTATGGTTAACAATTCTATCAAGCGTTCTTATAATATTAACTATTACTAATTTAATAAAATTATTTATTAAAAAATCACCTTCTAAAAAATCGCTGTAATAACGCAATTTAAAAAAGGAATGTTCGGCAACGTCGCAGTCGAAGTCAATAATGGTGCGAAAAAAGGAATTAAACTTTAAGATATATTTTCCAAATTTTAATTGACGAAATGGTAGCTTTACAGTCATGAACAAATGAATAGGAGAAGTATGGAAGTTGCAACGCAGGGCGGGCGGAATTGTTGCTTCTGAGCGAATATTTGATTTTATGAGCGAATCCTTGCTGGTTCTGCGCGAATATTTGACTTTATGAGCGAATTGCTGTCGGTTCTGAGCGAATATTTAAATTTATGAGCGAATCTAATCTTTAGTTCAGTTGCTTCGCATTCTAACCTCAAAAATCAATGTCTAACTGTTGAAAAAGTAACATTCTAAACTTCCTGCCGTGTAAGCATTCGTCTTTAGAGTGGAAAGTTATAGTTATGTCTTAGCCTCATTTCCTATTTGGAATCGTCCTCTTTTTACATTACACTAAATACATCAGTACTTGAAAAACATCCTTTTAAAAGATATAAAAATTGGGTATATATAAATAAATGGAGTAGATATGACACTTGATTTATCATAAAATAATATTGAATACTTTTGAAGAATAGGCGGGTATCCCATGAAGCGGAAAATGTTTATTTATATCATCTCGCTACTACTACTTTGTTTCGGGGTTGCTACATTTATTATTTTCGAACAATCTAACGCTACTAACAACATTACCATGCCTAATGTTACCAACGAAGATGAACAAGAAAATGACGAGGAAAATGCGGAAAATGACTCCGATGAAAATCAAGTCGAAGAAAATGAAGAAAATGGAACAGAAAACTTTAAAGATATTATTTCTGAAGCAGTAGAAAGCACAATTGACTTTTTCAAACGGAAAGAAACAAATATTGTCGCTATTGGTGATTCATTAACTCAAGGAGTCGGTGATCGTACGGATCGTGGAGGGTATGTTGGCATTATTGAAGAACAACTAAATGCAACTGATGAAAGGGTCCACTTTGACAATTTTGGAAAACGAGGAAATAGAACCGATCAACTTATTACTCGTTTAAATGATGCTTCTATTGTAGATGCGATAAAGAAATCCGATATCGTATTAATTACAATTGGTGCAAATGATATCATGCAGGTTGCTAAAGAAAACTTTACCAACTTAACATTTGAACCCTTCTCTAAGGAACTTGTACATTATGAAGAAAGAGTAAAGACTATTTTAGAACGGATACATGAAATTAATAGTAATACAGAAATTTATTTAATAGGATTCTACAATCCCTTTTCACAATATTTCCCCGAGATCGAAGAATTGGACCAAATTGTTGATTCATGGAATGCTACTGGTCAAAGACTTGTTGAAGAACATTCAAATGGAACTTTCATTCCAACCAAGGACTTATTTGTGGGCACAGAAGTAAACCTGTTTGCGGATGATAATTTCCACCCAAACGAGGAAGGTTATGAATTGATGGCCGAACGCGTTTTAGAGTATTTAACAGAAGAAAGGTGAGCGACATGGCCAAAAATAAAAAGACAAAATTGAAGAATTGGAAAAAGTTATTTCTCATTTTGCTCACATGTAACATCCTTATTGTTCTCTTACTAATCACCCTTATTTTCTGGCCAGTATCTGAAGCTAAACTACCGGATCCAGAGCAAGAATCAACACAAAAGAGCTCTGAATTTGTCATCCGAACGACGAAAAATAATCTTAATGAATTAGTTAATGCTTATCTTGATGAATTGTTAAAAAACACGAACCATCAATATAGCATTGTTTTAGAGGATGATGTGCATTTAATCGGTGAGCTACCTGCTTTTTCATCTACTGTCCCACTATCTGTTCACTTAGAACCGATTGTTCAAAAAAATGGAGATGTTATTTTAAAACAACGTTCTATTTCATTAGGATTATTGCAATTACCAAATCAAAAGATTATGGAATATATGAAAAAATACTTACCGACTCCGGAATGGGTAATTATAAACCCAAAACAAGAAGAAATTTATGTTGCAGTAACAGAAATGGATATAAAAAGTAACTTTCATGTGAGTGTAGAGCATATTGATTTAGGGGGAAATAACCTCGCTTTCAAATTAAAGGTCCCCTACGAAACGTTAGGAATTGAATTACCTCCCGAGCTAGAATAAGAACAAAAGCGCAAGCGCCCTTACAGGCTAAAAACGCCACGTCCTGTGGCAACGCCTGTACTAGCACGTCCTGTGCGTCGTAGCGACGTACGAACTGCGCCAGCGTAACGCTGGTGGTTCAATGTTGCCACGCAAAGTGGCGGTTTTAATTGAACAGTCCCCGTAGGAGATAAAGGAAACACGCCCCTTCATAGGGGTATGCCGACGTTGGGCGCAAAGCCCGATTTTAGTCGGCCTTCCTTTAATCTTACAGTTTAAGGATGTTCGACTATGTCGAACTGTTATCGTACGAAGGTGAGGGAAGTTGCGCTAGTCGCTGGGCGCTGGTCGATGAAATCGCCACGTCCTGTGGCATCATCGACACTAGGACGTCCTGTCCGTCGGAGCTGGACGTGGCTGTTCCTGCCAAGAAGTATCCACAGGCATTAAATTTTATAATTTCCTAGAATAAAAAAAAGCCGTACACTTATGCGAAGTGATACGGCTTCATTCTTTATTATCGAATAACAAATTGTTTAACCTTTTTCCTAACAAATAATAATAATGATTGCTTTGCGACCAATGTCTCATCCTGCATGTTATCAGTATCTGTAATAAATTGTTCTGGATACTCTCCTAATTTACCTTGATAGATTAATTGTAAACCAGATTGTTCACGTATATCTGCGGGTGTAACAAAACATATTGGTTTTTCTAGCTTAAAATCTTCATAGTCTTTCAGAACAGTTGCCACGAACTGTGAGCAAAAAAGTGCATGGTCACGATTTATTTCAATTTGCAGCAAGATACCTATTAATCCTAAAAAATTATATTTATAATTTGCTGCATTAGTTTCAATTTCTTTAATATTTGATAGAATTTTATTGTATTCTGGTTCAGTGAGTTGGAGCGAATAAATCTTACATTTAGCGTGTTTAAGGAAATTTCCACGAATATTTTCCTTAACAAATCCACCACTAAAAGGATTTCTAGGATTTATCCGTCCGAAACTATATACTTCATTCAATTCTGGATCAAAACTTATCGATACATGATTAAGAGATTGTTTTGTACAATAGTTAATGGCTCTCGATAAATACGTCCCTGTATCTGAAAAGAGAAGATAAATTGTTTTTTCTCTCATAAAATTCCCCCTCACGACTTCCTCACTAACCCAAAATCAAAAAACAATACCATAAACAAAACTTTACCGAAAAATCAAGAAATAAACAAGTTAATTTTTAACTTTTTTTTATTATTTTATTGGTAAATTACCAAAAAAATATCTTAAATATCATTATTATCTATCATAACACTCCTAAAACATTGACGAAACCCTTTAAATCACGTAAGCTAACGGTGATTACTATTATATTGGAGGATTTAATAATCAATGATTAATGTTTCTAATGTTAGTTTACGATATGGCGATAAAAAATTATTTGAAGATGTTAATTTAAAATTCACACCCGGAAATTGTTACGGTGTAATTGGAGCGAATGGCGCTGGGAAATCAACTTTTCTCAAAATATTATCTGGTGAAATTGACCCACAAACTGGTCATGTTTCCATGGCTCCTGGTGAACGACTTGCAGTATTAAAGCAAGACCACTTTGCATATGAGGACCTTCCAGTGCTTGAAACAGTACTAATGGGACATGAACGATTATTTGCAGTGAAACAGGAAAAAGATGCCATTTATATGAAAGCAGAATTCAGCGAGGAAGATGGTATGCGCGCTGCAGAACTTGAAGGTGAATTTGCTGAAATGAATGGTTGGGAAGCAGAAGCAGATGCAGCTATATTGTTAAAAGGCTTGGGAATTGAAGAGTCCTTGCACACAATGAAAATGGCTGATATTACGGCGGACCAAAAAGTAAAAGTATTATTAGCACAAAGCTTGTTTGGAAATCCTGATATTTTACTACTAGACGAGCCTACGAATGGCTTAGATATCCAAGCCATTCAGTGGTTAGAGGAATTCCTTATTAATTTTGAGAATACGGTCATTGTTGTTTCTCACGATCGTCATTTTTTAAATAAAGTATGCACGCATATTGCTGATGTTGACTACGGAAAAATTGAAATTTATATCGGTAACTATGATTTCTGGTACGAATCTAGTCAATTAGCTTCACGAATGGCTCAAGAAGCCAATAAGAAAAAAGAAGAGAAGATTAAAGAATTACAAGCTTTTGTTGCCCGTTTTAGTGCCAATGCATCAAAGTCAAGACAAGCTACCTCTCGTAAAAAGTTATTAGAGAATATTACACTAGATGATATTAAACCATCTTCTCGTAAGTACCCGTACATTGCATTTACTCCAGAGCGAGAAATTGGAAATGATTTATTACGTGTGGAAGGTTTAACGAAGACGATTGGTGGAAAGAAAGTTCTTGATAATATTAGCTTTACCATGAACAAGGATGACAAAATTGCCTTCGTTGGGAACGATGACATTGCTAAAACGACGTTATTCAAAATATTAGTGGGTGAAATGGAACCTGATGCAGGTTCATTTAAATGGGGCGTTACAACATCCCAATCGTATTTTCCAAAGGACAACAGTAAATTCTTTGAGAATAATGATTTACCGTTAGTAGATTGGCTGCGTCAATTTTCTCCTGAAGACGAAACGGAAACTTTCTTACGCGGATTTTTAGGTCGTATGTTATTTTCTGGTGAGGAAGCATTAAAGAAAGCAAACGTCTTATCTGGTGGAGAAAAAGTTCGTTGCATGCTATCAAAAATGATGTTGAGTAATGCAAATGTATTACTAATGGATGAACCAACAAACCACTTAGACTTAGAATCCATTACAGCATTGAATAATGGGCTAATTAAATTTAAAGGATCTATCCTATTTACATCACATGATCATCAATTCATAAATAGTATTGCAAATCGACTAATCGAGATTACTCCTAAGGGAATTGTCGACAAAGAGATGAGTTATGATGAATATGTATCCGACCGAGAATTACAGAAGAAAATTAGTGAGATGTACGAATAATTGAGATAAGCTCTCCGCAAAAGCGGAGAGCTTTTTTACCGCATTGTTGCTGATTTTTTCTTCAACAATTCTCCCAAAAAGCAAGCAACTCTAACCGCACCTTAAAATCCCCATGAAAATAGCGCCCTTTTTCGAAAAGGGCGCTTTGTAACTACGAATTATTTCATTTTTCACCAATTTTTTCAAGCATTTCTTTTGTCATTTTGTCCAGGTCATATTCCGCTTTAAATCCCCATTCTTTCGCTGCAGCAGAAGAATCGATACTGTTTGGCCAACTATCGGCAATTTTCTGCCTTACAGGGTCAACATCATACGATATCGTAAACTCGGGTATATATTTCTGGATTGCTTTTGCAAAATCTTCTGGTGCTGCAGATATCGAAGAAATATTAAATGCATTGCGGTGCTCTAGTTTATTTGGGTCTGCTTCCATTAGCTGCACAATCGCATTTAATGCATCTGGCATATACATCATATCCATGTATGTTCCTTCACCTATATATGATGTATATGCTTTATTTTTTATTGCCTCATAATAGATTTCCACTGCATAATCGGTTGTTCCACCACCTGGAGGAGCTACATAAGAAATTAACCCTGGATAACGTATACCTCGTGTATCTACTCCAAAACGATGGAAATAATAATCACATAGTAATTCGCCTGATACTTTGTTTACTCCATACATGGTTGTTGGACGTTGTAATGTATCCTGTGGTGTACCATTTTTTGGTGTACTAGGTCCAAATGCTCCAATTGAACTAGGAGTAAAAAACTTAAGATCTAGTTCGCGAGCAACTTCTAGTGCGTTAACAAGACCACCCATATTGATATCCCATGCCAATTTTGGATTCTTTTCTGCAGTTGCCGATAATAAAGCAGCTAAATGCATAATCGTATTTACTTTATGTTCTTTGGCCACAGTAAAAATACGTTCTGCATCTGTGACATCAATGATTTCGAACGGACCTTGCTCTTCAGCACCCTCTACTTTACGTATATCGGAACCAATTACATTCGATGCTCCATAAATATTACGAAGCTTGGCAACAAGCTCTGAACCTATTTGCCCTAAAGCTCCAGTTACTAGTATTTTTTTCATCTTATTCCCTCTCTAACCTGTCTATGTCTTTTTATATTAAGCCCATTTCTTTACCAACTTTTTCATATGCAGTGATTGCTTCATCAAGCATTTCTTTCGTATGAGCAGCAGTTGGCATATTTCTTACACGTCCAGCTCCTCTTGGTACGGTAGGGAATACGATAGATTTCGCGTAAACACCTTCCTCATACAAACGCTTACTGAATTTCTGTGCATCTTTTTCATCTCCGATTATACACGGTGTTATCGGAGTTTCACTATCACCAATGTTAAATCCAAGATTCTTCAATCCCTCTTTTAAATAGTTTCCATTTTCCCATAGCTTGTCATGTAGTTCTGTGCTTTCCATTAAAAGCTCAATTGCTTTGATACTAGCTGCCGCATCAGCTGGTGAAACAGCCGTAGAAAATAGGAAAGGACGTGAACGAGCCTTTAACCAATCAATTAAATTAGACTTTCCTGCTACATATCCACCTATTACACCCATAGCTTTTGATAATGTACCCATTTGAAAATCTACTTTATCCTGTAGACCAAAATGTTTTACCGTTCCAGCACCTTTTCCTAATACTCCTGATCCATGTGCATCATCCACATATGTAATCAAATCATGTTCTTCGGCAATCTCAACTATTTCAGGTAAATTTGCTACATCTCCATCCATCGAAAACACACCATCTGTAATTACCATGATCTTTTTATATTGCCCTGATTCTACTGCTTCTTTTGCTTTCTTCCTAAGATCATCCATATCAGAATGATTAAACGGAATGATCTTAGCTTTGGATAACCGGCAACCATCAATGATTGATGCGTGATTCAATTGATCCGATAGTATGGCATCATTTTTATCCATTACAGCTGAGATAGCTGCCATATTACAGTTGAATCCTGATTGATAGGATATAACCGCTTCCGTCCCTTTAAATTCAGCAAGTCGTTTCTCTAGTTCGATGTGAAGATCTAGCGTCCCATTAATAGTACGAACTGCACCTGCACCAACACCGTGGGTATTGACCGCTTCTTTTGCTACTTTTTTAAGTCTGTCATCTGTTGATAGACCAAGGTAGTTATTCGAGGAAAGGTTTATCAGTTCTTTACCTTCAATTTTTATCCTGGGGCCATTTGCACCTTGTACTGGGTCAATTTCATTATATAATCCACGATCTTTTAGTTCTGCAATATTTTCATTTAAAAACGTATCCAATATTTTACTGGACATTTATATTCCTCCTTTATTATGTAAGCGCTTCATATACACTTGTCCATGTCAAGTGAACAAATTTATATACAAAGCCTTATTTTACTATCAGTTTATCATAACTTTGGATAAATGTTTACTATGAGTAAACACAAATCACAAGTGTATTATTTCTTCTCTGTTATTATCGTTTAATCTTAAAAAATCATACACATTATCGTTATGTATTAACATTTTTTTCATACTTTGGCCATTATATTACAATTTTGTAAGATTTACCGTTAATTTGTTAGAAAAAGAGATGGTATTCACTCTATATATTTATTATACTAAGTACTGTTGAATTAATTATTTGGAGGCAGTAAAATGAAAAAAGTATTAATTGCTTTATTTATGATACTCATTTTAGGTTTTGGTATTCTTGGATTTGTTCAGGATTCGAACGAAAACCAAATCGTAGATCCTAGTGATCAATCTACTAATACACAATTCTAATTAGAAAATAAAAATATAAAAAAGGAAAGCACCTAAACTAGGTACTTTCCTATCATTCTTAATTCTCATCGATTATTGTTACATCGACTGTACGAACACCCCAATTGAGCGCTTCTTTTTTCGTAGGTAAGTGAATATCAATTTTGTTTCCTGTTATTGCACTACCAATGTCTGCAGCAGTTGCATACCCATAACCTTCAACATATACTTGTGAACCTAGTGGAATTACACTTGGATCAACAGCAATTACTTTGGCATTTGGATTGCTATTTAAATCAACTCCTGTATAAGTAATACCTGAACAACCTTGGCATTTTGCTGTATAGGCCGTTGCAGATACAGAAATTGTTTTTCCTTCCGGTGTTTCTTCGTCGGTTTTCTTTTCCTTTTTCGAAAGGGTAGAAGCTGTTGTGCTAGATTCATTATCATCTTTATTTTCTTTCGATGTTTTAATGGATAATTCTTGTCCTATAAGAATCAAATCTGATTTTAATTCGTTCCATTCCTTTAAATCTTCTACAGATACATCATGTTCCTTTCCAATGGCATATAATGTATCTCCCTTTTGAACCAAGTACTTCTTATAGATCAATAGTTTTTGTTTTGGATAGATAACTGTTTCGTCTAAGTCATTTATATCTAGAATATCATCTACTGTTGTATTAAAGTTCTGCGCTATTCCCCAAAGACTATCTCCTTTTTCAACTTCATAATCTGCTGCGGAAACATTCGTTACAGATGCACCTGCTAATAGGATACTAGAAGCAAGTACTGCTACTATTTTTTTCATAAGTAGTCCCTCCTTAAATTTCCGACATTGCCAATCCTATCACACATGATGGGGCAATGCAGTTACAAGACTTTTAAAAGTCTATTACAAGGATTACCAGAACTACTAGAATTTATTACAAAAATAATAGATTTGTGACAAAAGGAGTAGTTTTTATTTATTTTAGTCATAATTTCCTATTTTTTAATCGTTTTGAAATAAAGGAGAGATATTTTTCGGTTGGATTAAAGTAATATTTTGGGATAGAGAATAAAATTTTCCAACTTAAATTTTATGTAACCAACTTCTTTATACTGTCTTGCCAATAAAATTTTTGCTCAAAATTTCTTATAATTTCTAGATTCATATGTATTTTTTTAGAATTTTACCTGAAACCCAACAAATATGGTTCTACGTCAAATGTTGGGGTGGCGATTAATTTTGCCACTTTACCCAACATGTAACCCAACTTCTTTATACTGTCTTGCTAATAAGATCTTCGCCCTAAAACGTTTAAAACTTCTAAAACCAT